>DASUDW010000331.1:0-3852 GCA_036275415.1 Chitinophagaceae bacterium | reverse complement strand
CTTTGTATGTCAAAAATTTTTGAGTAATCTTTTTCAATGGTTTCACTCCACAGGCTTTTTTGTGTGGCCACATCAATCAATTCGGCATAGATCCTGATCTTGTCGTTCAATCGGCGGAGGTTGCCTTTCAATACACTTTTTACATTGAGCTCTTTCCCGATATCCTTAATGCTCTTTGTCGTTTTCTTGAACGACTGCATGGTGTTGTGTGAGATAACCGTCAATGAACTGATATTTGCAAGATGGGTATTGATGTCCTCGGTAATGCCATCAGCAAAATAATCGCTTTTGGCATCAGCGTCCTGGTTGTCAAAAGGTACTACAGCTATGGACTGAATGTCGTTGGATGCGGCATCTTCTTTTTTTAGGATAAAAAAATAGACCAGCACGGTTACCAGCAATGTGCCGCCAATACCGGCTAACACCGCTTTGGAAAAAGGCCATTTATACTTTGGGAGGGCAACGCCTTTACCCGTCAGTTTTTGTTTTTCCGGAACAGTAATGCCTTCATTGCTGATGGCGAAAATTTCCAGCGGCTCTTCTACATTCTTGAACTGAAACTTTCCCAATGAAATACTGGAAATGTCCTTTTTGTTTTTCAGTTCATCGTTTACTTTTTCAGAGATAAATATGCCGCCGGGAACTGCAAACGATTCAACCCGGGAAGCAAGGTTGACCACACTGCCATATACACTGTTCTCTTCCATCACCACCTCCCCGGTATGTATGCCGATCCGTAAGGGAATGGTACTTTCGTTTTTCATGGCATGCTGCATATCAATAGCAGCTTTTACCGCTTCATAGGCGCTTTGAAAAAAGCATAAGGCGCCGTCGCCCATCAGTTCGATGATCTTTCCGTTGTATTCCGGAATAAGGGTGCTAAGCGTCTGCCGGAACCGGGCCCTCCATTCACTGGCGGTTTTTTCGTTTTCCTCCATCTGGGCAGTAAAGCCCATGATATCGGCAAACATAATAGCTCCTAATTGTCGGGTTTGGCTCATTTCAGTTTGTTAAATTACTGATTTTCTTTCTGCAGGGATTGAAAATAAGGAATTCTTCATTGCGGATCAGAAACCATTAAAACAGGAAAAATTGAAATCATCCGGTTGGGTGACAGCTGTCACAAACGATAATTGATATGGTAGAATAGCTTTACACTGAAATCAGCACCATGCAAAAGCAATGGTTAAAGATGCTACTTGTATGTATACTTTGCCTGGCCTTGGTAACCGGCATAGTGCTGATCATAAAATCATTTTAATCACTCTCAAAATTTTTTAATTATGAAGCCAAACATGGGTACCGTTGACCGTATTATCAGGGTACTAATTGCAGCAGTATTTGCTTACCTCTACTTCAGTGGTACTGTAACCGGTACATTGGGATTGATACTGGTAATATTAGGTGGTGTATTTGTCCTTACCAGCCTGGTTAGTTTTTGTCCGTTGTATACACTGGTGGGTATCAATACCTGCCCCCGCAAGCAGGAGTAAAAGTTTGGTGAGTGGTTAAGGTTTATGTAAAGGCACCCTTTGTGGTGCCTTTTAATCTTGCTTTCCTGATTTATCTCCCACAAACCAATCTTCCTTGTTTTTAAAAAGTACATTGAAGGTGGTAAGAGAACCATAGCATCGGGTAATATATTGCTGAATGTTTACTTTTTCTTCGTCACTGAGGTTTTTGCTGCTGTTAATATTTTGCTCCAGCACCCGCAGCCGGTCACGCAGCATTACTACCTTGTGAAAGAAATCTTCAATCGGAATTTCTTTTGGTTTTAATGTTTTGTCAGCCGGTTGCAGCAGCAGCACACCTTTTATCCATTTATCGCCCAGGGGAACATTTTCGGTAAGACCGCCCCACATCTTTAATATTTTCAACAGAGATTTTTCCGTTTCGCTGGTTGTTTCCACTTCTGCCGAAACATTCTCAGGTATGATCTCTTCGAGGCTGGTATCAGTCTTGTCGATTTCTTTTATGCCCGCATTGATAAAGGATATAAGGTAAGTGGCATATTTAACACCCACTATCACACCGGGGCCATGTTGTGTGTGCTGCAAACGGGTGCCGATGCCGAGCAATGTTTGATCCATAGTATGTTCTTTGGAATAAAATTATAAATACTTAGCACAAACAGCAAAACAGCTATCAATGATGCTGCCTTCTCTTAATGATGCCGCCGGATGCCTCCTTAATGGTACTGGCAAAAACAAATGCTTTTGGATCTACATCGTATACAAGGTTTTTCAATTTCCGCAACTCCAGCCGGGTGATGACGGTGAATATGATATCACATTCAGTACTCACTTCAAACTTACCGGGTAAGAAACCCCTTTCACCTTTATAAACAGTGATGCCCCGGCCCAGTTTATTCACTAATTGATATTTGATGGCCTCACTTTTTCCGGAAACAATGGTTACCCCGGTATAGGCCTGCAACCCTTCCACCACATAATCAATACAACGGGTAGCAGTAAAATAGGTGAGGATAGAATACAATGCTGTTTCAATGCCAAAACGAAATCCGGCAATAGTGAAAATGATAATGTTGATGCCTAATATGATTTCTGTAATAGTGAAGGATGTTTTCTTTAGCGTATAAACAGCCAGCACTTCAATTCCGTCCAGCGCAGCACCGGTACGCATGATCAGCCCTACACCTACACCCAGGAAGGCGCCCCCAAAAATGCTGATAAGCAATTTGTCTGCTGTTACGGCATAATTAGGAATAAGTAATAAAGCAATACCAAGCAGTATGACGCTTAGTAATGTTCTGATGGCAAAGCGTCTGCCAATGGAAAAATTGCTTACAATGATTAGTGGAAGGTTCAGTAAAAGGATAACAAGGCCAAGATTGAAACCATATACTTCATGTACCAGCAGTGAGATGCCCGTTATGCCCCCGTCAAAAAAATGGTTGGGAACCAGGAAAAGTTTAAGGGCTACCCCGGCAAACGTAATACCTATCAGGGCAAGTAAAAAATCCTGCAGCATCTGCACGGGGGAAGTTTCATGATGAGGTGAAAAACTTTTTTCTACTCCTCTTTTTATGTCTTTAAGTATCTGTTGCTTGGCCGGCTCCAGTTCCGTAACAGCTGAAGCAGTAAAAAACTGATGTCCCGACAAGAACTCTACCTGCATCAGCTGCCATTCCTCTTCGGTCTTTACAAAGCCGCGGTATTTAAATTCGTCAAAAAGTTTTTCGGCATTGGCTGCATAGCCCTGTTTGCCGATATAAAACAAATCTGCATCACAAAGTATTTGGCCCAGGTTGTCAACCGGGGTTTGCGGCAGCCTTGTGGCCATAATGATACGGCAGATCTCTTCGATCTGTTCATCGCTATACCCGTACTTCGGAAGGTATTCTCTTGCCCAGATGCAGGAAATTTCTTCATGCCCGTCGGCCTGTTGTAAAAACCCGGCATCATGAAATAATGCTGCCGTTTTCAACACTATCATTTCTTCATCACTGATTTTTTCCAGTGTGCCGAGATATTCAGCCGCTGAAATGACACTTTTGGTATGTGCGGCATTGTGATAGGTATAATACTCCGGAAGATCTTCTTCCAGTTTCGGCATCAGGAAATTATAGACCTGCTGGTACTGCATCTCATTTATTCTTTAATCTACTACTTCGTAGATCGTTACAGGGTTTGACTTATTTTTAAGGGTTACTTCACCAATTTTAGTACAACTAAAAGATTGTTTGATCTTTTCATAACAAGTTTCTGAAATGACGATCTGGCTGGGTCCGGCTGCTGATTGCAGCCGCTGGGCTGTATTCACGGTATCGCCGATCACTGTATAGTCCAGCCGTTTCAACGTACCTGAACCAATATTGCCGGAAATCATTTC
>DASUDW010000330.1:0-4535 GCA_036275415.1 Chitinophagaceae bacterium | reverse complement strand
ACCTGGAAAGCGGTGACATTGCTGTTGCCCACCAGGGCAGTACCCAAAAAATTATTGACGCTGGAAAGTGAGTTGTTGCTCCCGTTGAAACTGAGGTAAGGATTGAAATTGACACCTGCCGGAATAAAAGTGGGGCCGCTTTGCGGATTGGCCGTGCCAGCCAGCGGCTGAACCGTAAAGTTGCCGGTAACATTGGCGCCGGATGTTTCCTGCCATTGGGTAACGGTGGTGCCGGCCGTGGTAACACCATTATCGCCCCTCACCCACATTTTGTTATTGGCAGGAATACCGCCGGGTGACTGGGCAGCAAGCATAGCGGCCTGCAGCAGCAAGGCACAAAACCCTATATATTTTCTCGTAAGCAATTGGTAGCCGGATGAAAGTAATGACTTTATGAAAAATTACCGGATAGAATAAATTCTATAACCCGGAAGGTTCTAAGATATTTCTTTTTTACGGCCCAATCACATATTTGTCCCGGGATAAACTAATACAATCTTCAAAAGCGACGCAGCGGAAAAATCGTTGGAGATACCTGCTTTTTCTTTAAGCCACCAACAATGCAAGTAAACGACCATGAACTATGAACCATAAGCCATGAACCAACCAGTAACCAGCAACCAGCAACCAGCACTCAGCACATGACCAATGTTAAGCCACTCCTGTTTAAAATCATTGACCGGTTATGCCCAAGCAGGTAGATTTGAAACCTCAACGAATTGCTGCCATATGAAAGAAGATGTTTACAGCTACTTCGATACCGCCCTGGTATCCATGGAGCCCAGCCTGGAGAATAAGTTCCGCCACCTCTGGAACCTGATCGGCGATACCCCGATGCTCAAGATCGACTACCGGTATAAGAATGAAGAAAGGGCGGTGTATGTAAAATGCGAGCACTACAACCTGACCGGCAGCATCAAAGACCGCATGGCCCTGTATATTTTACAACAGGCCTACCGCAACGGGCAGATCACTAAAGAAAACAGTATTGTGGAAGCCACCAGCGGCAATACCGGTATTGCTTTCAGCGCCATCGGCCGGGCACTGGGCCACCAGGTAAAGATCATCATGCCCAACTGGCTGAGCAAGGAGCGGATGGATATCATCAAAAGCCTGGGCGCCGAAGTGATACTGGTATCGAAAGAAGAGGGTGGCTTTCTCGGCAGTATTGCACTGAGTGAGAAGATGGCGGCCGCAGACCCCAATATCTTCCTGCCCCGGCAGTTTGAAAACCGGTATAACGCTGAAGCACATGAGAAAACAACGGCGAAAGAAATATGGCTGCAGCTGCAGTCCATCGATGTTACGCCGGATGCCTTTGTAGCGGGGGTTGGTACGGGCGGTACTATCATGGGCGCCGGCAACTACCTGAAGGCAAGGAACAACAGCATACGGGTGCACCCGCTGGAGCCGGCCGAATCACCCACCCTGAGTACCGGGCACAAAGTAGGTTCACACCGCATACAGGGAATATCAGATGAATTTATTCCGGCTATTGTACAACTGGACCGGCTGGATGAAGTGATACAGGTATCCGACGGCGACTCCATCCTGATGGCACAAAAACTGGCCCGGCAACTGGGCCTCGCCGTGGGCATTTCTTCCGGGGCCAATTTTATCGGCGCTGTGCTGTTGCAGGAATTATATCCCCACCTGCAAAATGTGGTGACCATCTTCTGCGACAGCAATAAAAAATACCTGAGTACCGACCTCATGCGGGAAGAACCAATGAAGAAAGACTACCTCGCACCTGAAGTAGAACTGCTGGACTTTATCGGCATCAAGCCGCTGCATTACTGATAAACAGGCAGAACCGGCGACAGTTTTTTTCGCTGCTTACCCTATCTTGTGGGCAACAGCATTACCATGTTTCGTTCCTGCTTTCTTTTTCTGCTATTATCTGTTGCCCTTACTACCCGTGGACAACAACAAACAATGTTGCACATTGTAACTGCTCCGCGGAACCAACTGCCGGGATTTCCGAATTTTCATTTTACGGTAAACGGTGAAGCCTATAAGTTTAAGGCCGGCGAATGCCTGGAGAAAAAAATCAAGGCAGACAGTATACATGTAGTGGTGGAGGATAAACGATGGGTGAAGAATGAAACAGTGGAAGTACATGTACCAGTAACCGAGGCAGAAGTATATGTGTGGGTGCGGGTAACCTGGAAAGGCAATTTCCGGAATCCGCAGTACGGCGCTGAAGTGGTTTGCAAAACCTGTTTTGAAGAAATAAAGAAACAGTGTAAAAAGACGTTTTCCGAATAACGCTTTTCAAACGCATTTCATAAGCCCAGTTCCTTTACCGGGTCCCAGAATAATGTTTTGAAGTCCACCACCTGGTCGTTCTTTACTTTGATACCTTCTTTTTTCAGCAATTCCTCCATCATACCCGGCGGGGTGAAATGGTGTTTGCCGGTGAGCATTCCATTTCGGTTTACCACCCGGTGTGCCGGCACTTTAGGCTTCACCCGGTGACTGCCGTTCATGGCCCAGCCCACCATGCGGGAGGAAGATTTGGTACCGAGACAGGCGGCAATAGCGCCGTAAGAAGTTACCCTGCCTTTGGGAATCTGCCGCACTACAGCATACACCAGTGAAAAGAAATTTTCATCGGTGGTGCCGGATGGTTTTACCGTTTTTATTTTTTCTGCGGGTAAAGGTTTCTTTTTAGGGGGCATAATTTTTTACCGCTAAGCTTATGGCTAAAGCTATGTTTTTATTTCCCATGAAGACACGGGGAACATCAAGTTTTTATTAAAAAGCAAAAAGAGGAAAAGGAATAAGAAAGGTTAGCCACGGATTACCCGGATTAGCACGGAAATTTTTGATATAATAATATAGTTTGTCGCTTAAAAGAAACCAGTCCGTGTCAATCTGTGAAATCCGTGGCTATTATCATTTGTATACGCAGTGGTATTGCAGGAAACCTTAATTCTCTTTGGGGAGGTGTTGTTGCAACAATTCACTTCTCCGTGGCTCAGGAACATTTTCATACTGAAAGGGACAATGCCTGCAGCCATTGCCGCAGCAATAGCCTTTGTCTAAATGGTATTGCTCCGTAAGTACGATCAGTCCGTTTTCGTTAAAATAATAATGTATGCCTTCAATCAAATCCTTCATGTGCTTGTAATTTTTCCTTCAGCGCCAAATCTTTTCTTGTATCACCGAGGTCCCCCGGCAGGGAAAAACAGAGATAATGGATGCGGTTACTGCCGGCAATATCCAGCGATTCGTAATGCGTTTTGATCTTCAGTTCCTCAGCAATTTCTTCCTCTTTAAAAACATCATCCATATCCTGATGGAGCCGGCATCCGTACAATTCAATCACCAAAAGGGTAAAGCGGTACAGGTCCGGGCTGTCGGTCTTTAAGTGTATTAAACCACCGGGAGCAAGGAATTGTTGATACAAACGGAGAAATTTTGGGTGGGTCAGCCGTTTTTTGGCTTTTGATAAACGCAGTTGCGGGTCCGGAAAGGTGATCCAGATCTCCGATACTTCATTTTCAGCGAAATAAGAGGCTATCTGATCGATCTGGGTACGGAGAAAAGCCACATTGGTCAATCCTTCCTGCAGGGCTTTTTTAGCACCCACCCAGATGCGGTTCCCCTTCAGGTCTACCCCGATGAAATTACGCTGCGGGTATAATCTGCCCAGCCCTACAGCATATTCGCCTTTGCCGCAGGCCAGTTCGAGGGTAATGGGATGATCGTTGTGAAAATGGGTATGCCATTTTCCTTTTATATCCGGGGGAAACTGCAATACGTTGGTAAATGTTTCCAGTTCTGCAAAGCGCTGTAATTTTTTCTGGCCCATGGCGGCCAAAGGTAATTTAAATTTTTACCTGCAGCCCGACTGCCACTACCGATTTGAACTGCAATCCGGGTGAACTGCCTGCATCGCCAAACAACCGCACATCATCGTCATAGATCATATCCACGTTCCAGGTAAAGGCAATGATCTTCGCCACTTTTGCAGAAAAAGTATTGGTCATAAACAGGTCAACATTCTGCGGGTCTTTTTGGTAGTTGGAAAAAAGATCCAGCCTGCTTTTATACGAAAAGTATTTATTGAATACTTTCTGGTAACTCACCGTGGCAAAGGCACCGTTCTGGTTGATGCTGTGCCGGTGGGGTTTTACACCGTACTCGCCTTTTGCTGATAGTAAACTGTCTTTCACAAACACCCAGCGGGAGGTAACTGGTGAAACAAAGATGGACAGGTCTTTCACCGGTTTGTAGTCAAGCCCCTGGCTGGCTACCAGGTAGGCCGGCGACAGAAAGGCCGAGGCAAATGTTTTTACATTATTCGGCCAGGTATAGCCGTTAAGCAATTGCGAACGGAAATTGGCCAGTGTGGCCAGGTTCAGTTTACTGTTCAGTGCCAGGCCATACTTGGTGAGCAGGTCAAAACGATCATCATTTTTTCTTCCGCCCAGACTGGTGGTATTGATGTAGCCGAAATTGACATCGAGGGTATTATCCCAGCTGTGGTTCTTTTCTTTGTAAAAAGCATAAAGCCGCAGCGAAGTATT
>DASUDW010000329.1:0-2704 GCA_036275415.1 Chitinophagaceae bacterium | reverse complement strand
TATCCGGCCCTGCGGAAAGTTATAGGTCCGTATCTTGGCGCTGCGGTCACCGGTACTCACCAGGCTTTTGCGGTGGCGGGCAATTTCCTCTTCCTGTTTTCTTACCTGCTCTTCATATAGCTTGGTCCGGAGCATCTGCATTGCTTTTTCCCGGTTGCCCAACTGTGATCTTTCCGTTTGACAAACGACAACCGTTCCGGTAGGAATATGTGTCAGCATAACCTTGGTTTCCACCTTATTTACGTTCTGACCACCGGCACCGCCACTTCGGGCTGTTTCCATTTTTACATCTGCCGGGTTGAGCTCAAAATCCACTTCTTCCGCTTCGGGCATTACCGCCACGGTAGCAGCAGAAGTATGAACCCTGCCGGAAGCTTCCGTATCCGGCACCCGCTGCACCCGGTGTACGCCGCTTTCAAACTTCAGCGTACCATATACATCATCACCGGTAACTTCAAGTTGAACTTCTTTGTATCCCCCCACTGTTCCTTCATTTTCGCTAAGGACAGCCGTTTTCCAGCCTCTTCTTTCGCAGTAGCGCATATACATTCGCAAGAGATCTCCGGCAAACAAACTGGCTTCATCACCACCAGTACCCGCCCTTATTTCAAGAATAGCATTCTTTTCATCCTGCGGATCTTTTGGTATCAGTAATTGACGGATATAGGCTTCCTGACTGGCTTTTTTTTCTTCAAGGGCAGGTGCTTCCAGTTTTGCCAGTTCTCTCATTTCTTCATCCCCTCCCTCCAATGCTTCTTTATAAAAATCTATGTCATCCAGTATCTTCTTGTAATCATTATAAGCCACAACGATCTTTTCAAGGCTGCGGTATTCCTTGCTTGTTTCGGCAAACCTTTTATTGTTGCCCACAATCTCTGGGTTGGTAAGGGCAATACCTAACTGGTCAAATCTGGCTTTTATGGCTTCAAGTCTGTCTAACATAGTCGTATTCTCAGGGCGGCAAATTTAGCGATTTGGTTTTTGAGTGCTGAAATTTGAATTTTGGCTATGCGTTACCAAAAATTCAAGGCAGATAAATTGTTTGACGGGTTCAGCTTCAGGGAGAAAGCCGTGCTGATTACAGATGAAAAAGGTACAGTGGAAGCCATCGTTCCGGAAGAACAGGCAGGGGATGATGTTCAGCAATTAGAAGGCATACTTGTACCCGGACTTGTCAATTGCCATTGTCACCTGGAATTAAGCCACCTGAAAGATGTAATTCCACCCCATACCGGCCTTATAGAATTTTTGTGCTCTGTAGTTACCAAAAGAGAGGCCTCCCCCAACCCCTCCGAAGGAGGGGCTTACCAGGACCCTGCAATTAAGAAATTACAAGCTATTGTCGCGGCTGAAAAAGAAATGCATGAAAACGGGATTGTGGCTGTTGGTGATATTGGCAACACTGCCGACACAGCTGCTGTAAAATGCAATAGCCGCATCCGCTGGCAGAATTTTGTGGAAGTGCTGAGTTTTACAGATGAAAAAGCCGAAGAGAACATAGCACATTACAGAAAAGTAGCTGCGGCATTTGATACGGTTGATGGTTCATGGTTAATGGATCATCGCACATCGCTGGTACCCCATGCACCTTATTCTATAAGTCCAAATACCTTTAAACTAATTAACCAATTAACCAAAAACCAAATCATCTCCATCCACAACCAGGAACATCCGGCAGAAGATGAATTGTACAAATCCGGTGGCGGTGAGTACCTGCGGCTTTTCAAAATTTTTGGCATTGACCAATCACCCTTTCCTGTAACAGGCAAAAGCAGCATCCGATCGGTGTTGCCTTATTTTACCAACGGGCAAACCATTTTCTTGATCCATAATACGTTTATGCCGGAAGAAGATGTGATCTGGGCCAATGAATATGCCACTGCCAACGGATTAAAACTGGTGTACTGCTTATGTATTAACGCCAACCTGTATATTGAAAATAAAGTACCACCAATAGATATGCTGATGAAACACAACTGTCATATCGTTTTAGGTACCGACAGCTACAGCAGCAACTGGCAGCTGAGTATTGCCAAAGAAATGGAAGCTGTAAAAAAACATTTTCCGCATATACCGGATGAAACCATTTTACAATGGGCAACTTTCAGTGGAGCAAAGGCATTGCAATGGGACAATGAACTGGGAAGTTTTGAAAAAGGGAAGAATCCGGGTGTTGTATTAACCGGAAGAGACTACTCGTATTCAAGAAGGCTAACCTAACACCTCCTTCAGCACGGGCAAACTCTTCATTACTCCAAATTCCTGTATATGCAGGCGGTAGTAATCTTCTAATCGCTGTAATAAATGACGGCGAAAATCATGATTAAGTTTTATTTGCTCCAGTTCCTGGGGTTGCATCACTTTCAGTAATTCATTAGTTACTTCGGCTTGCTTACCTTCCAGAAAATACGGGTGCGAAGGAATATGATGAACAAATTCTCCCTCCTTTAAATCAAAGTAAATCCTGTTAGCATCATACTCCACCTTTATGGGGCTGGGGGGCAAACCAAAATGTACCGGCATGTGCAATGCAAAAAATAAGGGCAGGTTGGCCATAACAGTACCGGAACTGTTATCCAGGTACAAAAAACAGTCTTCTGCAAAATGAAAAAGGTCTGGATTACTTTCCGGCTGCTTCAAACATTTGGTCAGCAATTCTACCATAAATAACGCCACCGCATTTTTGGGTACATCAGTCAGGATG
>DASUDW010000328.1:0-3713 GCA_036275415.1 Chitinophagaceae bacterium | reverse complement strand
GGATGCTTTCAGTTTTCTGGCGAGTTCAATCAATGCAGCCGTACCGCTGGCATTATCATCGGCGCCGTTGTGTATGAGTTTCTCTCCTGTGCGAAGCATGGAGTTGCCGTCTTCACCATATCCCAGGTGGTCGTAGTGTGCTCCTAGAATAACAGTGGTGGCCGCTCCATTATCCAGGTAGCCGACAACATTGTAGCCCGTTCTTTTCTTTTCTATTATGGAAGTGGTCAATTTCAGATCCAGCGTAGCGGTGGCATCGCTGAAGAATTTTTTAGCTGCCTCTTTTTGTACATACAAAACGGGAATATTCAGTTTTTCTGATTTGTCCTTTCCGTCAAAAGCGAGGTTATCATCTGTGGCGGAACTGTTGTATAACAATACAGCCGTTGCTCCCCTGTCTGCCGCTTTTTTGGAGTTGGTGCGTATATAATCCGACAGGTCAAAATGAGGATTGTTCTTGTTGTCTTCCAGCGGCTCTTTCAGGTCGATAAACCAGGGCTCTCCGGCTTCCTGTACCGCAATAGAAGGCTTCGACTCAGCGTTGGCATCGGGACTGAACGGAAATAAAAAATAATCCTTACCCGCAATAAGCGGCTCGCTGTTTATTACCAACTGGTTGTTTTCGCCCATTGCTTTTCCGTCGTTTACTTCAAAAGGCTGATAATATCCGTCTGTGCCTTTGGGTGAAAGACCAACAGCACCAAACTGGTTACTGATATATTCCATGGCCAGTTTTTCACCGGCACTACCGGTTCTGCGACCCTCCAGCTTGTCGTCTGACAAATAGGATATATGCGCCTTAATGTTTTCAAGGGTCCTGGTATCGGGACCGGTTGTTTTTTTCGGGCCGGTGCAGGAAATAAGCAATCCTGCTATTACGAATACTTTTAAAAAGGAAGAATGCATAGTTATAATTAAGCTGCAAAGGTATTGATACCAGGCCTTTCCGCTTTTTAGTTGTATCATTTTTACGTCATACATTTTCCCGATTGAAGGGGCGCAAACACCGTATTTCGTAAGGTGGGTATGCCGGGCGGCTTTACATTTGCAAGCTGCTTGTTAACATGACGAACAACCGGTTACATATTGCCCTGGTTGGAAATCCCAACAGCGGGAAAAGTTCCCTCTTCAATTGCCTGACGGGGCTTAACCAGCGGGTGGGTAATTTTCCCGGTGTTACAGTAGATAAAAAGACGGGTTCTTCCGAAATATCGCCTTCTCTGAAAGCAGAGATCATTGATCTTCCCGGCAGCTATAGCTTGTATCCCAAGCGGCTTGACGAATGGGTTTCATACAAAGTGTTGCTAAACCAGGACCATGAGATCAAGGCCGATGTTATTGTTGCAGTAGCCGACGCCAGCAACCTGAAGAGGAACCTCCTTTTTTGTACCCAGATCATTGACCTGAAAGTACCGGTCGTTATTGCCCTTACCATGATGGATATGGCCAAGCGCAAAGGCATTAAAATTGACCTGCCGGCACTGGAGAGAGAATTGGGTGTGCCGGTCATTGCTGTAAACCCCCTAAAGAACAAGGGTATTGTTGAACTTAAAAAAGCAATTGCCCTCACCGCCCAGCAGGCCTATAAGGTGCCGGCAAGGGATTTTATTGATAACAAAAACTTTGCTCCGGCTGCTATTGATGAAGTAAAAGAGCACTATCCTGCGTTAAGCGATTATTCAGCGATTCATTACTTAATCAATCATGAATCATTTACACTGAACCAGGGGGAACAGGAGCTGTTTGAAAACATTGAGAAAAAGTATCAGTTTAACCCCACCAAAACACAGGCCGAAGAAATATTGCAGCGCTATAGCCGTATCCGCCAGCTCATGCAGCAGGCGGTAGCAGAGCCAGACCCGCTGCAGAAATCTTTATTTACAGAACGATTAGATAATGTGCTGCTGCACCGCCGCTGGGGTTATTTGATCTTGCTGGCCGTTTTGTTTCTGCTGTTTCAAAGTGTATTCTGGCTGGCGCAGCACCCGATGGACTGGATTGAACTGGGCTTTGCCAAACTCAGTGGTTCACTTTCGGCATCATTGCCCGAAAACCGGTGGACAGACCTTTTAATTAACGGTGTAATTGCGGGCCTAAGCGGTATCTTGGTTTTTGTACCGCAGATCATGATCTTATTTGGCCTGATTACGCTGCTGGAGGATACTGGCTACATGGCAAGGATCAGTTTTCTGAGCGACAGGCTGATGAGGGCGGTTGGCCTGAATGGTAAAAGTGTAATGCCAATGATCAGCGGGTTCGCCTGTGCGGTTCCCGCCATTATGAGTGCGAGGAATATTGAAAACCGGAAAGAAAGGCTGCTCACTATTCTCATTACTCCCCTTATGAGTTGTTCGGCGAGGTTGCCTGTTTATACAATACTGATTGGCCTGGTCATTCCCCGGGGTTATTTATTGGGTTTTCTTAGCATACAGGGCCTGGTGATGATGGGGCTTTATCTGCTTGGGTTGGTTATGGCGCTGATTGTTTCGTATGTAGCCAAGTGGTTTATAAAAATAAAAGAGAAGAGTTTCTTTATTCTGGAATTGCCCACTTATCGGTCACCGAGGTGGAACAATATAATTCCGGCGATGGTAAACAAGGCCAGGATTTTTGTTTTTGATGCGGGCAAGATCATCATGATCATCAGCCTGGTGCTGTGGGCCCTATCTTCTTTTGGACCAGGAAACACCATGCAGCGGCTGTCCCAAAAATATGAACAATTGCAAGCACATCCGGGAGCCGATAAAAACCTGCTGTTAAAGGAATACCATTCAGAGAAATTAGAAAACTCCTATGCGGGAATTATCGGGAAAAAAATGGAACCGGTTATTGAACCCCTTGGCTATGATTGGAAAATAGGTATAGCACTAGTAACTTCTTTTGCGGCCAGGGAGGTGTTTGTAGGCACTATGGCCACTTTGTATAGTGTCGGTGATGAGGATGGCGGCAGCCTTTTATTGAAAGAGAAGATGAAAGCTGCCGTAAGGCCCAATGGCACCCCCGTATTTTCGCTGGCCACCGGGTTATCATTACTACTTTTTTATGTTTTTGCTATGCAGTGCATGAGCACACTGGCTGTGGTGAAAAGGGAAACCCGCAGCTGGAAGTGGCCTATCATTCAGTTAGTATATATGACAGGCCTGGCGTATTTGATGAGCTGGGCGGTGTACCAGCTTCTAAAATAATACTATAGATTATTTATCTCCCCAATACTCCCACAACAATTTAGATATCCGTCTCGCCAATGTCCATGCTTCATTATCATGGGTCCATCGGGTGTCTTTATTGTTTTTGGTAAATATGCAAAACACATATGGATTCTTATGAGCATTTACGATCAGTGCTTCACTTCGGCTGGCGTTAACACAGCCATTTTTGCTGAATACTTCAACTGTTGGTGGTATTTGTGAAATAGCCTCATCTTCATCCCAGTAATTACGGCCCAGCAAGCGCATCATTCGTTCACTATATTCCGAAGAAAAAACTTGTTTGCGATATATTTTTTCAAACAACTCTCCCATTTCTTTCGGGGTGGTTTGGCCCCATTGGTATCTGGCCCGCCAGGCCTCCCTGCCCGGAGTTCTTGAATTTACCCTCGTTTGTTTCAGGCCCAGGCTGTCTAGTATTTCGTTGATGCGGATGCCTGTGCCGGCAATGCTTTGCAGCCAGAGACTGGCCGTATTGTCACTGGTGGTAAGCATGAGCATGAGCAA
>DASUDW010000327.1:0-3382 GCA_036275415.1 Chitinophagaceae bacterium | reverse complement strand
GATACCTGGTTTCCCAATAAACCGGATCCTGTCATCAATACAACCGGCGCCAAAGGCGTAGGGGAAATTGCCTTAGTAGGATTTGCAGCAGCAGTTGCCAATGCCGTGTTCAATGCAACAGGCAAACGGGTATACCGGTTGCCGATAAAACCGGAGCACCTGGTCAGCTGAATTCCCTGATATCCCGCATTAGTTGCAGCGCAATATTATTGGCTTTTGTTTCAAAATCACTTTCGGCATAAATACGGATGATGGGCTCTGTGTTGGATGTACGCAGGTGTACCCAGTCATTGTCAAACTCGATCTTTAACCCGTCATCTGTATTAACCGGGTTATTCTTGTATTTCGCTTTTATTTTCTCAAAAATTTGTCCCACATCGATCCCGTTTTCGAGTTCTATTTTATTCTTGGAAATAAAATAATCAGGATACCCGCTTCTAAGGGATTTGATACCTTTTTTATGCCCGGCCAGGTGGCTCAGGAATAACCCAATCCCGATCAACGCATCACGGCCATAGTGAAAGTCGGGAACAATTATACCGCCATTGCCTTCCCCGCCAATCACTGCATTCACTTCCTTCATCTTTTTTACCACATTCACTTCGCCTACTGCTGAAGGAAAATATTCGCCTCCATGTTTTACTGTAATTTCTTTCAAGGCCCTGGTGCTGCTCATATTACTAACGGAGTTGCCTTTGATCTTTCCCAGCATATAATCTGCCACAGCAACCAGGGTGTATTCCTCACCAAACATGCTGCCGTCTTCACAAACAAAACAAAGACGGTCCACATCCGGATCTACGGCAATACCTAAATGCGCCTGCTGTTTTACCACTTCAGCGCTGAGTTGGGTTAAATGTTCAGGCAGCGGTTCCGGATTATGTGCAAACTTCCCGTTCACTTCTTCGTTGAGTACAATCACTTCATTAACGCCCAGTGCATGCAATAATGCCGGCACGAAGATGGCGCCTGTTGAGTTCACGGCATCTACTACAATTTTAAAATCCTGTTTTTTGATGAGGCGGGCATTCACCAGCGGGTACTTCACAATAGCTTCTATATGTTTTTGCATATAGCTTGAGTCCGCTATTACCGTTCCCAATTTATCAACTGCTGCAAATGAAAAATCTTCTTTAGCAGCCAATTCCAGCACTTGGGCACCGGTATCTGCTGAAATAAATTCTCCTTCTTCGTTTAGTAATTTAAGTGCATTCCATTCCTTTGGATTATGGCTTGCGGTTAAAATTATTCCTCCGTCTGCTTTTGCCATTTTCACTGCCACTTCCACGGTAGGTGTGGTTGAAAGCCCCAGGTCCACGACATCTATACCCAAACCAGTGAGGGTATTCACTACCAGTTGCTGTACCATGCTGCCACTAATGCGGCCATCACGGCCAATGACGATCCTTGTTTTTTGTTTACCTGCGGAAATGATGGTGCCAAAGGCGGCTGCAAACTTGACTATGTCTATCGGTGTAAGATTTTCACCAGGTTTGCCGCCTATAGTTCCCCTGATGCCTGAAATACTTTTAATTAACGCCACTGTAAAAATTGAAATGTTTACGATATAAG
Organism: Chitinophagaceae bacterium; assembly: GCA_036275415.1. Taxonomy (GTDB): domain Bacteria; phylum Bacteroidota; class Bacteroidia; order Chitinophagales; family Chitinophagaceae; genus JJ008. Next base: position 1,810 of record DASUDW010000327.1, on the reverse strand, counting down.
GTTTGGGCAGCAAAAATACAGAAGCTGCGCTTGCCAAATGCATCTGTTTCAAATTGATTTATTATCTCCTGCAACTGTAGTTTATATTTGCGTATGGCAGAAACTGCATGGTATAAAAATTGGTTCAACTCTCCTTTCTACCACAAATTATATTTCGAAAGGGATGAAAAAGAAGCAGAACAGTTTATACACCTGCTTTTGAAGCATTTAAAGCCATTACCCGGCAGCCGAATGCTCGATGTAGCCTGTGGCAAAGGCCGGCATAGTAAAACACTGGCGGCAGCAGGCTTCACCGTAACGGGTATAGACATTTCACCGGATAGTATTGCGTATGCCAAACAGTTTGAAAACGAAAACCTTGATTTCTTTGTACATGATATGCGTCTCCCTTTCTGGGGCAATTACTTTCATTATGCATTTAATTTTTTCACCAGCTTTGGCTATTTTAAAACCAGGCGGGAACATGATGATGCTATCCGAACCATTGCCAAAAGCCTGAAACCCGGAGGAACATTTGTTATAGATTACCTCAATGTCCATTATGCAGAAGATCACCTGCTGCAAAATGAAACCAGGCAAATTGGTAACACCTCCTATAGCATTACCCGGTGGCACGACGACTCTCATTTTTTTAAAAAAATTGCCGTTGCGGATCCGTCACTACAGGATACTTTTATTTATACGGAGAAAGTAGCCAAATTCAACCTGGGTGATTTTACAGATATGCTGAGTTACCAGGGCATGCAGGTAATCGAAGTTTTCGGTAGCTACAGCCTTCACTCCTACGATGTAAGGAAGACACCCCGGCTTATTATCATCGCCGAAAAAAAATAGAAAAAGTTTTGGGGGGAAATGTTCCGTGATGGCCGGACTGCAGATGCACTTACTCAATCATCCTTGTTATTCATCAGCAGATATTTGGCCGATTCAAAGTAGGCTGTTGTAAAAATTGACAATTCCTTTTTCACTGAATCAAGTTGCGATACTGAATATTTCTGCAACGCATTTTTATGCATGGGCACCAGTTGCTCATCCGGGAAATTAATATTCCTGGTAAAATAAAAATCATCAGTCACCATGCCTATCCCTCCTGCGGTATTAGTAATAAACGCATAATTATTCTTCTTTTCCGGATCAAGCAGATCCCGGCCAAGGGTAGTATTTATATACGACTGATGCAACAGTCCTGCGATAGTGGGCAGCACATCTACCTGGGAAACTACTTCAGTGCGCCAATCAGGAGCAAGAAGGTCGGGCGCATAAAACAATAAAGGCACATGTTCATCAGTAAGCCTGTGCTCTGTCCATACGGAAGGATAAATTGCTTCCGCAGTGCCGGACAGGCCATGGTCTCCTACAAAAACAAAAATGGTGTTGTGAAAATATTCTTCTTTAACTGCGGCTTCCATGAATTTGCGGAAACAATAGTCAGAATAACGAAAACAATTGAACTCGTCCAGCGATTCAAATCCATATTTCTTCAGTTCCTCTTCCGGCACAACCGTTTTTACAAAGTCTGTATCTGACTCCGGTATGGTACGGTTATAGGGCCGGTGGTTGCCGGAGGTTTGTATGTAAGCAAAAAACGGTGATTTTCTTTTTCTGAAAACATCATTCGCCTCCAGGAAAAGGTCTTTATCGCTGATCCCCCAAACATTTACTTTAGGCTCCCAGAACTGCTCTTCTGTATGCATCTGAAGGCCTTTTATATTATTGAGCAAACCGTCAAAATTGCTGAACTCGGGACTACCCCCCAGGAAATAATGTTTCTCATAATCTTCCAGCGAATTGATAATGGTCCGCTGCTTTA
>DASUDW010000326.1:0-2534 GCA_036275415.1 Chitinophagaceae bacterium | reverse complement strand
GACGGTAAAGCTGATGCGCTTTGACTCACCGGGGCTTAACTCCACCTGTTGAAATCCTTTTAACTCTTTAACCGGACGAACCACTTTCCCCACCAAATCCCTGATGTATAGTTGCACCGTTTCCTTTCCCTTAAAGTTCCCTGTATTGGTCAATGTAACTGATGCTGTAAGTGTTTGATTTCCTTTTAACATCGTGCTGCTGAGTTTGAAGTGAGCATATGCAAATGATGTATAACTCAATCCATAACCAAAAGGATATAACGGATCAGTTTGCTCATCTATATGATGAGACCAAAACACTTCATTTTTAGGCCCTGGCCTTCCGGTATTGTAATGATTGTAATAAATAGGAATCTGGCCCACACTTCTCGGAAATGTCATAGGCAATTTACCCGATGGGTTATAATCACCAAACAAGATATCTGTAATTGCGTTTCCGCTTTGTGTTCCTAATTGCCATGCTTCCAATATTGCCGGAATATGTTTATCTGCCCAAGGCAAAGCAAGCGGTCTGCCATTCATCAAAACAAGCACAATATTTTTGTTTACTTTATATACCTCTTCTAAAAAATGTTGCTGCAATCCAGGCAAATCAATTTTAGAACGGCTTCTAGCTTCACCGCTCTGCATACCATGCTCACCAAGTACCATTATTATGACTTGAGATTGTTTTGCAAGTTCGATAGCATCTGCAAATCCTGACGTGTCAGTTTCATTTACAGCGATTTCCTGACCAAAAGGGGTAGGTCCTTTAACAAGAGCGGGTCCTTTGCTATAGCGAAAACTGATGTTCTTATTAAGCATTCCTTCAATTACTGATATTGCACTGCTATCATCGGCAGCCAGTCGCCAATTACCTAAGGGGCTATTCTTATCAGAAGCAAGTGCCCCAATAACAGCAATACCTTTTTGATTTTGATTCAAAGGAAGAAGCTGTTTTGAATTCTTTAACAGTACAATTGATTTCCGAGCAATATTCAATGCATCTTTCAAATGATCCCGGTGATAGAGCAATTCTTTTTCCCGTTGCCCATTGCAATATTTATAGGGGTCATCAAACAAGCCCAACTCAAATTTCAATCGAAGAATTCTGCGTACAGCATCATCAATCAATTCTATTTTAACCTTTCCTGTTTCAACCAACTTTTTTAGATGTGTGACATAGGCATAAGATTCCATGTCTACATCCGATCCCGCATTAACGGCTTGCTCGGCTACTTGTTCCAGACTGGCTGAAAAACCATGATCAACAAGTTCCTTGCCTGAACCCCAATCAGAAACAACTACCCCTTTAAAACCCCATTTACTTTTTAATATATCACGTTGAAGAAATTTATTGGCAGTTGAAGGAATACCATTTAATACATTAAATGCATTCATAACTGATTTTACATCACTTTCTACAGCCGCCTTAAAAGGAGGAAAAATAACATTGTAAAGAGTAACGTTTCCTACATCAACGGTATTATAATCTCTGCCGGCTTCTACAAATCCATATCCTGCAAAATGTTTTGCACAAGCTGCAATAGTATTATGGTGTGTCAAATCAGCTCCTTGAAACCCTTTAATACGTGCAACACCTATCTTACTACCTAAATAGGTATCTTCACCTGCTCCTTCCATCACCCTGCCCCAGCGTGCATCTCTTGAAATATCAACCATTGGGGCAAAGGTCCAGTTAATACCAACAGATGATGCTTCAATGGCAGCAATTCGTGCCGATCGTTCAATAGCTTCCAAATCCCAGCTGGCTGCTTCACCTAATGGAATAGGTAATATTGTTTTATAGCCATGAATAACATCGAAACCAAAAAGTAACGGGATTCCAAGTCTTGTTTCTTTCACTGCTATTTCCTGAAGCTTCCTTACATATTCAACTCCCTTCACATTTAATACAGATCCAACCCAACCTTTTCTGAAATGCTCATATTTCATTTTATTGTCCCCACTTTCAGGAGCAGGACCAGTAGCATCCCAAAAACCGTTGTACTGATTCATTTGTCCGATCTTCTCTTCAAGGGTCATCTTTTGAAGTAAAGCATTTACTTTGACTTCAATAGAATCCGCCGCTGATCCTTTGTTTCCAGAGATTACTATATTTTCATTCTTATTACTGCAGGAAATAAGAAAAAGGAAAAATAAAACAATAAAAAATCCCTTCATCTTCTTGTAGTTGAACTGTGAATTTACAGGATTTTGGAAACTATTGTTATCAATTCAATATCAATAGTTTTTTTATGGTTACATTTTTCTTTTCGGTAATTTTTAACAGGTATATCCCACCAGGTAAATTAGTTATGTTAACATACCGTTGAGTCAAAAACTGCGTGAATAAGAGTTTCCCGGTCACATCATATAAACTGAGCTGAGCATTACCTGAAAATCCATCTATATAAAGCACATCCTTTGCAGGATTCGGATAAATTTTAATCAAAGGATTCTGAATGTTTGATACGGCTGTTGTTCCGAGATCCTGAGTTACTATTAGATTTTGCGGTACAAGGCCCGGTGCAGAAACCAATATATTCGCAGTA
>DASUDW010000325.1:0-4955 GCA_036275415.1 Chitinophagaceae bacterium | reverse complement strand
AATATCATATTTGCCCGATCTTAATTTCCTGTCATGAAAAAACAAGGTGAAGAACTGGTCCCTTTGTTCTACCGCGATGGTCAGTTTTCCTTTTACCCGGTATACTTTTAAGGTAGCCGGTCTTGCTTCAATAAAGAAATTATTGGAAGTGACAGTATCTGTAATGTAAACGGGGCAGCGTTTTAATACGGTATCCCTTTCCACCTGGGATCGGGCGGAACTAAAAAACAAGAGGGCCAATAAAGTGAGCAATATCCGCATGAGGGCTAATTGAGGTAAGACTTAGAATTTAATCCAATAATACGATTTTTCAGGCAATCACTTTGCTTCCCGGGCGCCGAACAACAGGCTGCCGATACGTACCATATTGCTTCCCTGTTCTATCGCACATTCATAATCACCGCTCATACCCATCGAAAGAATGGTGATACCGGGATTTATTTTTTTTGCTTTCTCAAAAAGAGCTGCAAGGTACCTGAACTCCTCCTTCACCTTATTCAAATCCTCTGTAAAACTTGCCATACCCATCAGTCCGGCAACTTTAACATGGGGGTAATCCCGAAGGCTGCCAAGTACTTCATCCAGTTCTTTTTCATCCAGGCCGAATTTGGTTTCTTCCTGTGCAATATGTACCTGCAGCAGGCAGTCCACTACCCTGTTTTCCTTTGCCGCCTGCTTATTGATCTCCTTCAGCAATTTCAGACTATCTACTCCCTGTATCAGTTGCACAAAGGGAATGATAAATTTTACTTTATTGGTTTGCAGGTGGCCGATAAAATGCCAGCGGATATCCCCAGGCAACTGTGCCGCTTTTTCTGTCAGTTCCTGTACATAGTTTTCTCCAAAGTCGCGGTGACCCAGCTGATAGAGTTCCAGAATATCTTCCACCGGTTTGGTTTTGGAAACGGCTACCAGTGTGACTTTACGGGCCTTCAGTTCATCATTGATCCTGTTATAATTTTCTTTATTGACTGCCATTGTTTATACCATTTACAGGGTATGCTGTTTTACACAAAAACCAATATTTTTAATCAAAATTACTGCATGAACCTAAAAACATTTTTCTTACTTACCATCAGTATCAGTGTATCAGTTTTTTCCTTTTCACAAAAAACGTATACGGGGACCCTTGTTACAAAATTGGGGCAGGAACTCACAGGTGAAATAACCGTAAACCTGCAGGGGGCCAATGATGATCTCATCAAAATACAAAGTTCAGCAACATCAAAAAATAAGGGTACTAAAGAAACGACTAGTACGACAGCCAGTTTCAATACTGCTATCATAAAATATATTATTATAGACAATACCACTTATTACTTCCGTAATATTAATACCGAATATGGCAAATCCATCAACAACGTATGTGTAAAGCTGATAGCCGGAACAATTAATTGCGGGATCTTTGAATGCGGAGATGGTAAAGCGCCGCACAGCGTAGCTGTTAAATTCCCAAAATCCTCCATGAATGAGCTTACCTCAACCGACTATTACGATGAGTCCTCATTTACTGTAGCCATTCAGGTGGGAGATTGCAAAAGCCTGTATCGAAAAATCCTGGATAAAGACGAAGCCGTTTCCTGGACACCCACATCAACCCGTGAACAGCGCATCCGGGCTTACCGGAATATCATTACTGAATTTAACAGTTGCCAATAGGCTTATCCTTTCAAAATACTCCGGCTGATCACAATACGCTGCACTTCACTGGTGCCCTCGTATATCTGTGTAATCTTGGCATCCCGCATCAGCCGTTCTACATGGTATTCTTTTACAAATCCGTAACCGCCGTGTACCTGTACTGCTTCAGTAGTGGTCCACATGGCCGTTTCTGAGGCGTATACTTTAGCCATAGAAGAACTCAATGTATAATCAAGATGATTATCTTTTTCCCAGGCCGCCTTCAGGCAAAGCAGGCGGGAGGCTTCAATGCGGGTGGCCATATCCGCCAGTTTAAAAGCAATGGCCTGGTGGTTCATGATCTCGGTGCCGAATGCTTTGCGGGTTTTAGAATATTGCAAGGCCAGTTCATAAGCACCGCTGGCAATGCCCAAAGCCTGTGAGGCAATGCCGATACGGCCGCCTGCCAGGGTTTTCATCGCAAATTTGAACCCGAAGCCGTCTTCCCCGATGCGGTTGGCCTTGGGCACTTTCACATCGTTGAACATCACGGTGTGTGTGTCGCTGCCGCGGATGCCCATTTTATTTTCTTTGGCCGCTACCACTACACCCGGCCAGTTTTTCTCAACGATCAGGCAATTGATGCCCTTCGAACCTTTTGCCGGATCTGTTTGGGCTATTACCAGGTATACGGAAGCGGAACCACCGTTGGTGATCCAGTTCTTGGTACCATTCAACAAATAATAATCCCCTTTATCTTCAGCTGTCGTTCTTTGGGAGGTAGCATCGCTGCCGGCTTCCGGTTCGCTCAGCATAAAGGCGCCGATATATAAATCGCCGTCTTTTTGGCCCTGGGCCAACGGAGCCAGGTATTTTTGTTTTTGCTCCTCCGTTCCATATTCCTGCAGCCCGTAACAAACAAGGCTGTTATTCACACTCATACATACACTCACACTGGCATCTACTTTACTGATCTCTTCCATGGCCAGTACATAACTGATCGTATCCATGCCGGCGCCCCCATATTGCGGGTCCACCATCATACCCATAAAGCCGAGTTCGGCCAGTTTCATCACCTGTTCTTTGGGGAAAATCTGTTTTTCGTCCCTTTCAATTACACCCGGCAGGCATTCGTTTTGTGCAAAATCCCGGGCTGCTTTCTGAATCATCAGTTGCTCTTCGGTTAGTTGGAATAACATGGGCAATCGTTTAAATTTTGGCGCAAAGATAATGCAAAGACAACTTGAAAATGAGGAGGTTCGGAATGAAACTAATTAACATTCCTGTTCAACAAAGCTTCTTCCGGAGACCAAATTTGATTTAACTTTGTACTTTGAAAAATTTGTAACCGGATGAAAAAAATTCACATCGCTTTATTGGTGCTGATCGCAGGAGCCATTGCCGTCTTATTGACCTTTTTGAAGACCACCAGTACCTATGACACCATCGATACGGCCATGGCCAAACCGGGTAAATATGTGCACCTCATGGCCCGCCTCGATAAGTCGCAACCTATCGAATACGATGCTGTAAAAAACCCCAACTACCTGAGCTTTGTAGCGGTAGACACACTGGGCAAATCGGTGAAAGTGGTGTACCATAATGCAAAACCCGACAACCTGGAAATAAGCGAAAAACTTGTTTTAAAAGGCAAGTACCAGGACGGGCATTTTGATTGCAAAGAGATACAGACCAAATGTCCCTCCAAATACAAGGAAGAACAGGCCAAAGGAGGCGTACATCCGGGCAATGTGCCAGTTAACGGTTCCATGAACAAATAACCGTTTTTTCTCTAATAACAAAAATCAACCATGGATTACACCGGCGAGCATCTTTTACCAGGGCAGTTAGGGCATTTTTTTATCATACTTTCTTTGGTGGCATCATTGGTGGCCACATTTGCCTATTTCAAATCAGCTCAATCAACGCTCAGTGAGGACGGCGGATATTGGAAAAAGCTGGCCCGCTATGCTTTCATTACAGAAGTCATATCGGTACTGGCCATTTTCTTCATCCTGTTTTATATTATTTACAACCATCTTTTTGAGTATAAATATGCCTGGCAGCACAGCAGCCGTTCACTCGAAGTAAAGTACCTGCTGGCCTGTTTCTGGGAGGGCCAGGAAGGAAGCTTTCTGCTCTGGAGCATCTGGCATTGCCTGATCGGGCTGGTGATAATGAGAACGGCCAAAAAATGGGAAGCACCTGTTATGGCCGTTCTGAGCTTTTCTCAAGTAGCGCTGGCCACTATGATAGCCGGTGTATATTTCTTTGGCTGGAAAATGGGCTCCAATCCCTTTATCCTTCTCCGCGACTCCGGGGTGCTGGACAATGCGCCGGCCCTTCATATCAATTTTGATGTGAACCAACCCCTCAAGCAGGATTATATGTCTTCCATCACGGATGGTAATGACCTGAACCCCCTCCTGCAGAATTACTGGATGGTGATACACCCGCCGGTTCTTTTCCTGGGCTTTGCTACTACGGTGGTTCCTTTTGCTTATGCTATGGCCGGCCTCTGGAAGAAAGATTTCGGTGAATGGACAAAACAGGCACTGCCCTGGTCTTTGTTTTCTGCAGCCGTTTTGGGCATGGGTATTATGATGGGCGCCATCTGGGCCTATGAATCACTCAGCTTTGGTGGTTACTGGGCCTGGGATCCGGTGGAGAATGCATCGCTGGTGCCCTGGATGGTGCTGATAGCAGGCATACACACCCTGCTGATTTATAAACATACCGGCCACTCGCTGCGGGCTACTTATCTTTTCTTCATTCTCACTTTTGGCTTTATCCTTTATTCCACTTTTTTGACCCGCAGCGGTATTCTGGGAGAAGCATCGGTACATGCCTTCACTGACCTGGGAATGAACTGGCAACTCCTTACATTCCTGTTGATATTTGTTATCCCATCCCTGGTATTATTTGCAGTCCGCTACAAGGAAATTCCTTCCATAAAAAAAGAAGAAAATACCTCTTCCAGGGAGTTCTGGATGTTCATTGGCTCCCTGATATTCTTCCTCTCTGCCATCGTTATCATTGGAAAAACTTCCTTACCGGTAGTCAATAAAGTACTGGGCACAAACATTGCGCCTCCGGAAGATGCTGAATTTGCCTATAACAGTATACAGGTATATGTGGCCATCATCATTGCCTTGCTCACGGCCATCGCACAATACTTTAAGTACAAAAAAACGGACGGTCAGTTCTTCCGCAAAAAAATAGTAATACCCTCCTTACTTGCCGTTGCCGCAGCAGCAGCGTTCATTGCTTTTGGCAGTATCAATTATGTAAAAAAAGGACCGGTATTCAATACGGCCCTCTGGCTGGCGGCTATA
>DASUDW010000324.1:0-7131 GCA_036275415.1 Chitinophagaceae bacterium | reverse complement strand
CCTCTTAAATGGGTTCTTTCATAAGCATCAAATTCAGGATTGAAAGTCTTCCAATGAATAATTTCTTCTTTCTCTATTCTTACCTGTGTGCCGTTTACATCGAATAAATATCCTGTAACACCGTACAAGTCAACAGGGTCGGGTATTAACTCAATCTTATCGGGTGGGATAACATACATTTCTAAAACCCTACCTTTTTCAAATCCACCTCTATTAAGCCAAATGAAACATTCACCTCTCAATGCATAAAACGAAAAAACACCCTCCCAGAAAGCATCTGCGCCCTGCATTGGGTTGGGTCTTTGAATCAGTTTCGCAAAGTCTGAATCTTCAATTATTTCATCTACTTGCTTAACTCTATCAACCAACATCTTTTTTAGATTGGTTGAGTATTTGTATTTAACAGTCTTATTCTTTGGCTTATAAACGTGCATCGGCACATTAGCCGCTTTTCTGCCTATCTTTTTAATAACTGTGAAAACAGTATCATTAGTTACATAGGCTGTTGAATTTTTATCCCATTTAAAATAGGTAGGTGCTGCGCCAACGTTCACACCCGTAAATGTCATTCCTTTTCTCTTAAATAACTTGCTGAACCAACTCATATTACATTGCTACCCATGTCGGGGCGGGTTTGGTTAATTTCGTAAATACAGCATAACGGAGCGCATCTAAACTATGGTCATTCTCTTTTACTGGTGCTTCGTCTGCTGCTATGTTTCCTTCTTTGTCTACTTTCCATTTGTAAGATTGCAATTCTCGTTTAACATTTTCTGAATTGTGCGTAACGAATAAAGGATAGGATTTCACTTTCATAATACCACCCCACACATCTTTTTCACTTGGTTTAGCATTAAAACCACACCTGCATAATTCCTCTATTGTTTTCGGTTCAGCACTATCACAATAAATTTCATCACTTCTTGACAAATTTAACCCTTTAAGTTTGTTTACAAGGTCGTTCGCTGTCAACTTAGACTGATATAATAGTTCTTCAACATAAATCGCACCTTCGTAATACTCCACTTTTACCATTGCGGTAGGTGCAGTATATCCAAAGTCTAACCCGTAAAATATCTGTCCTTTGTTTGGTAGTTCTTTACATATCTTCCAAGCGGTGTAAATTAATTCTTTACTTGCGCCTCTTTCACCTAATCCGTAAACCTTCCACATGAAATCATCGGGTAGGTCTTTATAGGATTCAATGTATTCTATCTGAACGGGGGAAAGATTGTGAATGTTATCTAAGTAAGTAGAATGTATTTTTTTGTTCTTAGGATTATCAGCCAAATCATACACCCATGAATTAAACTCGGCAGGATTCCAGTCTAAAAAGATTGTTCCTGTTGTTCTCATAGCTAACTGGTCGAATAACATCTTAGAAATAAGGTTAGCCTCATTAACAAATAGTATATCTCTTGCTGGTCCTCTTGCCTTGCCTTCATCTTCCAACCCGAATAACTCAATATAAGAGCCATTGGTAAACTCGTAAACGAAGTCTGTATACCTGAAGTTATTTTCATTCCACCACCCGCAATCTTCCATGATTATTTTGAAATCACGGTAAGCACCACGTTTAATATGGGGGAGTGAGTGAGATACTATTGAAATTCTTGTATTAGGTTTGTTTTTAGCAATCCCGCAAAGAAGCTGAATAATAGAATAAGTCTTACCTGAACGTGAACCACCTTCGTTACAAATAACAGAACAGCCCTCTAAATAGGCTGCTAAGTTCTGTTGAAATACGGGTGTTGTATTAATTTCCTTTGGTTCGGAAACGTTCATCCAGTTTAAATATTACGGGGTTTTCCTGATTACCTGAATGTTCTATCTGTTGTTTGTCTGCCCATTTAAAGCGGTTTTTCATGTTCATGTACCAAAGGGCTGCCTGAAATTCCTTAGTCTTTAAATTGCTTCTGCCTTGTTCCTCCCACCATGCTTCGCAAAGTTCCATGCCTTTTTTTATGGTGTGGAGAAATTCAGGGTTTGCGTCCATCCAGTTGTATAATGTTTTGCGGTCAACTCCACATTTAGCCGCTACTTCTGTAATGCTTGCGCCTTCGCTCATTAAGTCTATTGCTAATTGACAATATTCTTGCCTGTAATCTGTTGGCCTTCCTGCCATATCTTTAATTGTTTCCCGTCCTTACGTGGTTTAATGTATTGAGCCTCAAAGTTTTGCAATTCCACGTGAAAACGGCTTTTAATAAATGCTATATCTGTTTTTAAGTCTTGTTCTTTTCTTCTTAGATACATTCGCCTTATAACTTGATAAACGGTCTTTGGGTACTTATGGCATGGCATTGTTTGCCTAATAAGTCTTTGCGGTGCGTTTATTTCGTTAAAGCAAAACCATGTGTAAATATATCTTGACCTTTGGTAGTCTTTGTTTTCGCCCTGTTGTGTGAAGTTAGGAGTGTTGAACTCTTTTCCGATGATTTCGGCAGCTAAATTGCACAAATCAAAGCGGGTTAGACTATCCACATGACAATAATAAGCAAATATATTTCAATTTTCAAATTATTTTGAAAGTTTAGAACTATTTATTTTAAAAATATTTGGCTAAATATTTGGAATTGTTGATTTATGTTTATTATATTTGTGTCATGATAGAACAATTAAACGAAAAACTTTACAACCTCTACAAAGTGGAGTGTATAATAGACGGGGGTGATATTGAAGAAATTCAAGCACTTACTGGATATAGCAGGTTTACAATTTGGCAATACCTTTCAGGCAAAGGCAAGTCTATTTCAACTGCTGATGAAATTTACCGTTCAGCTTTAGATATAGCGGAGCAAAGACGGGCAAGGATTGAGAAAGAAGATATTTTAAACGATTATTCAAAATCTTAATATGTCATACAAAAATACAATATTGTTTACTGTTTACGCTCTTTCTGATAATGGTAAAATATTTTATGTTGGAAGAACTACCAACCCAAATAAAAGATTAAAAAAACACATCTTAAAGCATGGCGAAGATTTACAGATGATTAAGCTTCATGTATATTTAGACAGCCCCTTGCCTTTTCTTCACAAAATAGACTATGAAAGATTTTATATAAACCAATTATTATCACAAGGCCATAACTTAATTAATAAAAATAAACTAAAACTACAACAATGAAATCTGACCAATTCACTCTTTTCTTTTCCCCTTCTTTACTTACAAGTTGGGATTCTTTTGAACAACCATCAGTCGAGGTAGATTATGTTTGGGAAGGCTTAGAACACTACCACGTAACCTACATTTGTTTCACGCCTGAAATACTGGCGAAGTTAAAACCCCTTGCACAGTTTGATATTTTACAAGAGGTTAATGAGTGTGTATACCAAAGGGTTGTTGATTATTACACCGTACAGAACGAAACATTTTTGGAAACACTTGAACGTATTGGAGTAAGGAGGGCAGAACAATGATTTTAATTCCTACAATATTAGCTGCTTTATTCATGTGCTTTGTGATTTGGCTATTTTATAAAAATGTAATAGTACCAGAACAGGAGTTTAAAATGTACATGGAGAATAAATATAAGCGTAAAATTAAATAACATATTAGGGGCGGTTAATCATTCACAAAAAAAGGTTGTAAGGTTATGAATTGGTTTCTAACACCCGCCCCTTTTTTTAAAAAACTACAACATGACAGCACAAGAAGCAAGGCAAATAACAGACTCTACAAAAAAAGACATTACCCACGTACTTAACAGCATTGGTGTTATGGCGAAAAATGGATACGATGGAGCATCGTTTGAAGCTAAGAACTTAAATGATGTTTCTGAAATTAAGTTAAAGCTAACTGAATTAGGCTATTTGATTGATGAAATTTCAGGATTCCTAACCGTTAAATGGTAATAACATGAAAACAATATTTCTTTTACTCATTTCAGCAACTACCTACGGGCAACTATGGACTTCGCTTGGTGCGGGTATGACTAATAAATACTTATCATCCGAACTTCAAATTGGTGCAAGAGTAGGGCAGAACACATTAAGCGTAGGTTACATTGCTATGCCTGAACAGTCGCAACCTTCTTTATTTAACATTCGTGCAGGGTACTTAATCGGTATGGTTCACATTTACGCAGGTTATGTCCATGTGTTAAAGTCAACAGATTATAAGCATAGGAATTACAACACATGGCAAGTGGGTGGAAGTTACAACTTCTGCTACTATAAGAGAACCACATTTTTTGTTTCTTCGTCTTTTAGTCCTAAATTTATAACAGCAAACGTGGGGATGTCCTACAACCTTTTTAAAGATTAAATCTACAACAATGAATTTACAATTATTAAAGAAAGAACTGCCTTACAGTTGGAGAGTACAAAGTATTATCGACTTTAACGCTGTATGTGTTGCATACATTGATTCAAGAGATGTTCAGGATTTACTGGACGAAGCAGTAGGGCAAGAAAACTGGCAGTCAGATTATAAAGAAGTTAAAGGAAATGTTTACGCAGGTGTTTCTATTTTAATAAACGGGCAATGGGTTTGGAAGTGGGATTGTGGAGTTGAAAGTAAAACAGAAGCAGAGAAAGGCGAAGCATCAGACTCATTTAAGCGTGCGGCTGTAAAGTGGGGTATAGGCAGGTTTCTTTATTCATTAGAAATAAAAAAATTAAAATCAATAGAATACAAAGGTAGAAAATACCCACAGACGGAAGAAGGTAAAATATTGTTTAGTGGCGATGAGTTAACAGATTACTTAAATGGAAATACACCTTTGACAGATATGCCGACTAAATCAGAAAAGGATATTTTAAGAAAGTTGGCTTATAACGCAAAGTTTGATTCAGAAGAAACTAAACAAAACGCCTTTAATAAAATAGAAGCCTGTGATAATTACACCGACTATCAAAAAATCCAACACCGTTTGGAAGAATTGCAACCATCATTTGATGAAATTCCCAACCCCTCACAAAAAGACATAACCCAAAAAATCAGAATGTTATCATGATAATTTTACCTGCACAGCTTGACGGGCTGAGAACATTGAAAGATAAATCTATTAAACTCACATTTGAAACACAGGAACTAACCCCTACACAAATGGGAGATATTCACAGCCTAACAGGTTCGTTTTGTTACGTTGCTATAAAACAAGAAACATTCCAAAACCACGAAACAAAGATGATGGAAGAAATGCAATCGGACTATGAAGTTAAAGGAATTAGCACAAGTAAGCGGTTAAAGAATGTTCTTTATCGGTTATGGGAGCAAGACCCCGAAGGATTTCAAACATCAGTACAGCACTATGAACATCACATGGAAAAAATTATTAATCACTTCAAAACAAAATTACCATGAGGCTTGAACATACTATCTTAAGTGCAAAAGATTTGCAACCCGATTCTTTAATTTATCTAAAAGACGAAAAAAGATTTTTTTGGATAGATGATATTGACCATATCTGTAACGAAGTGGTTTTATATTTTGAAGAAGGCATTGGAAGAAATGGTTTGATGGACTATAAAAAAATAGTCCCAAGATACAAAAAAATGATTTTGATAACTGAATTTAATAAATAAAACAAAAGCAATGACAAATATTGAAAAAACAGATGATGAATTGATGAATGAAGGCGTAAGTATTGCAGGTTATACCGCATTAATTCTTGCAGACATAGAAGAAAAATTGATTAAGCCTAATAAAAATCTTTACACCACAGATGAAGTGCTAAATCAATTAACTAAAACAGGAAAAGACATCGTTACAATTATGGTTCAAATGGGTTACAGTATTAATGACCCTATTATACCAGCACCTAATGAACTAATGGCATTTCTTGAAAATACAATAACACCAAATAAAAATTAAAACAATGTACGACAACACAAACACAGGTGTACTATTCACCAACGACCAGAAGGGGAACGAAAAAGCACCCCAGTATAAAGGCAAAATAAACATTGGTGGAAAAGATTACGATTTAGCAGGATGGGAGAAGCAAGGTAAGAACGGTACTTTTTTAAGCCTTAAAGTTTCAGAGCCGTATAACAAAGAAAAAGGCAATCAACAAGTAAATCAACAGGCAAAAAAAATAGCTGATGACCTCCCGTTCTAAATCCGTACCCTTACCAAAACTACTTAAAAAAGCACAAGAGGTTTTTAACAAGTGGATTCGTGAAAGGGATAAAGAAAAAGGATGCATAAGCTGTGGCGGCTCTGTTGACCATGCTGGGCATTATTTTTCACAGGGGCAACATTCCGCTCTTAGGTACGATGAAATGAATGTAAACGGGCAATGTGTAGGATGTAACACTTATAAACACGGCAATCTGATTAACTACCGAAAAGGTTTGGTTGCAAGGTATGGGAAAATACAGGTAGAAGCATTTGAATTGCAGGCTGAACTTAATTATGTAAAAAAATGGAGTAGGGGAGAACTTGAATTTATAATTTTAAAATACAAAACATGAGCAACACACAAAAAATCCTCAAAGACCTTCAAAAAGGCAAAAAGGTATCTGCATTAGACGGTTTTACAAAGTACAACACAGTAAGATTAGGTGGCCTTATTCACCAATTAAGAAAACAGGGTTTCAATATTCAAACTCAAATAATAAAAAAGAAAAAGAAGCAGTACGCTGTTTACACTCTATGATGGGAAGAATTGAACTGTGGCATGATGATAACTTGGTTAAGTCTTTGAAATGGAAAGACAAACCCCACAGAAAAGAAATCATAAAACAGTACAAAAAAATGACTGAAAAATCATGGCTACAATGCCACATCATTATTACTTACACACAAGAAACATTTGATTATGCGGCTAAACTTGGACAGACTAAATGGGTTTGATACCTCTAAAATGACCCCAAAACAATTATGCGTTGCATTAGATTGCAGGATGAGTACATTGCTAATGTTTTTAAAACGGCATAATATACCTCATAAAAAAAGAGAGTATAAAAAATTTAACGAATACCAAAAAAAGCAGATTTTAGAAACAGTAAGTTATGACATGGAAATTTGTAAAGTTGCCAGTAAATTAGGTCTTGAAAGATACATGGTGCAGAACTTTATAAAATTTCACAAGTTACCTTACAAGGGTAAAAAAATAGAAGAAAAAAAGTTAGAGTTTTTTGATTGGGCAGATTACCCAAACGGTATTTATTAAAAAAAATT
>DASUDW010000323.1:0-13018 GCA_036275415.1 Chitinophagaceae bacterium | reverse complement strand
GTTCCTCCGGCTATTACTACTAACCCGACTAACCTTACAAGGTGTCTGGGTACTTCTGCTACCTTCACAGCAGCTGCCAGCGTTGCCAGCGGTAACGCAGCATTCAGCTACCAGTGGCAGGTAAGTGTAGACGGTGGTGTTACTTTCTCTAATATCAGTGGTGCAACCGCTGCATCTTATACTATCGCCAGTGTAACACAGGCAATGAACGGTAACAGGTATCGTTGCGTGGTAACAGTAGCGCCTTGTGCTGCTACGGCTACTACAACTGCAGCTACCCTCACAGTACTGCCGCTGCCGAATGTTACAATTTCCTCACCGGTAACAAGGCTTGTACCCGGCCGTACTACTACTATTACAGGTAGCAGTTCTCCTGCCGCAGCCGCCGGTGGATGGGCCTGGACATTGAATGGCAGTGCCATTGCCGGTACAACCAACTCACAGACTGTAAATATTGACGGTGTGGGTACTTACCAGGTAACTGTAACAGATGTCAATGGCTGTCAAAACAAGTCTAACACACTGCAAATCGGTACAGAAGCTTCAGATCGTCTCTGGATCTATCCTAACCCGACTACAGGTGCGTTCCAGGTAAGGTTGTATTATTCAAGCGATGTAGCTGAGATCAGAGCTGTACACATCTACAACCAGTTAGGCCAGATCATCATGACCAAAGAATTCACCCTGGTAACAGAAACTCCTGAGTACCTGCGGATGGATTTCGATCTGAGCAAGCAAGCAGCTGGTGTATATGTTGTGAAAGTTGTCAACAAATACTCTGGCGTTATCAAGTCAGGTTTAGTGATCAAGCAGTAACAACAACAATGATTGATAAACAAAGCCCCTCGAAAGAGGGGCTTTTTATTTGTACCGGTTTGGTAAAGAATCTGGTCAGATAAAAGAGTCTTATCTGAAATTAGTTTAAAAAAAGGGAATGGTTCTTTCTGGCGGCATTTGGTATTTTACCTGGGTTCGGTATAAGTGAATCACTGCTGCCCGGCAAATAAAAAGTTGGCATATTATAAATATAATTTTTGCCCGGTTTAATTACAGGCATTTTGAAAAGGGGAGAAGTGTAAACCCTATCTCCATTCGGTAAGGCATAAGCAAAAGATAATTGACCCGGAATCATCTTTATGGGTCCTTTGGTTTTTTGAAACGGGCTGATTACTGAAAGCGGTTTACTCGATTTTTTCTTCAGGTAATCATCAATGCGAAATATTTCGTTTTGCTGCGCCTTAGATGCAGTGAAAAAGCCTATGCTAATAACAATAAATAATCTTTTCATGGAAGGTTATTTACTGACTAAAGTTAACTATTGCTTTCTCATTTCTTTAAAAACATTGATCAGCCCGTTGGTGGAGCTATCATGGCTGTTTACCGGCAGATCACCTTCCAGTTCAGGTAATATTTTATTGGCCAGTTGTTTGCCTAATTCCACACCCCATTGGTCAAAGCTGTATATATTCCATATCAAACCCTGCACAAATATTTTGTGCTCATACAAAGCTATCAGTTCACCTAATGAGTAGGGAGTGATTTTTTTAAGAAGAAATGAATTAGTTGGTTTATTACCACTGAAGACCTTAAAGGGCAGGAGCCTGGCTATTTCTTGTGCAGATAATCCCTGTTTCTCCATTTCCATTCTTGCCTCCTCTTCTGTTTTGCCGTTCATCAATGCTTCCGTTTGTGCAAAGAAGTTGCTCAGTAGTTTTTGGTGGTGATCTCCTATGGGGTTATGACTAATAGCCGGTGCAATAAAATCACAGGGTATCAGCAATTTGCCCTGGTGCAGCAGTTGATAAAAAGCATGTTGACCGTTTGTTCCGGGTTCGCCCCAAATGACGGGGCCTGTAGCATATTCCAGGGTTTCTCCGGAACGGCTGATACTTTTACCGTTGCTTTCCATATTTCCCTGCTGGAAGTAAGCGGCAAAGCGGTGCAGGTATTGATCGTACGGCAGAATGGCTTCGCTTTGTGCACCAAAGAAATTAATATACCAGATGCTGAGCAGCGCCATCAGTACAGGTATGTTTTTTTCCAATGAGGTATTGAAAAAATGATTATCTGCATTATGGGCACCGCTAAGTAACTGCTCGAAATTCTTATAACCAATACTGAGTGCAATGGAAAGGCCGATTGCACTCCAGAGTGAGTATCGTCCGCCTACCCAATCCCAAAAGGCAAACATGTTCTCTTTATCAATGCCAAACTTCACTACTTCTTTTTCATTAGTGGAAAGTGCCACAAAATGTTTGGCAATGTGTTTTTCCTGTTTTGCATTTTCCAGGAACCAATTTCTTGCCGTATGGGCATTGGTCATGGTTTCCTGGGTGGTAAATGTTTTTGATGCAATTAGAAAAAGTGTACGTTCCGGGTCTGTTTTCTTTAATGTTTCTGCTATATGTGTTCCGTCAACATTGGAAACAAAATAGGTTTCAATCCCTTCGATCTTGTAAGGTCTCAGGGCTTCATAAACCATTTGAGGTCCAAGGTCGCTGCCCCCTATACCGATATTTACAATTTGCCTGATCTTTTTGCCGGTGTATCCCCTGAATTTTCCTTTGTGTACTGCATTGCAAAAGGATTTCATTTTTTGCAATACCGCTTTAACCTCCGGCATCACATCATTGCCATCAGCATAAATGGGGTAACCCGACAAATTTCGTAAAGCGATATGCAGTACAGAACGGTTTTCCGTTTCATTTATTTTTTCTCCCTGGTACATGGCTTTCATTGCATCAGGAAGACGGCATTCGTGGGCGAGCTGCAGCAGCAAGGCCATCGTTTTTTCTGTAAACAGGTTTTTGGAATAGTCAAAGACCATTTCATCAAGGCAGAGAGCAAACTTTTTAAACCTTTCCGGGTCATCCCGGAAAAGTGTTTTGATGTGCATACCGTTCATTTCACGGGCATGCTCTTGGAGTGCCTTCCATGCTGCAGTAGAACAAGGATCTGTTTTGGGTAACATAAATTTCCTATAGTTGATTTATTACTTCCATCGTTCTGTTTACCATATCTGGTGAAATATCCAGGTGTAATACCAGCCTCACCCTGTTTGGTGCAATGGCATATCCCAAAATATCGTATTCTTTCATTTTTGCCACCAGTGCAGGTGCAGTAATTTGTTCAGTCAGTTCAAATATGATAATATTGGTTTCAACAGGTAAAACAAATTTCACAAAAGACTTATTGGCCAATGCACCGGCAATCATTTTTGCATGCTTATGATCTTCTGCCAGGCGTTCAATATTATTTTGTATAGCATAGATACCTGCAGCCGCAAGGAAACCGGCTTGCCGCATACCTCCCCCAAAAACCTTTCTCACCCTTCTTGCTTTTTTAATTAAGGCATTTGTGCCCAGCAGTAAACTGCCAACAGGGCATCCCAGGCTTTTACTCAGGCAAACGGAAATGCTATCGAAAGCTTTCCCATATTGTTCAGGTGTTTCATTTTTTGCCACCAATGCATTCCAAAGCCTTGCTCCGTCCAGGTGAAATGCCAGTTGTTTTTCTTTACATAGTGCACCGATCTTTCTTATTTCTTCAAAATCATAACAGCTGCCGCCACCCCGGTTGGATGTATTTTCAAGAGATACGAGGCTGGTATGTGCCCTGTGCGGATCATCAGGCTGTATAGCTGCCGCAACCTGCTCAGCGGTTATCCTTCCATTGTTGCCTTGTAACAATTTTACGGAGGAACCGGAATTAAATGCAATTCCACCACCTTCATACTGGTAAATATGTGAGCTTTCATCACAGATCACTTCATCACCGGGTTGTGTATGACATTTTATTGCAATCTGGTTGGTCATGGTTCCGGAAGGACAAAACAGGGCTGCTTCCATACCAAATAGGGAGGCGGCCAGGCTTTCCAGTTCGTTTATGGAGGGGTCTTCACCAAACACATCATCACCCACTTGTGCTTTTTGCATAGCTTCCAGCATACCCGGGCCGGGTTTTGTAACAGTATCTGACCTGAAATCAATGATCATTTCTTAAGTTTTCTGCAAGATACAAATAGCTGATACAAGTACATGAAAATGAAGCGGGTAATTAAAGCAGGTCAATTCAATTTATTCGGTTTTTAACGTACTGACTACTTATCTCGGCCCCAGTCCCTGAATTAATTCCACTTATCTGTTTAAAGCGCCATTCATACCTAATGAATGTGAGCCCTGTAACCGATTCTAAACTGTTGCGTCATACTCCTGCACACTAAAACGGCCGTACATCACTAAAATAGGCCGTTTATTTTAAAACAATGTACTATGTAAAACAAAGTACTGAATTTTGAACTGTAATTAATAAAAACAAGTACTTAATCTATAAATCAACGAAAATGAGAAATTTAATCTTCTTACTGGCAGTTTTAGGGCTTTCTTTTAGCAGCCAGGCCCAAAACCAAAAAGGAAAGGTTTCCGGTACAGTGGTGGACGGAAGTGCCAAAACCATTGAATCTGCAACAATTTCCCTTTTAAAGGCGGCAGATTCTGTTGTAGTGAAGCTTTCTGTTGCCAATAAAAATGGCCAGTTTGTTTTTGAAAATGTTGGTTACGGCCAATACATGGTAAGCATTACAGCAGTGGGGCATATCCGGGGCTTTTCTGAGGTGTTTGAAATAAATGCGGCCAATCTTACTGTCACCTTAAAGACAATTGAACTGGTGGCAGCGCCTAAAAACCTGGGGGGAGTAACCGTTACAGCCCGCAGGCCTTTAGTAGAGCAAAAAATTGACAGAACTGTTTTAAATGTTGATGCTGCTGTTACCAATGTAGGTACTTCGGCAATGGAAGTTTTGGAAAAATCACCGGGTGTATCTGTAGATAAAGATGGTAATATCAGCCTTAAGGGTAAGCAAGGTGTTCAGGTATTTATTGATGGCCGTCCCAGTTATTTATCCGGTACGGACCTGGCTAATTACCTGAGAAGCCTTAGCAGCAGCCAGCTTGACCAGATTGAAATAATGACAAATCCACCGGCTAAATATGATGCTGCAGGCAACAGTGGTATTATTAATATCAAAACCAAAAAAACAAAGCAGTTTGGTTATGCCGGAAGTATTTCTTCTACTTATAGTCAGGGCCGGTATGCCAAATTAAACGAATCATTCAATTTCAATTACCGCAAGAATAAGATAAACTTCTTTACAACACTGGGTTATAATAACCGTAAGAATTTCCAGGAGATCGATATCCAGAGAAAGTTCCTGGAATCATCAACCAAGCAGGTTATTTCTCATTATGATCAGATTTCTAAAATGAGGGACAATGGCGAATCCTTCAACGGTAAAATAGGGATCGATTTTTTTGCCAATAAGAAAACAACCATTGGTGCAGTTGTTAACGGATTTTACAACCCCGGTACATTCGGCAACCGTAGCGATGTTATGATTGCTGACCGTGATAAAGTATTAGTGAGCCGTACACTTGCCGTTGCGAATAATGACCGCAAATGGAAGAACTTAAGTGGTAACATTAATTTGAGGCATGTATTTGATTCAACGGGAAAGGAACTTACAGCCGATGTTGATTTTATTACCTATAACAGTACCAATACCCAGGACCTTGTAAATGCCTACTATGATCCCCGTGGAGTTCCCACTGTTAAGCCTGATACCTTATTAGGCAATCTGCCCCAGGATATCAATATATATTCGGCCAAAATGGATTATGTAATGCCGTTGAAAAAAGGAGCAAAATTCGAAGCCGGCATTAAATCAAGCTTTGTGAAAACAGACAACAATGCTGTTTACGATAGTGTAAATTATGGTGTAAGGGTTCGTGATATTGGCAGGAGCAATCATTTTATCTATGAAGAGAATGTAAATGCTGCCTATGTAAATTTCAGCAGGCCTTTGGGCAAAAAAATTTCCGGACAGTTTGGCTTACGGGTAGAAAATACCAACACAAAGGGTAAGCAGATAACCACTAATCAGCAGTTTGAACGCAATTACACACAACTGTTCCCTACAGCATTTTTACAATATAAGTACAATGACAAACATACATTTGGTTTGAATTACGGCAGGAGGATTGAACGTCCTGATTATGAAGATCTGAATCCGTTTATATTGTTTCTTGACAGGTATACTTTTCAGCAGGGTAATCCCAACCTGAGGCCGCAGTTTGCTCACAATATAGAACTGACACACTCCTTCAAAGGGTTTTTAAATACAACCCTGAATTATACCAATACTACTGATATCATCAATGATGTATTGGAACAGGATCCCAATAAAAATGAAACAGTCATCAGGAAACAAAATATTGCCCGCCAGCGTCAGTATGGAATATCAGTAAGTGCCGGCGGTCAATTGACAAAGTGGTGGACCGGGAATATTTATGCCAATGTGTTCAATAATTTATTCAAAGGTGTTGTTAACGGTGATTATGTAAAAATTGGTGCAACAGCAGCTCAATTTAATATATCTAACCAGTTTAAACTATCAAAAACCTGGAATGCTGAAGTAGGTGGATTTTATACAACCGGTGGGGTGGATGGAGTGTTCCGTATAAATGATTTTGGCATGCTTAATATGGGAATCAGTAAGCAGGTGCTCAAAGGGAAAGGTACTTTACGATTCAATGTCCGTGATTTGCTGTATACTCAAAAAGTAAGCGGTGATATTCGTTACAGCAACATTGATGCTTCTTTCCAGCAGCGCAGGGATTCCAGGCAGGTAGCTATTGGGTTCACTTATCGTTTTAATAAAGGAAAAATGAATGGGGCTCCAAAAAGGAAAACAGGTGGTGCAGATGATGAAAAGAACCGTGTAAAAACAGGTGAGAACTAATTTGTCCATTAGCCAGTAAACCTTTCCTGATCCCCGGTATACCGGGGATCTTTTATTTTAATAAGTTAGCCAGGATTCCCGGTTCGCAAGTAGTAATTATATTTGCTCTCCACCAAAACCTCCGCTTTATGCCTTCCTTTGATATTGTAAGTAAAGTTGAATTGCAGGCATTGGATAATGCCGTCAATGTAACTACCAAAGAGATTACCAACAGGTTTGACTTCAAGGGGTCACATATTGTGATAGACCTGGATAAGAAAGATTTCAATATTAAACTCGAGACAGACGACGATATGAAAATGCGCCAGTTGATAGATGTCCTCATAAGCCGGGCACATAAACAAGGTATTGCTCCGGAAGCCTTTGATACGTCAAAACAAGGCATACAGAGCGGAAAGGTTTGGAAAAAAGAAGTAAAAGTGAGAAATGGATTAGTACAGGAAGATGCCAAAAAGATAGTAAAGCTTATTAAAGATTCCGGAATGAAGGTGCAGGCATCCATTAATGATGACCTGGTAAGGGTAACAGGCAAAAAAATTGATGACCTTCAGTCTGTCATTCAATTGTGCAGGACCTCAAACATGGGCATTCCGTTGCAGTATGTGAATATGAGGGATTAAAAGCCTGTTTGAATGTTCATAAACCCCGTTTTAGCTTACTTTTTAGTGGATAACCGGGTGCATAACAGGTGTAAATCAAACAAGCTTAAAATTTGGAAAAGGCAATAGCTGTAAAGTATATTTGGAATACAACTGCACGGAATTTTAGAAATAAAAGGAAGTGCCGGAAAGACGGAAACCCCTCAAAAGGCGGAAGTTGATCCGAGGAGTAATGGAAACCCCTCAAAAGGTGGAAATTCTCCAGAAAGCGTCGGGTAAGTAAATGGAAGGCGAAAGCCGGAAATAAGCTCACTTGGCGCTTTCATCTTTTTGACCCCTGCTCAAATAGTGAATATTCAATTTGGCAAAAAGCTTTACCAGGCTTATCTTTGCACCCCTAAAATTTATCTTTTAATCTGTACGGCAAAATCCGTGCAGCCTTTTAAAAATCATAGAGTTATGAAAAAAGGAATCCATCCCGAAAGCTATCGCCTGGTAGTTTTCAAAGACATGAGTAATGGCCACAGTTTTATCAGCAGATCAACTGCAGCCTCCAAAGAAACCATTAAGTGGGAAGACGGTAATGAGTACCCCCTGGTAAAGCTGGAGATTTCCAGCACCTCACATCCGTTTTTCACCGGTAAGAATATGCTGGTAGATACAGCAGGACGTATCGACAAATTCAGGAAGAAATACGCTAAAAAGGCAGAATAATATTAACTTGTGCAGAGCTCTTTGCGAAAGCAGGGAGTTTTGTTTTTCATGGCTATACTTTAAGACCTCCCGATTCTTCGGGGGGTCATTTTTTTAGCTCTTCGGAAAGGTTACTAAAGGTTCCAAAAGGGCCTTTTTCTGCAAATGTATTTGCCAGCCATGCAGGGATGTTGCCGCCCGGATCTATTTCAAGGATATAAGAAATATGTATTTTCTTATTGGTTGGCATAGTTACTTTCCAGTTTGCCTTATAATGACTAACTCTTACCAGGCCTGGTAATTCCGGTACAATATCATTTACATTGTTGCCCGTGATGGTCAAAAATTTTGGTAAACTGTCTGTAATGAAACGTAATCTTATAACAACATCACGGTTGGAAAACGGAAAAGGCATGCTCGTTTGCGAGTAATAAGCAAAATCCAGCGGGGAGTACTGTTTTACCAGTTTACTGGTCTTATTCTTGTAAACCCAATCGCTGAAGCGGGAAAGATTGCTCAAAACAGCTATTAGCTTAGCGTAGGAGCCATCAAATGTGCATTCTACTTTTACAGCTTTAAAGGATGAACCCTTTACATCAGATAAAAACACACTGATGCCATTTTTTTCTTTTTCCAGTTTCCAGTTATATTGAGCAAAGACGCTGGAATTTATCAGGATCGCTAAAAGAAAGGAATAAAACCGGTTCATATTTATTCTTTAGGGTAAAACCGAAATTACACCGGGCATTAATGCGGTAAACTGATATTGGTCAGCCGGCACTAATTCAGTAATTACCGGAACGAATAACTAAGATGCCAAATGTTAATTTAAGCCTTTTGATTTTTTCCGTTGGGAAAGCCAATATTCAAATTCGGGAAGGCTAAAACTGCTCAGGTTATTCTGCCTGGTAAGTCCACCTTTTTGGGCAGCCAGTACGCCGTATTTAATGTCATCATATCCTTCAATAAAATGGGCATCCGGGTTGATCGATAGCAGCACATTTTTTGAAATGGCATAATCAATCCATCTCCAGTCCATATCCAGGCGCCGGGGATGTGCATTGATCTCAATGACAACCTGGCTGGCAGCACATGCGTCAATGATTTTTTTATGATCAATGGGGTAGCCGTTTCTGCTTAGCAGCAATCTTCCCGTCATATGGCCTAAAATGCTGGTGAAAGGATTTTCAATTGCCCTCATAAGCCTCGCCATTGCTTTTTCCTCTGTCATATTCAGGTTACTGTGAACAGAAGCAATTACCAGGTCAAAGGATTGAAGAATTTCTTTCGGATAATCAAGACTACCGTCATTCAGGATATCACTTTCAATACTTTTAAAGATTCTGAAAGGGGCCAATTGTTGATTGAGTACGTCGATCTGTTTATGTTGAGCAGTGATTCTGTCTGGCTTCAATCCATTGGCATAACCAGCGGTTTGGGAATGATCTGATATCACCAGGTATTCAAAACCTCTTTTTATGCATTCACCGGCCATTTCTTCCAGGGTATTGGTGCCGTCACTCCAGTTACTATGGCTATGAATGATTGCTTTTATATCCCCTGTTTTAATCAATTCTGGCAATTTATTCTCCCTTGCTCTTTCAATAACTGATCCTTTTTCCCGGAGGCAGGGCAGTATGTAGGGTATGCCCGCCTGTTCAAAAACGGAACGATCATCACCCGAAGATTCATTTTCATTGCCTGTAACACTGCTTTCCTTTAGAAAAGCATCTGTAAATTCCGGACTTCCTGTAGTCATGAATAATTCATGAGCCAGGTTTGTGCCACCTGTATAAAGCCGGAGTTTGAGGCCGTTCTTTAATTTATATAAAAGGCTCTTGTCATTTTCTTCTACTAATTCCGGAGGTTGTGCTGTCAGGAATTTTGGTTTTACTACCTCCTTTGGTTC
Source organism: Chitinophagaceae bacterium (assembly GCA_036275415.1). Taxonomy (GTDB): domain Bacteria; phylum Bacteroidota; class Bacteroidia; order Chitinophagales; family Chitinophagaceae; genus JJ008. Next base: position 3,021 of record DASUDW010000323.1, on the reverse strand, counting down.
CAGAATGACATATTCCAGCTCATCCAGAGTGAGTTCCTGCCTTCTGTACCTGCCAGTGATAGCAGTTTTTTTTGAGGTAAAGAGTTTTTTTAGGTAGTTATCAATTTGCGGCACTATTTCTTCCAGTTGTGCAAATAAAAAATGTCCCTGGCTTTGCAGGTAAAACTCAATAGATTCCTGCACATTTTTCTGGGTCTTTTCTCCAAAGCCTTTGTAAAGGGTTAGCCGGTTTTCATTACAAGCATATAAAAGTTCACCGATTGATTCAATTCCCATTTCCTTCCAGATGGTATGGATCTTTTTCGGTCCAATTCCTTTGATATTGAGCATTTCAATAACACCGGCAGGTGTTTGTGCTATCAGTTCCTCCAAAACAGCCAGTCGGCCCGTTTCCAGCATCTCCTTTACTTTACGGCCTACACTATCACCAATACCTTTTACTGTGAAGAGTTTATCTGTTGGAATATCTTTAAGTTGCAGGGTAAGTCTTTCGATGTTAAAGGCAGCTGCACTGTAGGTTCTGGATTTAAAAGGGTTTTCCCCGTTTATATCCATTAATTGGGATAAAAGTGAGAAATTTTCAGCAATCGCAATATTATCCATGCTTGCAAATTAGGGTTTTCCGGGAGGGGAGGAGTTAAAAAAAGTCCCCCGATTTCGGAGGACTTCTCTATTACTTTAAAGAAACAATCAAACTTATTTCTTTTTCTTAGCAGCTTTCTTAGTAGCTTTCTTCTTAGGAGCAGCTTTCTTAGTAGCTTTTTTCTTAGTAGCCATTTTGTTAGAATTTAATTGTTAGTAAAAAATGGGTTAACGATAGTAAAAATAACAATTATTTTATTTTACCCAAATTTTTTTTCCACAAAATTCTGAACAATAAAAAGCCTTATGCTTCTGCTAATGCTACAGAAACAACTGTTTTGTTGTTTCTTCCTTTGCGGAATTCAACAACTCCGTCAGTCAAAGCGAACAAAGTATAGTCTTTCCCAACACCAACATTTTTGCCGGGATGGTATACAGTACCACGCTGACGAACAATAATATTACCCGAGACAGCCGGTTGGCCTCCGAATATTTTTACACCGAGACGCTTGCTCTGAGAGTCGCGGCCGTTCTTTACACTACCTTCACCTTTCTTATGTGCCATGATCTATAATTTTAAAGTTTTAAGTTGAAAGCTTTTCAACTGTTGAAACTGATTAAGCAATATTGGTTACTTTGATCTTAGTATAAGCTGTACGATGGCCTTTCTTTTTGTGAAAGCCTTTTCTTCTTTTTTGTTTGTAGGCAATCACTGTGTCACCTTTTACCTGGTCTACGATTTCGGCCTGAACCTTTGTGTTTACGGCAGCACCAACTGACAATTTACTATCGGCATCAACAAGTAATACTTCCAGGTCAACTTTGTCACCGGCATTACCTGCTACATGGGGTACATACAGTGTCTGATCTTTTTCAACTTTAAACTGTTGTCCGGCTACTTTTACTACAGCTATCATACTATTAAAATTAGGACGGCAAAGGTAAGGGTAATTTTTGAAGCGGCAAACGGGAAATCAAAGATTTATGAACAATTAAATGCCTCTTTTTTGACAGGTCAACCGTTAAATTTGCTGACCTTTGGAGGTTTCCAGTGGAATCTGTATGAAAATCAAGTCATTCTTAGCCCGGCCATTTGCTTCCTATATTTATAAAAGTATCCGGAAAGGCATGCAAACTGCTGTAGCCGACCAGGAAAATATCCTGAAACAACTTCTAAAAACTGGAGGTAAAACCGAATTCGGGAAAGCAGCAGGGTTAGATAAAGTGACTGATTACGAAGGGTTTAAGCAGGCTGTTCCAGTGATGGATTACGAACAATTTAAGCCCTGGATTGAAAAAATTAAAGAAGGGAGGCACAATGTGCTTTGGAAGGGCAGGCCAATTTACTTTGCTAAAACATCCGGCACTACCAGCGGAACCAAGTATATCCCCATCACCAAAGATTCCATCCCCAACCATATAAATACAGCCCGAAATGCCCTGCTTTGTTATATGGCGGAAACCGGGAATACCCGGTTTGCCAATGGCAAAATGATCTTCTTATCAGGTTCTCCTGAATTGGAAAGAGTGGGGGGTATACCAACCGGCAGGCTGAGCGGTATTGTAAACCATCATGTGCCGAAATACCTCCGTACCAACCAGCTTCCTTCCTATGAAACCAATTGTATCGAGGATTGGGAAGCAAAATTGTCCAGGATAGTAGATGAAACTATCCATCAGAACATGACATTGATCAGCGGCATCCCGCCATGGATGCAGATGTACTTTGATGAGTTGATGAAGCGAAGTGGTAAGAAGATAGCTGAGTTGTTTCCCAACTTCAGTGTAATGGTGCAGGGAGGGGTAAATTTTGAACCCTATAAGGCAAAACTTTTTGAAAGCATTGGAAAGCAAATTGATACAATAGAACTATTCCCGGCCAGTGAAGGTTTTTTTGCATTCCAGGATTCGCAGCATGCTGAAGGGCTCCTTCTTAATACCAATAGCGGTATATTTTTTGAATTTGTACCTGCTGCTGAAATCTTTAATGAAAATCCCACCCGACTTTCATTGAAAGAAGTGAAGGTGGGAGAGAACTATGCGCTGATCATTAATAGTAATGCAGGTTTGTGGGGTTATAATATCGGGGATACGGTGAAATTCGTTTCAACAGACCCATACCGGTTAGTGGTCACGGGAAGAACAAAACATTTCATTTCAGCATTTGGCGAACATGTAATTGGAGAGGAAGTGGAGTATAGTATATTAAAAGCAGCCGAAGAAACGGGTGTACAGGTGACTGAATTTACGGTAGCCCCGTTTGTCAGCAGTGATGCCGGGAAATCATATCATGAATGGTTCATTGAATTTGAAAAAGGCCCTGATAACTTGGAACTCTTTGCCCAACAGCTTGACGGGCATTTACGTCAGAAAAATGTATATTATGATGATCTCATTTCGGGTAATATTTTAAAACCACTTCTTATTACCAGTATCCGA
>DASUDW010000322.1:0-5551 GCA_036275415.1 Chitinophagaceae bacterium | reverse complement strand
GTTCACTTTTACTTTCAGGGAGGCGCCTTCGCTAAAAGTCCCTCTTTCAAGATTTATGGTAAGGGAGATCTGCGATTTTTTAGTATCGACCCTTACATAATAAGGCTGGTAGCCAACGCAGGTTATTTCAAGTGTGTCAGATGGCCATTCGTTGACGGCAAGCCTGAAACTGCCGGATGAATCAGACTGGTTGCCGGTGGTGGTATTTTTAAAGGTAACTGAGGCAAAGGGTACAGGTTCTTCGCTATGGGCATCTTTAATGGTGCCCGAAATGGTTTTTAGCTGACCTATACTTTGGAAAGGTACCAGTAACAGCAGCAGGAGGAATCTCAACAGTAAATTTCGCATCAGCTATAAGATAAAGGAGTAAAAATAAACTACCTGCCCAAAACCTGCAATTGTTAAAATAAAAGCAAATCTGTTCAGAAGTGGAAAAAAATAAAGAGGAATTATAAAAATTTATATTTACTTTGTATTACAAAGTGCTTTTTATGATAGAAAATAATCCTCCTGCTACCGAAAGCCTGCAGGACATCCGCCAGATGATGCAACGTAGCAGCCGCTTTGTAAGTTTAAGCGGACTCAGCGGCATTGCGGCCGGCTGCTGTGCCCTGGCGGGCGCCTGGTTCGCAGGTAATATTCTAACAACTTACAGGCCTTATCTTCCTTCCGGAAATTTCAATTACGGTGCAGAAGATTGGGTAGCCTTGCGACTTTTGCTTATTGGGGTCATCACTTTTGTAGTGGCTTTGTTTTTTGCTTTTCTTTTTACCTGGCAGCGTACCCGGAAGATGAATTTGCCGCTTTGGGATTTTACATCCCGCCGGTTATTGTGGAATGTTATGGTGCCGGTGGTAACAGGCGGGTTATTTATACTCGGTATGGTAAAATATGGTGAGTGGCGTTTTGTAGCGCCTGCCTGTCTTGTTTTTTATGGACTCGGACTTATCAACGGCAGCAAGTATACACTCTCGGATATTCGCTACCTGGGTTACCTGGAGATTATGCTTGGTGTAATCAATATGTTTTTTATTGGCAACGGATTACTTTTCTGGGCCATTGGTTTTGGTGTGTTGCACATAGTTTATGGCGCCATTATGTGGTTTAAATACGAGATGTAAAAACTGACATGAAAAACCCGATCACCGGATTAAATAAAGTTTTTGAAAGCCGCATCCGCCTTGGTGTGATGAGCATCCTGATGGTAAATGAGGAGATCAATTTCAATGACCTTAAGCAACTACTGGAAGTTACCGATGGAAACCTTGCTACCCACCTGGTAACGCTGGAGGAGAGCGGTTATATTAAAGTGAAAAAGGGTTTTATCGGTCGAAAAACTAATACCACTTATTCTATTACCCGTGCAGGAGAAAAAGCTTTTAAAGATCATATCACTGCACTGGAAAATATGATCAGGGGTGTAAAATAAACGTATAGCCATGAAAAATTTGCTTGTAAGTCTTCGTACGAGGGTGTTGGTGCTGCTTACTCATAATGTTGCGCTGCCTTTGTTGCGGAAGGTCCGTAAGCCAGCGATCTTCCGTTATTCAGAACTCGAATTATTTCAATTGCCGGAAGGAACACTCGGAAATGATCTCTACCATTTCCTGGAGAAAAGAAACCTGGACCTGATGCCCCACTATGCCAGGCACGACATCAAACATGTATTGCTGGGTTATGACACTACTGATGAGGGGGAAGTGTGCCTGCAAAGTTTTATGCTGGGAAACGGAAGGGTTTCTTTCCCTGTACTGGCTACAGTAATCTATGGTTTTATTACCATGCCGGAGTATTGGTCCAAAATGAAGGAAGCTTACCGGCTCGGGAAAAAATGCACAAGCTTTCATGCATGGAACTGGAATGAGCTGGTAACGGAAAATACAGTTACACTGAAAAAGAGAATTTTCAGGGATTGGCCATTCAATTCGGCTACAAACTAAAACATATGAAAGACAGGTTAAAAAGTATCCGCTATGCTTTGGATGGGGTCGTGGCATTTTTCCGCAGTGAACCCAATGCCGTGATACATCTTGTTGCTACCATTTTGGTGATCATCCTGTCTGTTGTGCTAAAACTGCACCAGGCAGAAATACTTACCCTTGTTATTGTAACCGGTTTTGTATGGATGGCAGAATTGTTCAATACTGCAATCGAAAAAATAATGGATTTTATATCTGTTGAGAAACATCCGGCAATAAAGTATATAAAGGACATAGCAGCAGCTGGGGTGTTGGTATCTGCGCTGGTGGCACTTGTTGCCGGCTGTGTTATTTTTTTACCTAAACTTTAAATACAATGAACTTGATGAATTATGGAAAGGGAGTGAATTTTCGTAAAACGACCGAACTTAAACATTGGTTACTTCTGTCGGCATCCTTTAGTTGTTTGCTGTTTTTGATAAGGGTAATTGCCACCGGATCTTTATCGTACCTTTTTCTGCCCTGGAATCTTTTCCTTGCTTTTATCCCGTATGCTATTGTGCATTGGTTCAAAAGTAATATTGCTATTGTGGAGAATAAAATAAGCCTGGTTGGTTTATTGGCAGTGTGGATGCTTTTCTTTCCCAATTCTTTTTACATCATTACCGACCTTTTTCATCTTAGCAGTTTTCATACGGCACCCAAATGGTTTGATCTGTTGATGATCTATTCCTTTGCCTGGAACGGGGTAGTACTGGGAATTGTTTCACTAAGTAAAATGGAAAAATTACTGGGTGTACTTTGGGGTAAAAAATTTTCAGTGCTGATTGTATTTATTGTAATGCTGCTGGCAGCCTTTGGAGTATATATTGGCCGTTACCTGCGGTTTAACAGCTGGGATGTAATAACTGATCCCTTTTCGTTGCTAATAAGTATTACAGAATTATTTTTCAATCCGTTTGATAACGGGTATGTATGGGCTATGACAACAGGTTATGCCACTTTTCTTACTTTGCTCTATTTTACTATCAGGAAATTGAGTGAGCCTCTTCAATAAAAAAGATCCCCCGTAGAGGATCTTTTTGCTATGTATAGAATTCGATGTTAAAAATCCAGCCCCATGGCAAAGTAATATTTGGGTTTGCCCTGAAATACCCCATTCATTTCCCAGGCTGCATCAAAACGAAGGAAATATCCTAGTAATGTACTCCTGGCGCCAAATCCATAGCCTCCTGCAAATGGGCCAATGCCACCGGCTTTAATTTTAACCAGGATGGGCGGTGTTCCATAAGTAACAGATGGCCTTTCCAGTTTATCGTATGCGCCATTCCAGGCAGTGCCCAGGTCGAAAAACTGAACAACCTGGAAGTTGCGCAGGAATGCATTATTGATCGGCTTGTTGAAGAAAGAAGTAAATACAGGCACCCTGATTTCACTGTTGATGACCACGGCATTATTACCGTTGGCTACATTTTGTTTAAAACCTCTCAGGTTAACTGCCAGCGACTGGTAGGCATAGGCATTGTCCGGGTCAGGCACATTAGCCGGATCAAAATAGCGGTAGGTAACATTTCCATTGTCATCCACTTTTTGATTTTGGCCAAACATCAGCCAGTTATCAACACCCCCCAGGTAATAAATTATCTTCTGGTTGCCCCATGAAAAATCTCCGGCACCACGTACTGCCCAAATAATGTTGCGGTAAATGGGCAGGTAATGCCTCGCATCAAAACCGAAATTAAAGGTAGTGGGGTGGTCTTTCGGTCCTTTAGCCCCTGAAGTAGTTATCCGGGCATTAAAGTCCATATATGCTTTCCAGCGCAGGCCGTTCCAGATATTCATGGCGGGTGATACCGCATCATCATGCACATACTCAATGTGTGCCAGTCCGTAAGTTTGCCGGTTATCTTTTGCTTTCAGTGAAATGGGATCTGTGGATAAGGAAACATATTTATCGCTACGGTAAGCTACATTGAAGCGTAAGCTTTTGATCCTGTTGAAAGGATAAGAAACAGTTGCCTGGTAAAGGTTGGTATATAATTTGGCAAAGGCAGCTGAATCGTTATATAACGGAGGATTCTTAATAACATTCCTGTAATAGGTGAAACCGTAGTCAATTCGCTTTTTAAGGTATTGTGATGACAATACGTACTCATTATTATTCAGGTCCGGGCTGATACGGAAACCGCCGGCAAATTTCCAGTCTTCAAATAGATCGGAAGTGCCTACCCTTATAATTCCGTTGAAAGGATCTCCGTTGCTGAGTTGTATAGGCCCGTAGCCGCCCTGGTAGGGCTGAAAGCGGGTTATCAATACATTATTGTTGAAACCACTCACCAGGTAATCATTAAAGAATTTAGGAGGACGGTACTCATACAGCTTTGCTTTTTTAAGTACGGACTCCTTGATGATTTCTTCACCCTTTACCACATCCCCCAGTTTGGTGCGGGCAGAATCTGTTTTTTCCTCTTCAAAACCCGTATTAAAAAAGTCCTGCTGTTTTTTGCTGAGTGTATCTTTTCGTGTCTGATCGGTATTGGCTTCTTTCCGCAATGCCTTTTTTTCCTCTTCAATCATTTTCCTTCTGAATTCAGTGGGCCTTGCCGTTACATTTCTACGGCGCAGGGTGTTTTCATCAACTTTAAGGCGGTACAGCAGTTTTACATCACCCAGTTTCACCACTTCACTCACCTGCTGGTTATCACCCGCTGTCCTGGTTTCCAGCATACTGCTCTGGTAGTTGGTCAGCGGAAAAACGTAAGAGGAGTCATTGGTAACGGAGAAAAAGCCAACGGAATCTACATCAGTTTTATTCCAGTCTTTGAGCAGGCTGTCCACTTCTTTTTTAGAAGGATTTCTCAGTACTTCATCGCCTATAAATATCAGTGTATCCAGCCCGGCCCGTTCAGTGGTAAAGAAGCCGGCATAGCGGTTATTGATGCCGTTCTCATCGCTTACAAACGTAAAGTGAGACTGGTTATATTGAGAAGGAAAACGGGCATTGCCCATTTTCAGGTCGGTAAGTTTGGATATTTGTTTAAAGTCGGATTTGTTCCAGTTGTCCGCCAGGTAAATATTAAAATGGGGCCCCGGCAGTGAGTCGTCTGTGCTGCCGGCCTGTGCGGATGGGCGGTTACTGGAAAATAAAATACCTGTTTTGTTGGGAAATGCCACAAAAGAGGGATCAAGGTCATCATACACATCATTAGTGATCTGTTCGAAACTTTGCTTGTCAATTTTGTAGACATAAATGTCAGACTGGCCGCTCCTTACCCCGCTGAACAAAAGGGTATTATTGTCCAGCATATATTTCATGTCCTGTATCTGGTCAAACTTCTGTATTTCCTGTTTCCACAATTTTGTTTTATTCACCACATCATACACAAAGAACTTTGTTTTGCCTTCGTCATTGTATAAAACGGCTAGGCGGGTTCCTTTGCCATCCCATGCCAGTAAGGGGTAGTTGGGATGTTTTTCATTTTCCCGGGTTCTTACTCCCAGTTTCAATAATACCCTGCGGTTAACAAAATTCTCCATCAGTACCACCTGGTAGCGGCCTTGTTTGAACTCAACTACGGCATAGGTGAAACTGCGGGGAATGGGGTTGGCATTAAATCGGATGAAATCCTTTT
>DASUDW010000321.1:0-5377 GCA_036275415.1 Chitinophagaceae bacterium | reverse complement strand
AAAATCCTGTTACGCTGAAACAGGTTTTCAAATTCTTTTAGAACAGCAGGATATTCTTTCAGAAATTTTTCAAGTTTCTGGAATGCTATATCATTAAAGTTTCGTTCGAAACCGCCGATGCGGCCAATATTGGTAGTAAGCCTTGCACCGCAAACCTCTTCGTAAATTTCATAAATGAGTTCCCGGTACTGCATTACATACAAGAAGCCGGTGTATGCACCTGCATCCACACCTACAATTGAGTTGCAAATCAGGTGATCGGCAATTCTGGCCAGCTCCATAATAATAACCCGGAGATAGTCTACCCTCTTTGGCGTTTTCACTCCCAGCAATTTCTCGCAGGTCATGTGCCAGCCCATATTATTCAGCGGAGAGGAACAGTAGTTTAACCTGTCGGTTAAAGTAGTGATTTGTGCCAGCGGACGGCGTTCAGCCAGCTTTTCAAATGCCCGGTGTATATAACCAATAGTTTGCTCTGTTGAAACGATCCTCTCGCCATCCAGTTCCAGAATATTCTGCATCACACCATGGGTAGCCGGGTGGGTAGGACCCAGGTTCAGCGTGGTAGTGGTTTTCTCTATCGAGCCTTCCGGTAATTTAATATGTCCGTGTTCTGTCATGCCTGATGCCCTGAATGAGCAGTTTATTTTTTAATCAACTTTCTTATTTCTGATTCCTTCTATCACTTCGCCGATCTTAAATATCATTAACAGTGTTGCAATAATGCCAAAAAACAAATAAAGGTTTTTCTTTTCTGCAGGATGATCAAAAAAGAAACCACTAACTGCCAAAAATCCCCAAACTACAATGTACATAATATCGAACTGCAGTTGGTACCTTTTAAAAAATCCGGACATGGTCTCTGTTTTCTCGTTTCTTACTACAACAGCCCGCCTTATCAACTACCGACGAGATGTTACCCCCGTCCAAACATTTCATCATCCTTATCAATCCTGGTCTGGTCTTCCAGCGGAAATTCTTTTCTCAACGGGAAGTAATCCATTTCATCTACATTCAAAATCCTTTTCAGGTTAGGATGGCCTACAAAATTCACCCCGAAAAAATCATAGGATTCCCTTTCCATCCAGTTGGCAGCAGAAAATAATCCTGTTGCCGTATATACATCCGGTGTATTGATATCGGTAAATACTTTGAACCGGATCCTAACATTATCTTCCAGGTTGTGCAGGTGATAAACTACAGCCAGTTCCTTCCCGGTATTGGCAGGATAATGAACCCCGGTAAGATCTGTGAGGAAACGAAACTTCAATTCACTATCATCGTAAAGGAAATTCAGCACCTTCAGGTTCATTTCCTTTGGCGCTTCAAAAGTCAGCATGCCATAGGGTTCTTCGAAAGTACCAACCTGCTCTCCAAATTTTTCAATCAGTCTTTGCTTAATATGTTCGTTAGTTAATGCCATTATTATTGTATTCCGTAGCTTTCTAACAATGCTTTATATTGATCGGTATTTCTTCTTCTAAGGTTTTCCTTTCCAACAAGGTCTTGAATTCTTATTACCCCGTCAATTATTGCCTCTGGTCTTGGCGGGCAACCCGGCACATATACATCCACCGGTATCACCTGGTCAATTCCCTGCAATACACTATATGTATCAAAAATACCACCGCTGCTGGCACAGGCGCCGACAGCTAATACCCAACGTGGCTCGGCCATTTGCAGGTAAACCTGCCTTACAACGGGGCCCATTTTTTTGGCAATAGTACCCATCACCATTAATAAATCACACTGGCGGGGGGAAAAGCCCACCCTTTCGGAACCAAAACGGGCCAGGTCGTAATGAGAGCCCATGGTAGCCATGAACTCAATGCCGCAGCAAGAAGTGGCAAAAGGAAGAGGCCAAATGGAGTTTTTCCTCGCCAGGCCAATTACTTTATCCAGGGAGGTTGCAAAGAACCCTTCACCCTGGTGGCCATCCGGCATTTCGGCCATACTGATGTCTGAAACCAGGGGTTTTTGAATCAGGTTATATGATACTGGACGAGACATTTAATTGATAGTTTATAATTAGTTAATTGATAATGCTCATGTTAAAAACCATCAGAGGCATTAAAAGTTTCCTAATTATCCATTATTAATTTTTAATTCCCCACTCTCAATCTTCCCACTTCAGTGCCCCTTTCTTTACAATGTAAATGAAACCGCAAAGGAAAAAGCCAACAAACATCAATACTGCCCAAAAACCATCCCAGCCAAGTCCTTTGAAATTCACCGCATACGGATAAAAGAAGATCACTTCCACATCGAATAATACAAACAAGATAGCAGTCAAAAAGTACTTAATGGCCATCGGCTGGCGGGCATCTCCGTGTGTTTGAATTCCGCTGGTAAAATTCTGCAACTTATCAGAAGTTTTACGCTTGGGGCCCAGCCAATGTGTTACGGCCATCAAAAAGGCAACCAGGCCAACGGCTATTATTACTTGTATGGCTACCGGCAGGTAAGAGCCGGCATCTGTTGTGTTCAAACCTGTCTGAAGTAGGTGAATCATAAGCTCTTTTGAACTGTCGGCAAAAATAAGGTGGACAACTGAAAATACCTTATTTAAAAAATCATATCACCCCTTGTATATAATCAGTTAATGTCAAAAAAAGAAAAATCCCCTGCACTAAAAAGCGGTAAGGGGACTTTCTTTGTAAAAGAAGAAAACCGAGTTCTATGTCTTTATGGGGACCACTTTTGTTGTTGTTTTTGACTTGGCCGATGGCTTCGGATTACCTGTCTTGGCAGGAGCCGGAGGCTGCGTTCCTTTAGTTGGGGCAGGCGGCTTGGTGGCCGGTGTTTTTTCCAGGGCACTAATGTTATTTTTAATTACTTCGTTTGTAGGGTCAAGTGCCAGCATTTTCTTCAAATAATCCAATGCCCTTGTTTTATCCTTCAGAATATTAGCATAATAGGATGCCAGGTAACTGGCCACCCCAATGATATTCTTCTTGTTCTTAGCTGTATCTTGCTCTAAAATCACCAAATATTTCTCAGCCCAGGGTACTGCCAGGCCCTTTTCCATGGTGCTGTCCAATGCACGGTGTATATTGTATTGCATCATCGGGCCATATACTTCACCAGGATATTTCTCGGTAAAAACATCAAAAATACTGTCTGCCTTTGCATAATTCTTACCCTGGTAGTAGGCGAAACCTGCATCAAAGAAATCCCGCTGGCCGGCATTGTTACCTTTTAGTTTAACAATTTCAAGGCGAAGGTCACCCTCCCTTACACGGCTAAGGCTATCGCCCCTGGCTTTCAGGAAATCAGCGCCCTGCTTCAGGAAATCGATTTTTGAGGACAATAAGGTATCCAAAACTGATCCCTGCAGGTAGTTTATGAATATTTCATCCGTTGTACCACCGGTTTGGGATAAGATATCAGCCCTGATCTTATGGTCGCCGGAGATATAGTCATCCGGGTTCTTTTTCTGGAAAAACAGGTCGCTGTATTTTTTGGCATTGGCATAATCTTTTTTCTGGAAATAAGCATCTGCCAGTAACCTAAATACCTTGGGTTTTGTTACATCGCCCATAGCCACATAAACGATTTCGGCCTTGCTGATAGCACAGGTAAAGTCTTTACGGGCCCAGCAAAGCTGTGCATACAGGAACTGATCCTGGATATCTGCATCGGGCTGCTTGCTTTCAATAAACTTGGTTAAAAAGCTTTCAGCTTCATCAAACTTTGCCCGGAAGAAGTAATAGTAAAACAGCTCATAATAAGCGGCAGTGAACCTGGGATCTTTAGCAATGCCCTCATTCAGGTACTGCAAAACCAGTTCCCAGTTCTTTTGGGTTTCAAACAATTTGGCCAGTCGTAAGTAAGGAGCTACATAATTCGGGTTCAATTCAATAGCTTTTTTATACGCCTGAAAAGCAGCGCCGCCACCTTCGCCCGGTCTTGCCTTTCGATAGGCATTACCCAATTGTAATAATGTCTCTGGGTTTTTGGGATCTTTTGAAGCGGCATCTTCCAGCAGGCGAATAGCATACTGATAATCGGCGTTTTTGGCATCTGTAATGGCCCTGCCAATGGCTGTTTCAATTGTTGGGTCATCACCTTTTTTGGTACGGGTCATCGTAAGAGCTGACTCAAACTGCTGCCGTGCATCATCCGTTTTACCTGAAAGCAGATCAATATGACCCACTCCTACTTTTATAAGCGGGGCGCCATTGGTAGCCTGCAATGCTTTTTCATAAACACTGCGGGCATCAGCAATCCTGGCACTCATAATCTCGTCTGTTTCCAGTTTTGACTGTCCCAGCCAGTAAATAGCTTCAATATTATTGGGGTTAACTGCCAGTAGTTTTTCAAAAGTGCTGATGGCATTTTTGACCCGGCCCGCATTGAGGTGGCTCATACCCTCCTGCAATGTTTGTCCCTGCACTACAGCTGCCGATAGCAGACCTGATGCAAAAAGTGTAATTAAGGTTTTCTTCATTTTACTTCTTCTTTTAAAAAGTTTGTAAATATAACTAACTCCTTTCTTTACTCATTCAGCCTGATGGGCCGGATTCCAAAGTTTTTTTGTCCCGGCGCCAGGTAGGCCCTCCTGAATATCATCTGTCCTATCTCTCCGCTCATAAAATCAGCAAATCCATCTCCCAATCCTTTATGTCCTTCTTTCAATATATAAACCAAATCCCGTACCATTGGATACCGCTTAATGTAAATGTTTGCCTGGTAAGCTTTAACATATGCGTCCGGTATATCTGTACTTTCCAATGATGCCACTTTCACCTTTTTCAAAAAACTCAACTGGCTTGAATCTTCGGGGTTGCCAATCCAGCTTACACCGATGAATCCTACCGTATTAGGGGTTTTTGACACATAGTCTATCACACCTTCACTGCTGCGGGCCGCCATAGTAAGCGGAGTCAGGCTATCCCCTTTTAATATTGAATCGATGACAAAACGTACCGTACTGGTTGCTTTTACGCCGTCAAAAATGGGAATTAACTTTTTCTTATACTTACCGGTAAGGATCTCCCTTATTTCTGTCATGGTGAAAAGAGTATCCGGCGAGCCCGGAGGTACAATTACTGCAATAGCATCCCGGGCCACTACCATACCGGATGGCGCCTTTCGTAATGAATCAACGATAAATTCTTTTTCTTCCCGGCTGAACATTCTTGTAGTGATCACCATGCGGATACTGTCCACCAGCATATCCTGCAGGCATTCTGCTTCGGTTTTATACGTTACATTGATTTGGGTACCGGGGTAATTGGATTCATAAACTTTCACCATTTCATCGATGATCGGCTTAAAGGATTCATCGGCACTTACATATATAGAACCTCTTCTGCGGGTATCAGGCAGTTCGGAATCCTGCTGCCTGTATGATTTGCAGCTAACCACCTGCACC
>DASUDW010000320.1:0-7185 GCA_036275415.1 Chitinophagaceae bacterium | reverse complement strand
TGCAGCAGCATTTCTTCGGGGTCAAACGAGTAGAAACAGGTATAGCAATAAGGATGGCCTGCTTCATCTGTACAACATACATTGGCGCAGGTTTGCTTGCTGATAAATTGAATTATGCGATCATCCGGTTTCATATTATTTTACACCTTCAAGGATTCTTATATAATTAGCTCTTTCAAAAGCGGTTGGGTCAGATACATTTTGCTGGCTCATAATACCCCTGAACTTATCTACAGAATCAAAACCCATCATATACATCCAGTCCTGCAATTCCTTGTTCATGGTTTTCAGGTACGGAATACCGTTTTTATACAGGGAGGAGGCGGTCATCACCACATCAGCCCCGGCCAGCAGGTATTTCACCACTTCCACGGCGCTTTGCACACCCGTGGTGGCAGCGAGTGATAAATTCACCTTGTTATACAACAAGGCAATCCACATCAACGGCAGCCGAATCTCACTGGAATCGCTGTAGTGCAGGTCTGTTTTTATCACCAGTTCATTGATATCAAAATCGGGCTGGTAAAAACGGTTGAATAACACCAACGCATCGGCTCCGGCATTTTTCATGCGCAGGGACATATTGCCCATGGCGCTGAAATAAGGGTTCAGCTTTACAGCAACCGGTATTTTTACTTCCTGTTTGATAGATTCAATGATATTAAGATACCGGTGTTCCACTTCAGCAGAGGACATGGCAATATCGCCGGGGATAAAGAATATATTCACTTCAAGGGCATCAGCGCCTGCTTGTTCAATCAGCCGGGAGTAATCAATCCAGCCCTCGGCGGTGATACCATTCAGGCTGCCGATAACGGGGATATTCACCCTTTCCTTGGCCCTTCGTATATTATCCAGGTAATCATCAATGCCTACATTGAAATCATCCAGGTCCGGAAAATAATCCAGCGCTTCCGGAAAAGCATAGCTTGTTTCGGAAACCACCCCTTTGAACCGGGCTTCTTCCATCCTGATCTGCTCTTCAAACAGGGAAAACATCACTACGGCGCCGGCCCCGTTATCCTCCATTTTTACAATATTGTCTGTTTGCTCCGACAAAGTGCAGGCGGAAACAACTATGGGAGAAGGCAATCTCAATCCCATGTATGAACTAAACATTTTCATTTCGGGGTTATTTATTTTTAATCAATGTTTTCAGCCTTTGATCATGGTCAGCATCATCTTAAACCTTTCGGTGGCCCTGACTGCATGCGGCACATGGGCCGGCAACAGTATAGCGTTGCCTGCCTTCAGCAGATGCGGTACACCCCCGATCGTTATCTGTACTTCCCCCTCCAGCACCTGTACCAACGCCTCGAACGGGGCGGTATGTTCCGACAATTCCTCCCCCTTATCAAAAGCAAATAAAGTAACCGTACCGGCCGGTTTTTTAATGATGGTTTTACTGACCACCGACCCGTCGGAATAGGCCACTTCATTGGCTGCTATAAAGATCCCTTCCATACTACATTGATTTAAGCTACCGGTACAAAATCACTGGCCTTTTTGGTAGCCAATTCTTCATATGTTTTCCATTTCAGGTTCACCAGGTCCTGTGCATGTTTCATCAGTTGATCGGCCGCTTCCGGATTGGTAATTGTAAGCACTTTGTAGCGTAACTCATTGTACGCATAATCCTTCAGCGGCAGGTTTGGCCGGGGCGAATCGAGTACAAACGGATTCAGGTTTTTCTTTCTTAACACCGGGTTGTAGCGCAACAATGGCCAGTGACCGCTTGCCACCGCTTTGTTTTGCTGATCCAGTCCGTTCTTCAGGTCATACCCATGTGCAATACAATGGCTGTATGCGAGGATCAGGGAAGGTCCGTCATATGCTTCCGCTTCCCGCATGGCCAACAGGGCCTGTTGCGGATTAGCGCCAAATGCCACTCTTGCCACATATACGTTTCCGTATGAAATGGCCTGCATGGCAAGGTCTTTCTTGCCAACTGTTTTACCACCGGCTGCAAATTTTGCCGTAGCCGCTGTTGGTGTTGATTTGGATGACTGGCCACCGGTGTTGGAATATACTTCTGTATCCAGTACCAGCACATTGATGTTTCGGCCACTGGCCAACGCATGGTCAAGGCCGCCATACCCGATATCGTATGCCCATCCATCTCCACCCACCAGCCACACACTACGCCGAACCAGCTGGTCAGCTACAGAAAGCAAATGCGTGGCTGCCGGTGAATTCATGTTGCGCAGTTTTTCTTTGAGGCCTTCTACCCTTTTCCGCTGTTCTACGATTTCTGACTCCAGCGTCTGGCTGGCGCCCAAAATTTCTTTTACACAGGCTTCGCCGAGTTCGCCTTTCAATTCATTTAACAGGTTAGCCGCCACATCTACTTGCTTATCGGCTGTGATGCGCATACCCAATCCAAACTCCGCATTGTCTTCAAACAGGGAGTTGCTCCAGGCCGGGCCACGGCCATCTTTATTTTTTGCCCACGGTGTGGTTGGCAGGTTACCTCCGTAAATAGAGGAACAACCGGTAGCATTGGCCACCAATAGCCTGTCGCCAAACAGTTGCGACAATAATTTCAGGTAAGGTGTTTCACCGCAACCGGCACAGGCGCCGCTGAATTCGAACAATGGCTCCAGGAACTGAGCCCCATGCACGGTAGAGAAATCAATCTTTGAACGGTCATTCCAGGGAATGTTTTCAAAGAATTCAATATTCATTTTCTCCTGCTCCAGTATGGGTTCTTTTTCACCCATATTGATGGCCTTACGGGACCGGTTGTGCGGATCTGTGGCCGGGCACACTTCCACACACAGGTTACATCCGGTACAGTCTTCCAGGTACACCTGCAAGGAATATTGTGTTTCGGGGAAACCTCTTGCATTGATCGGCGCTGCCTTGAAATCATCCGGGGAATTTTTCAGATAATCTTTATGGAAAAACTTCGCCCTGATCACACTGTGCGGGCATACATAAGCACAATTACCGCACTGGATACAAACATTCGGCTCCCAAACAGGCACCAGGTCGGAGATATTTCGCTTTTCCCATTGTGTGGTGCCGCTGGGATATGAGCCGTCCACTGTCATCTTGCTGACAGGAATATCATCACCATGACCGGCCATCATCATGGCTGTCACTTCTTTCACAAATTCAGGGGCCTTGTCCGAAACGGTCAGCAGGTCAACATGTTTTGCAGAAACTTTTTCAGGTATAGCCACTTCATACAAATGGGCCAGGGTGGCATCTACCGCTTTAAAATTCTGATCAATTACTTTCTGCCCTTTTTTATAATAGGTTTTTTCAATGGCCTTTTTGATCTCTTTGATCGCCTCTTCTCTTGGTAATACTCCGGATAAAGCAAAATAGCAGGTCTGCATGATGGTGTTGATACGGCCGCTCATGCCTGTTTCCCGGGCAACAGTAGTGGCATCGATCACATACAGCTTAATTTTTTTATCAATGAGTTGTTGCTGTACCTGGCCCGGCAGTTTATCCCACACTTCTTCTTTGGCATAAGGACTGTTGAGCAGGAAAGTAGCACCTTCACTGGCAAATTCCAGCATCTCCACTTTCTCCACAAAGTTGAACTGGTGGCAGGCGATAAAATCTGCTTTGGAAATAAGGTAAGGGGCCCTTATCGGCTTAGGGCCGAACCGCAGGTGGGAAACAGTTCTGGCACCTGATTTTTTGGAATCATATACAAAATAACCCTGTGCATACAAGTCAGTATTCTCACCAATGATCTTAATGGTATTTTTATTAGCTCCGACTGTGCCATCGGCACCCAGTCCAAAGAACAGCCCCTGCCTCCATTCGCTTTCATCTAATTTATACGAAGGGTCATAGGTAAGGCTGGTAAAGGTTACATCATCGTTGATGCCGACCGTAAAACCGTTCTTCGGGTTTTCTTTTTTCAGTTCATCATACACGGCTTTAACCATTGCCGGTGTAAATTCTTTTGATGACAGCCCGTAGCGGCCACCCACAATTTTGGGCAATGATTTTATTTTTCCTTGCTGCAAAGCTTCCACCAGGGTGGCCAGTACATCCTGGTACATGGGTTCACCGGCTGCACCGGATTCTTTGGTCCTGTCCAATACAGCAATAGCCTTCACCGAAGCCGGTAAGGCTTTAATAAAATGTTCAAGTGAGAAAGGCCTGAACAGGCGGATTACGATCACTCCTGTTTTGGCACCTGCTTTATTCAGGGCCTTCACTGTTTCTTCCACTGTTTCTGCACCGGAGCCCATCAGCACTGTTACATATTCGGCATCAGCAGCGCCGGTATATTCAAACAGCTCATATTTTCTGCCGGTCAGTTTTTCAAAATCTTTCATCACTTCTTCCATGATACCGGGCATGGCATTGTAAAATTTATTTACCGTCTCCCTTCCCTGGAAATATACATCGGGGTTTTGTGCCGTGCCACGGATAAATGGGTTCTCGGGGTTCAGGGCCCTTTTGCGATGTGCAATTACCAGCTCATCCGGCACCATGGCTTTGATCTGTTCATCACTCAGCAGTTCGAGTTTATTGACTTCATGTGATGTGCGGAAACCATCAAAGAAATGTACAACAGGGATCCTTGAACGCAGCGATGCCACCTGCGCAATCAATGCAAAGTCATGTGCTTCCTGAACAGATGCAGCACTCAGCATGGCAAAACCGGTGGTCCTTGCTGCCATTACATCCTGGTGATCACCAAAAATGGAGAGGCCTTGCGCCGCCAATGAACGGGCGGCTACATGGAATACGGCAGGTGTCAGTTCACCGGCAATTTTATACATATTGGGCAACATCAGCATCAACCCCTGCGAAGCAGTGAAAGTGGTGGTCAATGAGCCGGTTTGCAAAGCGCCATGAACGGTACCGGCAGCGCCGCCTTCACTTTGCATCTCGATCACATCGGGCACATTGCCCCAGATATTCTTTATTCCCTTGGAGGCCCACTCATCAGCCAGTTCAGCCATGGTGGAAGAAGGGGTGATGGGATAGATGGCACACACTTCATTGATACGATAAGCCACATAAGCGGCCGCTTCGTTGCCATCGATGGTTGCAACTATCTTATTTTTATTTGACATCAGTTGATGAATTAACAGGTTCTGGAATCATTTCTATTGCATGGCAGGGGCATTGCTCATAACACACGGCACAACCGGTGCAGGCATTGTAATTGAATTTATAACGGTTGCCCTTGCCCAGTTTAATGATGGCATCTTCGGGGCAGGCGCCGAAACATCCATCGCACTCAAAACAGTTGCCGCAGCTCAGGCAGCGCTGTGCCTCAAATCTTGCTTCGGGTTCTGAAAGTCCCGCAATTACTTCTTCAAAACTTTTTACAGCTACTTCCGGCTTCAGTTTATCCTGCTCTTTCTGCGGCGCATCGGTTTTGTACCACATATGCAGTTTGCGGAAACTGGCTGTTGGGTGTTTATCAGGTTTCTGGTAGGGTTTACCCATCAGGTAACCATGGATATATTTTGCTGCTTTTTTACCATGACCAATGGCGATGGTGGAGCTCCTGTTTTCGCCGGGCAGCATATCACCGCCCGCAAAAATGCCTTCATGACCGGTCATACGCTGCGCATCAATCACAACCGTGCCGTCATCATTTATTTTTATTGCTGATATGGCACGCAGGAAACCTGAATCCACTTCCTGTTTATTCGCATTGATCAGTACATCGGCTTCCACTTCTTCCAGTTCACCCGTTCCCACAGCCTTATTCTTCTCTACTTTCAATACTTCCAGGGTGATCTTTTTCTTTTCGATCTTACTGATGCTGCGGTACAACTGTACCTCCACCCCTTCGGCCAGCGCATCTTCTGTTTCATAGTCATAGGCTGGCATCATCTTTTTATCGCCGGGGAAATACACAGCTACTTCGGATCCGAAGCGTTTTAAAACCCTTGACAGGTACAATGCCAGTTTACCGCCTCCATACACCACAACTTTTTTTCGGACGAAAGGCGAATTGTTTTGTTTTGCTTCATTAAAAAAGGAGAAGGCATCGGTGATATAAACGGAACCGTCCTGCTTAAACCCTTCATCATGTATCACCTGTGCACCGATTGAAATATAAACAGCATCAAAATTTCCTGCCTGTTTTTCGGTGAGTACATCCTGTACTTTATAATTAAGCCGGATCTTCACCCCCATTTTTACAATGCGTTCCACTTCTGCATCCAGTATCTCTTTCGGCAAACGATACTCCGGAACACCTGTCCACAATAACCCGCCAGGATGCTTACCGGCATCATATACCTCCACAGTATGTCCCATTCTCGCCAGGTGATAGGCTGCTGATAATCCGCCCGGGCCTGCGCCTATAACGAGAATCCTTTTTTTCGTTTCCTCATACATGAACTGCACCGGCCACTTTTGCCGGATGGCTTCATCACCGATGAAGCGTTCAACGGCATGTATGTTCACCGTACTTTCAATATGGTTCCTGTTGCAACCCGTTTCGCAGGGCTTCACACAAACCCGGCCCATGATGGCCGGAAAGGGATTGTCTTCCAGGATGGTTTGAAAAGCCTCAAAATAATTTCCCGCCTGTGCATGTGCGAGCCATGCCTGTATGTTTTCGCCTGCGGGGCAGGCACTGTTACAGGGTGGCATAAAATCCATATACACCGGGCGGCGAAAACGTAGAGGGCCTGTACCTTCTGCATGGGTCAGCAGGTCAACTGGTTTGGTAATGTCGTTCTGGGACATGATCGTTTATTTCAACGGTAAATAATGTTGGTTCCTGACACTCCGGGAGTTATCAAAAAGCGTTGAAAATTAGAAACGATTGCTTCCACCACAGGTGACCTAATTCATTAAAAACACTGATTCATATCATAATAGACGAAACAGCCGCATATGTGTGCGGCTGTTTCTATGCATATAAGAGGAAGTTGTTAAAAAGTAAATTCTGTATTATGATGCGGATGGAGGTGATCAACTTTATCCAGCGCCTGGTCAATATCCCAGATCAGGTCCTGGTAATTTTCCAAACCTACGGACAACCTGATCAGTTTGGGAGTGATGTTGTAATAGTCTCTCTCCTCATCAGGAATATCCACATGTGTCATCGTAGCAGGATGTTCTGCCAGGCTCTCCGTGCCGCCGAGGCTCACGGCCAGTTTTATCAGTTTCAAATTATTTAAAAAGGTAAATGCTTCCTTTTCACCTCCGGCAATATCAAAGCTGAGCATGGCGCCATTACCC
>DASUDW010000319.1:0-36543 GCA_036275415.1 Chitinophagaceae bacterium | reverse complement strand
GCCTCGACAGGAATCGAACCTGTATCTGGAGCTTCGGAAACTCTTATACTATCCATTGTACTACGAGGCCAATTATAAGAACTTATTACAACTTAATGACATTCTTCAACAACACTTATACTATCCCTGCCTATCGGCAGGCAAGCATTATACTAAGAGGTCAAAAAATTGATGAATTTAGATTGTCGATTTTAGATTGAGTCTGTTCAAAATAAAA
The DNA here is from genome assembly GCA_036275415.1 of Chitinophagaceae bacterium. Taxonomy (GTDB): domain Bacteria; phylum Bacteroidota; class Bacteroidia; order Chitinophagales; family Chitinophagaceae; genus JJ008. The sequence continues at coordinate 36,326 of DASUDW010000319.1, read as the reverse complement.
TCTAAATTATTTCATCAATCCCGGTGCGTTGGTGGCAAATACCTTTACTGCAATAGCCAGCAAAATTACGCCAAAAAATTTTCGCACCGCCATTAATCCTGCTTTTCCTAATACCCTTTCAATCAGGTTAAGCGAACGAATAACAATATATATAACGATCAGATTGACTAATATGGCCAGCAGGATCATGTATTCGTTCTTGTCGCTTCTTTCAAAGGTTGCTTTTAGCGACATAATAGTGGTTAATGTACCGCTTCCGGCTATCAGCGGGAAGGCAATCGGGACCACTGTACCCGCCGGTGCCCCTTTTTCTGATTTAAAGAACTCAATACCAAGTATCATTTCCAGACCAAGGATAAAAATGACAAAAGAGCCGGCTACGGCAAAGGAACGGATATCCACTCCCAATACATTCAAAAAAGGTTTGCCGATGAAAAAGAAGAGCACCATCAAGGCCCCGGATATCAGTGTCACTTTCAACGGATGGATATCCCCCAGTTTTTGCTTGATCGATATGAGCATCGGAATAGAACCCACCACATCGATTACGGCAAACAAGGTGAAAGTCAATGTCAGGAATTCCTGCAGGTTGAATTGCATGATTGCTGGTTTTGTGCAAATGTAGTTATATGATGTATAACCGCTTTGCTGCCGGATGTTTTATTGCTTTTTCATTCGGCTGAAATCAGAGCTGAAAGGCGACCCCCCCAGTTATATTGAACCTCCTGGCATTATAGCCCAGTATATCAAAATATTTTCTATCAGTTATATTCTTCAGGTCAATATATAAGCGTATCCGGCTGTCAAACTTGTATTCACCGTACACATCAAATGTGGTATATGCATCCAGTGTTTCAGGTGTAGCTCTATAAATAAACTCTTCCCGTTTGCTTACAGTTCTCATCCTGGTTATCACACTCAACGCTTTGTTTACCCGGTAGCCGGCTTCCAGGTTAAGGGCATGTCTGGGTATGCGATAGAGATTGAAATAGGATGTGTCTTTGCCGACAGGGGCGCCAGTACCGTCAAAGGCAGAAGTTGTTTTACCGTTTGTATAGGTATAGTTCAGGTTCAGCTGCCATGGTCCTTTTTGCAACCTGGCTTCCGCTTCAGCACCATAATTGGTTTGCCTGCCGGCGTTTAAATACCTGCCTGTAAAATTTACCGGGTTGAAGGTATATACTATTGCATCGGTGGTATTGCGGTAAAAGCCGGTAAGCCTTGCTGAAAGGATTTTTTCTTTAGTAAGGGAAACACCGGCTTCTGCAATGATGCCTTTTTCCGGATCAAGAGCCGGGTTACCGGCAAAATCATCAAACAACTGATAAAGGGTAGGGGTTTTGAAGGCGGAATATACGTTGGCGAAGAGTTTTGTTACCTTATTGAGTCGCAGAGACGGGTTAAAAGTAAAGGTCACATTATTGCCATATTCTGAATGTTTATTGAAACGACCGCCCAATTCCAGGTTCCATTTTTTGTATTTATATATTATGGAGGCATAAGGGCTAAGTTGTTTCATTTCCGCTTTGAGTTTTGGGGGTGCATAGGGCCCAAATGCGCCGGTGGACCAATACCACTGGTCTGTTTTATTCAGCCGGTGATCGATACCGGTGAGTATCTCCCAATGGGTCAATTGCCAGCTGGCAAACAACTCCCAGTAATGAGTGGCGCCTATGTAATTACTTTTTACATAATCAATATAGGGGCTGCTTTTATAGGATGAATCATCCAGGTAAGCCCGGCGCAGCCAGTTATAATGGTAGTTGAAACGGACAGCTCCTTTACTGTGCCTGTGCTGAAGGCCGGCTGTAAACTGCCTGTTTTGGTTTATAGCGGTGAAATCCCTTTCATCGGTAAAAGCAGCGGCATCTAATTCGGTTTTGTAATAGTTGTAATTACCGGTGAAATCGGCTGTAATGCTTTTGGATAAAGGGAACCCCAGCCTTGCCGAAACAGCATGCTGATTGAACCCGTCTTTGTCAAAATTGCCGGAACCCGCAGAATCATTGGCGGCGGAAAAACCATCAGCACTGGTATGTGAATAGTTTATGCCGTAGACTGTTTTATTTGTACGGCCATTAAGCCCGATATGTTGAGAAAGGGTGTTAAAACTGCCACCGCTAAAATTACCATTAACGGTTACACCATTTTGTGATTGACGGCGGGTGATAATATTAATGACACCAGCTACGGCATCTGACCCATATAAGGTTGACTGTCCTCCTTTAAGTATTTCAATTCTTTCTGCCTGGCCGGGGGTGATGAAATTGAGGTCAAAATAATTTGTAATAACAGAAGGGTCGTTAACCGGTATGCCGTCTACCAGTATTAATACATTACCGGCAGAAGATCCGCGAAAGGAAACGGTGAGGTTGGTACCCTGAATATTATTTGCCCCGATAATATTGACACCAGCCACTGAATTTAATAATTCAGCCAGGGTTCTGCCGCTGTTTTTGTCCAGTTCCTGCCGGGTGATTACCGTTACTACTTTACCTGTTTCTGATTGTTTCCTTTCATACTTGTTGGCCGTAACAACGGCTTCTTCCAATAAAGTGGTGTCTGACTGGGCTTGTAGCTGTGTGCTGAATAGTACAGCAGCCAGCACAAAAAATTTTCTTTTCATTTTACATGAAATTTTGTGTGACTGCTTCCAGGAAATAAAAAAGTAGAAAATAAAAGGATGCCCTTACACCCTTAAATCTTCAAGCCTTTCACCCGAAAGCTGAAAAATTCTTAAGCTGATTTGGCAGGTCTTCTGGCTCAACCCCAGTTTCTTTTCCTTCCCATCCCGCTTATTGCGGGACAGTGGATCTATTTTGAAACTGTTCCAATACTCCCCTATTGGAGTTGGAGGTTTTACAGCTACGGGGATAGCACCGGACTCCCTGCCTTTGGCAGACAAGTACACCGGATTTCCCTTTTAATCCCGCATATTTTAGATGCAGGAAACCAAACCGCTGCAAATGTAGGAGGTTAGTTGTGTTTTGTTGAAAGAGTTATTCACAGTAGTAAGTAATTATTAAATTACCTTATTTATTTTAACCTTAGGTGTGTTTTATGAAAGTGGCAGCGGGTATGATTTGAATTTTTTAGATAAAAAGTCTTTTATGGAATAAACTTTGCTGTGTATTTCGGGTCTGATTACTACCTGCATGGAGCATTTCTAAAAATCCCGTTTATTATTTTCTTCTATTTGAATTGTTGACATTGAATTGTCAGCGGACCTCTTTTTCTGAACCTATCCGTTCATTCTTATACCAAAGCTGCTGTTATTTCATAACAATGAAAGGCCATTGCTTTTCTTTAAAAATGTAAACTATGAACAACAGCCTGTTCCCCTATTTATTTGTGTCAATCTTTTTATTGTCGCTGTCTGTATCAGCACAGCTCAACCGGCCGAGGTATGAAGTGGGGGCCCAGTTAAGCGGTTTTATTTACCAGGGCGACCTTACCACCCGCCAATTTGGTTCGTTTGAAACCACGAGGCCGGGATTTACCCTTTTTGGCAGTTATTTACTCAATACTTCTTTTTCAATCAGGGCCAATTTTGCTGTGGGTAGTTTAAAAGGTGATGATTCACTATATAAACTCCCTGCATACCGTCGGTTCCGCAATTTTTATTTTACCTCACCGGTAAAGGAACTAAGCCTTTTATTTTTATGGCATCCACTGGCCGATAATTATGCCGCCCGGCGGATTTCACCCTATCTTTTTGCAGGAGGCGGCATCAGTTTTTTACGCATCAGCCGGGACTGGAGCCGTTTTGTCGGATCACACTTTACAGCAGAGCCGCAGCTTATTGAAAGACTTGCAGAAGACCAATTGCAAACACCCCCACGGTCATTACCCGTAATACCTGTGGGTGCCGGTGTCAGCTTTCGTTTTACGGAAAGAATAGCCTTACATGCGGAGTCGTCTTATCGTTTTCTCTTCAGCGACTACCTGGATGGATTCAGTAAAGCTGCCAACCCTGATAGAAATGATCATTACCACACTTTATCTGCAGGCTTAAGTTACCGTATTGGTAAAAAGGATTTGCTGGGGTGTCCGGTCATGAAATATTAGGGAATTATTTCGCTTGTTTTATCCATTGTAAGGCAATACCTGCATAGTAATTTCTTTTGGGTGCAGCATTATAATACCTGCCGGCTGCAGCATTGATATCATTCCCCAGGCTGTACGTTTCATTCAGCAGGTTATCAGCGCCGGTATAAAAATTCAGTTTGTATTTTTTATGGATTGTTTTTTTCCAGCCAATCCTCCAGCCCAATAAATGATAAGCCTGCGCCGATGCCGTGTTGGCGTCATTCAGGAAAAGGGAGGAGGCAGTATAATAGGTGGTATTGGAGTAAACCCCTTTTTTGAATTGAATGTCTGCCAGCCATGAAAAAGTCCTTGCCGGAACTGAGGGGATAGTTTTACCCGAATAGTTTTCATTTCCCCGGCTGAAGTTTCCATAGCGAAACTGGTTTAATGTCAGGGCAGCATTGATATTGCAGTAATCAAAAATTGTACTGCGTAAACCTGTTCGAAAATCAGCCGTTAATTCCAGCCCTTTTTGCCTGGTTTCCCCGGCATTTACAAAATAATCAGCGCCGGCTGCATCCCTTCTTTGCACCAGTGCATTCTTCAGCCTGAAATAAAACCCGGTGGCTTCCAGTTGCAGTTTGTTTTTACATAATGCATACACTGTTGTCATTTCATAATTCCAGCCATATTCGGCTTCAAGATTGGTACTAATGATACCGGTGGATGGAAGCAGCTCGGCAATAGTAGGAGGTGAGAAGCCCCTTGAAACAGTGGCCTTCATGGAGAAACTGTTGGTGATTTTTTTCTTCAGTGAAATTCTTGGCGCTAATTCGTTGCGATAAATCCTTGTTTGGTTAATTACCGGGTAGTTACTCAGCCTGGCGAATGAAACGTTGGTTTTGTTCCAGCTTATGCCGCTGTTAATATACCAGCTGTCATTAATTACCCAATCACTTTGTATAAACAGATTGTAAACTACATAATTGATGTCATCATTTGTTTGTAAAGTATCAGGATCGCCATTTCTGTTTTTAGTGACCCGGGTATTAAACCAGCCCGCCTGCGCTTCGCTTCCTGCTGTTAATAATAAGCTGTTCTGAAAATCTCTTTTTTTCTGCAGGGTTAAAACGGTTCTTCCGCCAAAGGAGGGTTCATTTCTTCTTTCATAATTACGTATAGCCGGATTTTTTACCTGGTTAAAAGCGCCATAAAGTGTAGTTGAATTTTTTATGAATGAGTTTATGTTATAAGTACTGGTAAATCCTGCTGTTATATTTTTTTGATAAATAGCAGCCCTTGCATTTACGGCGGAAGGAAAGGCTCCGGCAGCAGGTCTTGCTGCTTTGGGGTTTAAGTTATATTCAGCAAGCGTTAAAGCTCCCGGTGTCTGGTAGTACATGTCTGTAAACAATACAGAGGCGGTTATCTGCTGCTTATCTGATACTTTCAGTTGAGAGATCCAGGAAAAGTTGTCCCTTCTGAGGGAAGATTGAATGCGGTAACCATCAGTTTGATTATGTGCATAGGTGAGCTGGTTTTTATTTTCTTTTTTGCCGAATCGGGCGGAAGTGAGAATATTCTGAAGATCATAGCTGCCGGTAATGTATTCTAAACTTACACCGGGTTGCCATCTTTCAAAATTCTGCAGCAGGATCAAGCCACCGGTGCCGGCTCCGTACATACTGCCGGCGGGGCCTTTAAAAATTTCTATATACCCGAAATTATTCCAGGCAAACTGGTTGAAATACGTATTGCCTCCGGGATCTGTTATCGGAATATCGTTCCAGTACACTTTTACATTTCTTACGCCAAAAGGTGAACGAAGGGAACTGCCCCTGCTATTAATGCGGTAACTGCCCGGCGACCGTTCTTCCATTCTTACACCTGCCATTGTGTTGAACCCATTCACCAATGAGGTTTTATTATTTCTGTCGCCGTTATTGAATTCTATAAAAGTTACAGATGCCGCCGTTTTATCCCGATTCCGGTTTTGTTCAAATGCCCTTACGGTAACTTCTTCCAATAATGCAGAAGAGTCGGACTGTGTTTCCTGCTGGCAGAAAGTAATTTTATTTATTACAGTAATTAGAAAAAGTAAGGCGGTGTATTTCATAGATTATCAACTGATAAAGGTAGAACCATTATTTGTATCTTCAAGCCATGACTGCAAAAGGTAAACTCGGACTGTTTGACTTCACCATGATCGTTATCGGCCTGGTGATCGGCATGGGCATTTTCCGTACAGCGAAAGATGCTGCGGGTGCAGCGTTGAACCCCACCATTTATTTTACAGCCTGGATCGCAGGTGGTGTAATTGCTTTATGTGGTGCATTAACTTATGCAGAGATAGGCTCCAGGTACCCGGTAACCGGCGGTTATTATAAAGTGTTTTCCTATGCGTTTCACCCATCGATTGCTTTTGCGCTCAACTGCAGTATACTTATATCCAACGCAGCCTCTATTTCTGGTGTAGCGTTGATCGGGGCAGGATATATCAGTAAAGTACTAATAGGGCCCGATGCTGCCAATTGGATAAAAGTGGTGATTGCGATGGGGGCTATTTTTCTCTTCTATGGTATCAATATGCTGGGTCTGCGGATGAGTGCCAAAACGCAAACCGTACTGATGCTGATCAAAATCGGGATGATATTGCTGCTGATAATGTCTCTTTTTTATCCCGATGCTTATGCTGCCGGGACTACTGCAACCGGAAGCAACGAAAGCATCAGCTGGCAAAACTGGATTTCTTCTTTTGGTATTTGTCTTATTGCTGTATCGTTTACTTACGGCGGCTACCAGCAAACGATCAATTTTGGCAGTGAGGTTAACAATGCCAGCAAAACAATTCCCCGTTCCATTTTTATTGGTATTGCCGTTATCATTTTTTTGTACCTCACGGTGAATATTGCCTATTATAAAATTGTGGGTTTTGAAAACATGAAAAATACCGGGGAAATAGCATCGGTGGTCGTAGGTAAAATGTTCGGTCCTGACGGAGCCAATGTTTTTTCCCTTTTGCTTTTCCTGTCTGTACTGGCTTATGTAAACGGCTCCATGCTCAGTAACCCACGGGTAATGTATGCCATGAGTGAGGACGGTGTGCTGCCTTCTTTTCTTAAAATGAAAAGCGAGAAGAAAGAGGTGCTGGTCACATCACTTACCATTTATGCCATTGTGTGTGTGGTGGTTTTATTCTTTGCCGATACGTTTGAAAAAATTCTCAGCTTTTCCATCTTTTTGGATTCCTTTGGTATGTGTACTTCCGCTGCTACCATTTTTATGTTGCGCAAAAGAACAAAGCACCTTGACGGTACCGGTATTTACAAAATGAAGTTCTTTCCGGTGCTGCCGCTGATTTTTATTGCAGCTTATGTGTTCGTTTGCATCAGTATCATTTCCAACACTCCTTATATTGCCCTGACCGGTACCTGTGTGCTGGCCGGTTTTATGTTGTTGTATTTTCTCACTGCCGGCAGGCGAAGGGCCAATTCTAATACCTGAAGCAATGGATATTTCTCAAATCATCAATGAACTGGGCGAAGACCGAGAACTGTATTTTAATGCTGTGGCCCCGCCTATCATTCAAACAAGCAATTTTGCTTTTAAAACAGTTGAAGATTTAAGTAAGGCTTTTGAAGATGAGATGGCGGGTTATCTCTACAGCCGCGGACTGAACCCCACCGTTGATATTCTTCGGAAAAAATTAGCCGCACTAGATGGCGCTGAAGACTGCCTGGTTTTTAATAATGGCGCTGCAGCCATTTTTGCCGGCATTTTTGCCAATATAAAATCCGGCGATCATATTGTTTCGGTTGCCAAACCTTATACATGGGTGCAGCGGATGTTTGATGTGATATTGCCCAGGTTTAATGTTTCAGTTACTTATATCGATGGAACTTCAATTGAAAATTGGCAGAACGCCACGAAAGAAAATACAAGCTTTTATTATTTGGAATCCCCCAACAGCTGGGATTTTGCCTTGCAGCCCATAAAAGAAGTAGCGGATTTTGCCAAATCGAAGAACATCATTACCCTGATCGACAACAGTTACTGTACGCCGCTTTACCAACGGCCGGTTGAAATGGGAATTGATATGGCCATGCAAACGGCCACCAAGTATATCGGTGGGCATAGTGATACGCTGGGCGGGGTACTCAGCGGTTCCCATGCCATGATGAAGAAGATATTTGACAGTGAATACCTGAATATTGGCAGCGGCATTCAACCCTTTAATGCCTGGCTGCTAATCCGGGGCCTCAGAACATTGCCGGCAAGGATTGAACGGATTACCCGAACCACCCACCAGGTAGTTGCTTTCATGAAACAACATCCCCGGGTGGAATCCCTGCTTTTTCCCTTTGATGAATCTTTCCCGCAATACGCACTGGCGAAACAACAGATGAAGAATGCCTGCGGGCTTTTTACGTTTGTACTTACAACCCAAAAGCGGGATGATATCGTTCGTTTTTGCGAATCATTGCACCATATCATGATGGCAGTGAGCTGGGGAGGGCATGAAAGCCTGGTGATTCCGAAATGCGCCGGTATACCGGCAGCTGATTTTGACCCCTCGGAAAAGGAACACCGGTATATCCGGATGTATGTGGGGCTGGAAGACCCTGACTACCTTATATCCGACCTGGATCAGGCACTGACAAAACTGTAGTTTCCGCCTGTAAAAAATCATAAAGAAGGCCGTATAATCATACTATTTTTGCGGCCTATGAAAAGGAGCATATTGCTGGTTTTAGGGTTGATCTGTTTCTCTCTGTTACCCGGCCAGGAAAAATGGGATATCCGCCGGTGTGTTGACCATGCCATAAAAAACAATATTTCTGTCAGGCAAACGGATTTGCAATCCAGGTTTACCGAACTTACTTACAAGCAAAACAAAGCCGGGCAATTGCCTACTCTCAATTTTAATGGAAATTCAGTTTACCGGCTGGGACGTTCCGAAAATCCCACAACGGGGGTTTTGGTGGATAATAATTTCTTTAACCTGGGTATGCAACTGCAGTCCGGGGTAACCATCTTCAACTGGTTTTCCAAGAAAAATACGGTGGAAGCAAGCCGGTTGAGCTGGGAAGCAGATAAAGAGCAAATACAAAAAGCCAAAGACGATATTGCCCTGAATGTGGCGGTAGCCTATTTGCAAACCCTGCTGGCCAGGGAACAGGTTAACATTGCAAAAGTGCAGGTATCTCAAACGGCTACCCAACTGGAATCTACAAGGAAAAGAGTAGAAGCAGGTGTATTACCTGAATTAAATGCCGCTGAACTGGAAGCCCAACTGGCCAGAGACAGTTCAGCATTGGTAACAGCTGATGCAAGTGTGCAGCAGTTCCTGTTACAGTTAAAAGCTTTGCTGAATTTAGATGCCGGTGCAGCATTTGATATTGAAACGCCGCCTATCGACAGAATACCTGTTGAAAGCCTTGCTGATCTGCAACCTGACGCAGTCTATGCAATAGCCACCAGTACACTGCCTCAGCAAAAAGTAAATTTATTGCGGATACAATCGGCACAAAAATCGGTTACAGCTGCAAGGGGTATGATGTACCCCACTTTTACTGCTTTTATCGGATTAGGTACCAATTATGTGAATGTAGAAATACCGGAATATATTACCGGGCCATTTAAGCCCACCGGTGCCATTGTAAATGTAAACGGGACCAATTTTAATGTGTTGGCTCCAACGCTTGTTCAGACAGGCAGGGTTCATATTCCCATTGGAAGACAGCTTAATAACAACTTTACACAGAGTATCGGAGTCGGGGTCAGTATACCCATCATGAATGGACTCAATAATCGTACAGCCTGGGAAAGGAGCAAGCTGAATGTGCGGCAATTTCAATTGCAAAAGGAGCAGGGTGACCTGCAACTGAAACAGGATATCTACAAGGCCTATAACGATGCCACGGCAGCGATCCAGAAATATAATGCGGATAAGAAATCGGTACAAACGGCAGAAAAAGCCTATGATTTTGCGAGCAAGCGGTATGCCTTGAATTTATTGTCGACTTACGATCTTGTAAACAGCCAGAACAATGTGCTGCGGGCAAAAATACAGGCCCTGTATTCACAATATGATTTTGTGTTTAAAATGAAGTTGCTGGAATTTTATAAGGGCCAGGGTTTAAAGCTTTAGTTCACGTCAATTCTTTTAAGCAGAGGTAGAGGCAGAAAAGAGATAATAAAATATTAAATATCATTTCATGAATAAGAAATTAAAATGGACGTTGATTGTTGTGGGTGGATTAGCAGCTGTTTATATTATCGGCAAAGCAATCAGTGGCAGTGGCAAGAAAACGGAAAAAGTTGCCATTGAAAAGGCTTCAAAAAGAACAATCATTGAGACAGTGAATGCAAGCGGCAAGATATACCCGGAAGTGGAAGTGAAGATCAGTCCGGATATTTCCGGTGAGGTGACCGAACTGAATGTGGAAGAAGGAGACAGTGTGAAAAAAGGGCAAATACTGGCCCGCATTTATGCTGATATCTATGCCCTGCAAAGAGATGAAGCTGCTTCAAGGGTTAACCAGAGCAGCGCTACCGTTGATAACAGCCAGGCGGCACTGGAATCGCTGAAGGCAAACCTGGAACTGGCACAGCAAACATTTGACCGCTATAAAAAATTATACGATGATAAGGTGATCTCCAAAGCTGAACTGGAACAATATGAAACCACCTTGCGGTCTGCTAAGGCTAATTATACGGCTGCGCAGAACAATATCAAAAGCCTGAAAGCAGGGGTACAATCCACCCAGGTGGGGTTAAGCAGGGCTAATAAAGACCTGAGCCGTACCGTCCTTACTGCACCTATGGATGGAGTTATCTCTTCCCTCAAGATCAAAAAAGGGGAGAGGGTGGCCGGTAACAGTTTTAATATCGGTACCGAAATGATGACCGTTGCCGATATGGCCGTTCTGGAAGTAAGGGTGGATGTCGGGGAGAATGATATTGTTAAGATCAATATCGGTGATTCTGCTGACGTGGAAGTGGATGCTTACAATAACCGGAAATTCAAAGGGGTGGTTACAAAAATTGCCAGCAGTACCAAGACTTCTGCTGCCTCTCTTACGGCCAATGATGTAACCAATTATGAAGTCAGGATCAGGCTGGATAAATCTTCTTACCAGGATTTAGCCAATAATACTTTTCCATTCAGGCCGGGTATGAATGCCAGTGCCGATATAAAAACCAAACGGGTGGATAATGTGCTGGCCGTGCCGATCGGCGCTGTCAATGCAAGGGTGAAGGGAAGTGATAAGAGCATGGCCGACAAGCAAAAAGAGGAAAAAGAAAACAAAGGTGATGAAGCAGATGTAACCACCGGCTATGAAAATGTAGATGAACTGGAAGAAGTGGTATTTATTTTACAAAAAGACGGTACGGTTAAAAAGGCTGTTGTAAAAACCGGTATTCAGGATATCAATTACATAGAAATACTCAGCGGACTGAATGCAGGTGATGAAGTGGTATCTGCTCCCTATAATGCCATCAGTAAAACACTGAAAGACGGTGCTAAAGTAAAAGTAGTAACCAGGGATAAATTATTTGAAAAATAGAGAAACGGAAATTTTTAAGATTATAATCGATTGAAAGAACTCAGTGATATTTCAATCCATTATATTTTTTACTACTAATCCATTTACCTTTATCATTATCAATACTGGTTAAACGAATGAATCAAGGTTCTGCTTTCGGTATCATTGGTAATGGCAGCTGGGCAACGGCACTGGCCAAAATTCTTACAGACAACCGTCATCCCATCAACTGGTGGATAAGAAACCCGGAGTCTATTGATTATTTCAGGAAACACCAGCATAATCCGCATTATCTCCGGACAGCCGGTTTTGATATTTCTTTATTGAATATGTCCGCTTCGGTAAAAGAAGTGGTGAACGCATCGGATATTATTGTCGTGGCTGTTCCTTCAGCTTATGCGGAAGATGCACTGAAGGAACTGGAACCTGCAGACTGGTCCGGTAAACAAGTGATCTCTGCCATAAAGGGGTTATTGCCTGATAAGAATATACTCCTCAATTATTACCTGCAGGAAAAGTTCCATGTTCCGCTGGAGAATTATTTTGCCGTACTGGGTCCCTGCCATGCAGAAGAAGTAGCGGCAGAAAAACTATCCTACCTCACTTTTTCCGGCATTGACACAGGAACAGCTTCGGGTATTGCCGTTCATTTCAATACCAGCTATATCAATACTATTGTGAACCATGATATACTGGGTGTGCAATATGCTGCTGTTTTAAAGAACATTTACGCATTAGGTGCAGGTATTGCCCATGGCCTTGATTACGGAGATAATTTTCTGAGTGTATATATCGCCAATGCTGCGGATGAAATGGCTGGTTTCTTAAAAAAATTCGGCGCCGAACATATTACAGTAGGGGAGCATGAGGGTGAAGATCCGGTCACCCACCGAAAAACACCCAACTATGCCGCTTCCGTTTATTTAGGCGACCTGCTGGTTACTTGTTATTCCCTTTATAGCCGCAACCGCACTTTCGGAAATATGATCGGCAAAGGGTATTCAGTGCAGTCGGCACAATTGGAAATGAACATGGTGGCAGAAGGTCATAATGCCGCCCGTTGTATTTATAATATCAATGAAGCGGTGAAAGCCTCCATTCCAATTGCTGAGACGATTTACCGTATTTTATGGGAAAATGTTAAACCATCCGAAGGGTTTAAACGAATTGAGCAGGTGTTGGTCTGAAGGGTAAAGGTTACCCTATGCCACTTTCGTACCATGGATTTGTCCCTTCAGCTATTTTGATAATGGTTCTTTGTCTTGTAATAAAGCAGGTTTGGCATTATAGCCGCCAGCGATCAGCCAAACGATAATTTTTTGAAGTCCGTTCTTGTACTTGAAGTAAAATTTTAACTTCACTGCATCTAAACCGATGCTCCATGATCCAGTTTTTCCAGGTATTGTTTCTGATTGCTGCAGTGGTATTAATTGTACTGAATGTCCTTGATTTCAACAAATGGGCAGAAAGCAGAAAGGAAGGAGCCACCAAACCCTATCCGATGAAATGGTTCAACTTTATTCTCACTTCACTGGTGGCAATAGGTTGTGTACTGAATATAATTGTGGCCTGGATAAAGAAAGGCTAGCGGTTTTTGAAAGTGTTTGCTACGAAGTCCACAAATACACAAAGGGATTCAAAAAAATAAATTAGCTGCAATCCCATCTGCCAGCAGCTTTCCTTCCCGGGTTAAAATAAGATGATGGTTATCTTCCTTTATTAAGGCAGACTCAAGGTATCGTTTGCTTTTTTGAAACAGGCTGTCTGCTTCGACCTTGTTGAGTCTGCTTACATCAATGCCTTCTGCAGTGCGCAAGGCAGTCATGATATACTCATTCAGTTGCTGCGTGGCGGTAAGCTCTTCTTTTTCAAAAGGAATTTTTCCTTCATTTACTGATTCAATGTAAATGTTATTATTGGCAATGTTCCATTGCCTTTCTATTCCGTTATACGAATGTGCTGAAGGACCGATGCCAAGGTATTTTTTGCCACTCCAGTAAGAGGAGTTGTGCTGGCTTCGCCAGCCCGGCAGGGCAAAGTTGGATATCTCGTAATGTTCATACCCGGCTTTTTCCATCCATTCCATCAGCATCAGAAATTGCTCCGACTGCTTATCCGGGTTCACATTCTCTTTCTTGTTCTGACGAATCAGTTTATCGAGCGGTGTTTTAGGCTCCACCGTCAATGCATAGCAGGAAAGATGCGGTATATTCAATGCAATGGCAGTGTCTACATTTTGCTTCCATTTTTCATTGCTAAGCCCGGGTGTGCCATATATAAGATCGATGGTGATGTTATCAAAATATCTTTTTGCCAGCAATAAATTCTCTTTTGCCTGTTTTTCATTATGTGCCCTGTTCATCCATTGCAGGTCCTCTTCGAAGAAACTTTGTATGCCTATGCTCAGCCGGTTGATGCCTGCTTTTTTCCAGACCATTAATTTTTCTGCTGCAATATCATCGGGATTTGTTTCGAATGTTATTTCAGGGTTAGCTGTTACCCGGAAATAACGGTTGACCTGGTCTAAAATCAATATTACATCTTCGATATCCAATAAAGAAGGGGTGCCGCCGCCAAAATAAATGGTTTCAACTGCTTCATTTTGCAGGTAATCTTTTTGCAGGCTTATTTCCTTTGCCAAAGCCTTTACAAGGTCATCCTTATAATAAAGTGATGTAGTGAAATGAAAGTTGCAGTAATGGCATTTTTTGCGGCAAAAGGGGATATGAATATAAATACCTGCCAAAACTGTTTAGTATTAATTGAATAATTTAGTGAATTATAAAATATCCGGGCGAAAAGCCAGATGCTGAAATCAAGACTGCAAATATCGGTGTTCATCCTTCTCCTGTCAGCTAATTCCCTGATGGGTCAAAACAAATACCTGTTGGTTTTCAGCGGAGCCGATAGCCTGTCTGCTGCAACAATTCCGAAACTCGGATTAACCACGCAGTTTACTGCTGCCATGAACAGTACGGAATATGTTTACAACCTGGCAGCATCCCTAAGGGCAAAAGGATATGTAACGGCGTCTGTCGACAGCCTGCATACAAAAGGGGATACTACATTTATACAACTATATACCGGCCAACTTTATCGCTGGGCCCGGCTAACCACAAACGGTGTTGATGAAAAACTACTCGATGCAGTAGGCTGGCGGCCCAAAATGTTTGATAATAAGCCAATGGATTTCTCACAGGTACAAAGCTGGCAGGAACGTTTCCTGAATCAATTGGAGAATACGGGTTATCCTTTTGCCAAAGTGTATTTGGACAGTTTTCAACTGGATGAAGATAAAATGGTGGCATTGCTTAAAGTGAACAAAGGTCCTTTGTATAAGATAGATAGCATCCGGGTGTATGGTAATGCCAAAATCTCCAACAATTATTTGCAACGCTACCTGGATATTCCAAACGGAAGTGATTACAGTAAAGAAAAGCTGCTGCGCATCAATAAAAAAATACGGGAGCTTACCTATGTAGAAGAAGAAAAACCTGCTGACCTTACGATGCTGGGGACCGGGTCAGTTTTGAATATGTACCTGAAACAGAAAAAAAGCAGCCAGGTCAATATCCTGGTTGGTTTTTTACCCAATAACGACCAACTGGCCTCGAAAAAAATGCTTATCACCGGTGAAGGAAACCTGAACCTGAAAAATGCATTGGGTTCCGGTGAAACAATCGGCCTGAACTTCCAGGCACTGCAGGTGGAATCACAACGGCTGAATTTTTTATACCAGCAACCTTATCTCTTCCGCTCACCATTCGGGCTTGATTTTGCGTTTGATATGTTTAGAAAGGACAGCTCATTTGTGAATGTCAACTTCCAGGTCGGTGCACAATATGTACTCAGCACTAACCAGTCGGGTAAAATTTTCTTTCAGCGATTTTCCACTATTGTAAACCAGGGCGGGGTGAACGGACCGCAGGTGGTACAAACCCGGCGATTACCGGCTTCCGCGGATATTAGTTCTATGGCAGCAGGGGTGGATTATGAATTCAATAATACAGACTACCGCTTCAACCCGAGAAAAGGCAATGATATCAGGGTAATTACTTCCGTGGGCACAAAGAAAATTAAAAAGAACAATGAAATCCTTGATTTAAAAGACCCGAATGACCCGTCTTTCAATTTCGACCGTTTGTATGATACGGTGAAACTGAAGACCTACCAGTTTCGTCTTCGGTTAACAGCAGCCAAATATTTTCCATTGGGTAACCAGCGCAGTACTGTAAAAACTGCGTTGAACGGGGGCTTTTTTCAAAGCGGTAATATTTTCCGTAATGAATTGTTCCAGATCGGCGGCTATAAACTGTTGCGTGGTTTTGATGAAGAAAGTCAATACTTGTCGCAGTTTGCCGTGGCCACGCTGGAATACCGTTATCTGGTAGGCCAGAATTCTTTCTTCTTTGTACTGGCAGATGGCGGCTGGGGCCGGGATGCCAGCCGCGGGCAACAATTGGATTATACTTATTTCGGCACCGGCCTGGGTCTGGCTTTTGAAACAAAGGCCGGCATTTTTAACCTGGCATGGGCTATAGGTAAACGAAATGATACAGAATTCAACCTGCGGCAATCGAAAATTCATTTCGGGTTTGTGAACTATTTCTAAAAACAATAGGCGATTAGTTGTTCCCTTCAATATTTTTGCGCCACAACTTCACTAATTGAGCCGGTTTATCATTTTACTTTTTTGCTTTTTATCTTTTACAGCAGTTGCGCAACTGCCGGCGGATACTTCGTTGACTGCCCGGCCCGATTCGCTGGTGCAGGCAGATACTACCTTAACAACAGATACCGTTATTGCAGCTACGCCTCCGGCAGATTCTGTTTCCCGAAAGCCGCAAAGCGACTCCGCATGGCTCACCACTGGTGATGTGATTCAAAACCAGGCCAGGCTTACCTGGTTGATACTGCAACATCATCCTTACTTCGATTTTAAAACAAAGGCCGTGGCCCCGCCGCTATCAGATAAAAGATTAGTACAGGGAAAAGAGCTGTTGTTTTACCTGTTGGTATTCCTGCTGATAGTCTTTGCCGTATTACGACAGTTATTTCCCAAGTATTTCAGTGACCTGTTCCGTTTGTTTTTCCGTACTACCCTTAAGCAGCGACAGATCAGGGACCAGCTCATGCAAACACCTTTACCATCACTGATGCTGAACGGGTTCTTTGTAATAAGTGCCGGTTTATATATAAGTTTCATGCTGCAGCATTTTGCCGTAAGCCCTGCATCAGATTTCTGGATCATATTTTTTTATGCCTGCATTGGTTTGTCTTTAATCTACCTGGTCAAATTCATCGGGCTGAAAATTTCTGGTTGGTTATTCAGTATGTCTGAGGCTGCCGAGTCGTACCTGTTTATTGTTTTTATCAGCAATAAAATGATGGGTATGCTACTGCTGCCCTTCCTGGTTTTGTTAGCTTTTTCCCGGGCAGATGTATACCATACAGGCCTTACATTATCCTGGTGTTTATTGGGCGGTATATTTATCTACCGGCTTATTTTATCATTCGGGATTATTCGTAATCAGGTCAGGGTCAACCTCTTTCATTTTTTATTATACCTTGCTGCTTTTGAAGTAGCGCCTCTTTTACTGGTTTACAAGGCCTTGTTGTTGTATTTCGGTTAATCTGCTTAACTTTGCGCACAACTTTAGCCGAACCGAAAATGACTAAAACAGGGGTTAAAAAGGCCGATGTGCAGGCCAAAGCGATCAAGAAAATCCTGATTACCCAACCGAAGCCCGACAGTGATAAGTCTCCGTACTTTGAGCTTGCCCGGAAATACGATGTAGAACTGGATTTTCAACCGTTTATAAAACTGGAGCCGATCCCGGCCCGGGATTTCCGCAAACAAAAGATTGAAATTCAGAATTTTACAGGAATCATCTTTACCAGTCGTAATGCTATCGATCATTTTTTCCGGATGTGTGAAGAAATGAAGGTCACCGTTTCACAGGATACCAAGTATTTCTGTATTACTGAAGCAGTGGCACTGTACCTGCAAAAGTTCATTCTTTACAGAAAAAGGAAGGTCTTTTACGGGGCCGATGGCACCAATAAAAGCATGTTTGATGTCATCAACAAGCACAAGGCCAATGAGAAATTCCTGTATGTATGTTCCGAAAACCAGCAGGATAATGAGATCGTAAACTGGTTGAAGAATAATAATTGTGAGTTTACCCTCGCCTTTATGTACCGTAGTGTAAGCAGCGATGTAAAGGAGATTTTGCAAAAGAATGAATATGATGTCATATGCTTTTTTACCCCCAGCGGAGTAAAAAGCCTTTTTGACAATATCCCCAAATACAGGCAAAACGGTACGTTTATCGGTGCTTTCGGCAGTAATACTTCCCGGGCTATAGAAGAAGCAGGATTGAAACTAGACATTAAGGCGCCCCAGCCCCAGGCACCCAGTATGGTGGCAGCGCTGGATCAGTTTCTTACCTCTGCCGCCAAAAAGAAATAATTCTACTTCCAATAATAATTTAAAAAGGGTACTTTGAAGGTGCCCTTTTGTTTTTCGACCCACTGAGGTTAAAATCGTTTTCTCTATTAGTATGGCAAAACACTCCAATAAACTGGCATCGGAATCAAGTCCCTACCTGCTGCAGCATGCCCATAACCCGGTAAACTGGTATCCGTGGGGCGCAGAGGCCTTGCAAAAAGCCAGGGCAGAAAACAAACCTATATTGGTAAGTATTGGCTATGCGGCCTGCCACTGGTGTCATGTCATGGAAAGGGAAAGTTTTGAAGATGAAGCTACGGCCGCCATCATGAATGAGCATTTCATCAACATCAAAATAGACAGGGAAGAACGTCCCGATCTTGACCATATTTACATGGATGCCGTACAGGCTATGACAGGCAGCGGCGGGTGGCCCTTAAATGTTTTTTTGACACCTGATGCCAGGCCTTTTTACGGAGGCACTTATTTTCCCCCGCAACGGGCCTTTAACCGGCCTTCCTGGCAAGAAGTGCTGTACAGTGTGGTACAGGCATTCAGGGAGCGGCGGCACGAAATAGATGCGCAGGCGGAAAACCTGACGGAGCACCTGCTGCAAGCGAATTCTTTTGGGCTAAAGAAAGTGGCGGAAGAAGAAATTTTTGTTGCAGATAAAGCAAAGGAGGCCTTTCAGAATTTAATGAAATCTGCCGATCGGCAATGGGGTGGTTTTGGAAAGGCACCGAAGTTTCCGCAAACATTTTCAATACAGTACCTGTTGCGCTATTATCATCATACCAAAAACGAAGAGGCTTTGCAACAGGCCTTGGTCAGCCTCGATAAAATGATTGATGGTGGTATTTATGACCAGGTGGGTGGCGGCTTTGCCCGATATGCTACAGACAGCGAATGGCTGGTGCCGCATTTCGAAAAAATGTTGTACGATAATGCATTGCTGTTATCAGTGATCAGCGAAGCCTATCAACTCACAAAAGAAGACCGGTACCGGCAAATTATCCGGCAAACGATGCAATTCATTCAACGGGAAATGCTGCACCCGGATAAAGGATTTTATTCGGCCCTTGATGCCGACAGCGAAGGAGTAGAGGGTAAGTTTTATGTATGGTCCCTAAGTGAAGCAGAAGAACTGCTTGGCGAAGAGGCTGCCATTTTTTGCCGCTATTTTGATATAACCGATGAAGGCAACTGGGAGCACAATAACATACTTTGGGTAAAGAAGCCGTTGCAGGTATTTGCTGCCGAAAACAATATGGATCCCGAAGCCCTGCAGGCAATGATTGAGAATGGGAAAAACAAATTACTGACTGCCAGGGAGCAAAGGGTCCGTCCCTTACTGGATGACAAAGTTTTGCTGGGCTGGAATGCCCTGATGAATACCGCCTGCAGCAAAGCCTATGCGGCAACCGGAGAGCAGGAGTACCTTGAAATGGCCCTTGCCAATATGCATTTCCTGCTCAACAATTTTTCGGATGTTGGCCATACTCTTTTCCATACCTGGAAGAATAATGTGGCCCGTTATCCGGCCTTTTTGGATGACTATGCCTTTTTAATCGAAGCACTGCTGACCTTGCAGGAAGTGACCGGAGATAAGGACTGGCTCAAAAAAGCAACAGCTTTCACTGAACATGTCATAGAACATTTCAGTGAAGAAGAAACAGGCTTTTTTTATTACACCACCAGGGGCCAGGAAGATATTATCGTCCGGAAAAAAGAAGTCTATGATGGTGCGGTACCTTCCGGCAATGCTGTGATGGCAAAAAATCTGTGGCAGCTTTCCCTGCTTTTAAACCGCACTGACTGGAAGCAACGCAGTGCAGGGCTGGTGGCTTCGTTGGGAATGGCTATTGTCAGGTATCCTACCTCGTTTGGCAACTGGTGTTGCCACTTACTGGAGATGGTAACGGCTACCAATGAAATTGCGATCGTTGGCACCGGAGCTAAAGACATGCTAAAAAAAATAATACAACTATATATACCTCAACGCATTATCATGACATCGACAGAAGCAGATGAAAGCTACCCGTTACTGGCCGGAAAGCCTGCCGATAGTGAAACAGCGATATACCTCTGTCGTAGTTACACCTGCCAGCGTCCCGTATTTTCCGAAAATGAACTTA
The DNA here is from genome assembly GCA_036275415.1 of Chitinophagaceae bacterium. GTDB lineage: Bacteria > Bacteroidota > Bacteroidia > Chitinophagales > Chitinophagaceae > JJ008. The sequence continues at coordinate 16,161 of DASUDW010000319.1, read as the reverse complement.
TGTTGCTGATAAACAAGACGCAAAACCGCTAATATTTTTTTTAACGATACAATAAAACAAGATTCTGTATCGTTAGAAAATTTACCCCGTAAAAGGCGCTTTGAATAGAAAAAAATAAATTTTAACGTTGTGTCTCAAAACAAGTCAAAACATTATATTTGCCCAATACCCCTTAAGTGTATGAAAATGAAAAACCTTTACTACGCCCTGTACGCAGCTGCCTGCATGACTGTTCTGGCAAGTTGTGGTATCCTGGGAAAGAAGAATGGAAAAGGAAAAGGCGGAAGCCTGCCTAATGATGGACAGGTGCATGGTGTTGCCCCGGGTAGCAAATACTCCCTTCCCAAACCTCCGGGAATGGTGTATGTGCCACAGGGTACATTCCATATGGGTCCCAGCGATGAGGATCCTGCATATGCCTTTAGTGCCCGTAACCGTTCTGTTTCTATCAGCGGCTTCTGGATGGATGCCACTGAAATTACCAACAACGAATACCGCCAGTTTGTACAGTGGGTCCGCGACTCAGTAGTAGCCCGTAAAATGGGTTATGTAAAGGCCGGAGCTGATGGTAATGAGTATGTTGACTGGAACAAAATGAAGCAGATGAAATGGGGCGATCCCAAAGTAATGGAGCAATTGAGCAGTACGGATGTCATCCTGCCCCCGGAAGACAGGATATTCGGAAAAAAAGAGATAGATCCTTTCAAGATCATTTACCATTCAGAAGTATTTGACCTGAAAGAGGCTGCCAAAAGAGAAAACGCCGGCAAGCCCCGTTCCAAGTTCATTGTAAAGAAAGACACACCTATTTATCCTGACACATTGTGCTGGATCCGTGACTTCTCTTATTCTTACAATGAGCCAATGACCAAAAGATATTTCTCTCACCCCGCATTTGGAAACTATCCTGTGGTTGGCGTAAGCTGGAAGCAGGCTACAGCTTTCTGCGAGTGGAGAACACACCTGCTGAACTCTTATCTTGATTCAAAGAAGCGTACACAGGAATCAGACTTCCGCCTGCCTACAGAGGCTCAGTGGGAGTATGCAGCCCGTGGCGGACGTTCACAGTCTATGTTCCCCTGGGGTAACTATTATCTCCGTAACAAGAAGGGATGTCTGATGGCTAATTTCAAACCCGGCCGCGGTAATTATCCTGAAGATGGTGGTTTCTACACTGTTCGTGCCGATGCTTACTGGCCCAATGATTTCGGTCTTTATTGTATGTCAGGTAATGTGGCTGAATGGACATCCTCTATCTATTATGAAGGACGTAATAACTTCCAGCATGATATGAACCCGGATGTACGCTGGAATGCAAAGGACGATGATCCTCCGCTGATGAAACGTAAGATCATCCGTGGCGGTAGCTGGAAAGATGTGGGTTATTACCTGCAGACTGGTACCAGCACTTATGAATACCAGGATACTACCAAATCTTACATCGGCTTCCGTTGTGTAATTGACTTACCGGCAGCTCCGCCAAAAGGCCGCAAAAAATAATTTGACCAGAGTTAAAATAAAAACTTTGAGAGGGCAGTTATAAAACCTGTCCTCTCTTCTTTGTCACTTTCAATCTTTCAACTTAAAACCACTTTAAAAAATCCAATTTTATGGCAGCAGCAATTCCATCTAAGGTTAGCAAATGGGTAGACGTAGGCGTATCATTCGGTGCGGCACTTGTAATCTGGGGAGCCCTCAGAAAGATCACTCACGCAGCGGATGCGGATACCTGGCTGTGGATCGGTTTGACCACAGAAGCTATCATCTTTACATTGTACGGTATTTTATATGCTATATACCCGCCTATAAAAGATGCTTCACATGACGAGGAGCAGTTTTCAATTGCCGGTGCAAAATCCAGGGCTGCTTTTGGCGCTATGGACAAAATGCTGTCAGAAGCTGACATTACCCCTGATACCATGAGGCGCCTGGGCGATGGTTTCAAACAATTGAATACCACAGTTGGCGGATTAAATAATATTGGCGATACGATTGCTGCCACAACTGAGTTTACTACTAAAACAAGAGAAGTTACTGGCCAGCTGGAAAAAGTAAAAGATGCATACACCATGGCAGCCGGATCAGTAGGTGCTTTCAATACTGCTACTGAAGGAGCAAAAGTGTTCCATGAGCAGGTACAGGTGCTGACTAAAAACCTGGCTTCTCTGAATACGATTTACGAACTGGAGCTGCAGGAAAGCAATAACCACCTGAAGGCATTGAATTCATTCTATGGCAAGCTGTCTGAAACAGCTACCCAGATGCTGAACAGTGCTGAGGATGCCAAAAGAGTACAGGAGCAAATCGGTAACCTGGCTACTAACCTGGGCCGCCTGAACAATATCTATGGTAATATGCTTACTGCTATGCAGGGTCGCAACTAAGGAGCTGTAACTAAAGAAGATTTAAAAGAGTCATCATTCATAATCCAATTTAAACCTAAATAGTCATGGCTTTACCTAAAGAGCCCCGGCAGAAGATGATCAATATTATGTACCTGGTGCTGACAGCCCTGTTGGCACTGAACGTATCATCTGAGATCCTCAATGCCTTTAAAACAGTAAACCGCAGTTTAGAGAATACCAATACTACTGTTGATAAATCGACCAACACCATCATGGCTTCGTTGAAAGAAAAAACAACGAAACCGGAAACCGCTGAAAGAGCCAATATATGGTTACCCAAGGCAGAGAGTGTTGTCAGTTATTCCAAGCAGGTATACGATTATATCTCTGAGCTTAAGAAGAAAATATTAACTGCTGCAGGCGGCAGCGCTACAGATCCCAATAAGCAATTCAAAGAAGATAACCTGGATATCGTAACCAAGTTAATGGTAAAAGAAGGTGAGGGTAAAAAATTATTTGATATGCTCACTAAGTATAAGACAAATATCCTTGGGGTTGACTCTGCCATAAAAACAGAGTTTGAAAATTCCCTTCAGATCGATTTGTCCAATCCTCCCGGCCGTGATGGAAAGACAAAGGCCTGGGATGTTGCTTACTTTAACATGGTGCCTACTGTAGCCGGTCTTACGATCCTGAGCAAATTTCAAAATGACGTAAAAACCGCTGAAAATAAAGTAGTTGCTTTCTGTCACAACAAAGTAGGAAGTGTTGAAGTGGTTTTCGATTCTTACGCTGCCATTGTTGGTCAGAATTCTAATTACCTGATGCCCGGACAGGAGCTTGAAATAAAAGCCGGTGTCGGAGCGTTTAGTAAAGCGGCAAAGCCTACTATCAGTATCGGTGGTACGGTAGTGCCTATTGGTGAAGAAGGATTTGCCCTCTATAAAACACAGGCAGGTGGTGCAGGAAGCCGCAGTGTACCGGTTAAGATTGTTTATTTCAATCAAACCACCGGCAAGGAAGAGGTGAAAGAAGTAAATGTGGAGTACACAGTGGGTTCGGCCAATGCATCCATTGCGCTTGACAAAATGAATGTTCTTTACATAGGCGTTGATAACCCGGTGAGCATTTCTGCCAGCGGTGGCGGTGATGATAAAGTGCAGGCCTCTATCTCAGGTGCCGGCGGATCATTAACAAGGGTTGGCAACGGTAAGTATGTGGCCCGAGTAACGCAGCAGAGCGATGATTGCAAGATCACCGTTACAGTGGATGGAAAGACAATGGGTGTAGCCCAGTTCCGTGTACGTCGTATCCCCGGTGCCCAGGCCACGATCGGTGGTTTTGCCAGCGGTGAGAATGTACCGGCCGGAACCTTCAGGGCACAGGGTGGTGTAGCTGCCTGGATAAAGGATTTTCCTTTTGACCTGAAGTACACAGTAACGCAGTTTACCATCAGTACTGACAGCGATGACGGAGATATTGTAGAAGCAGTTTGTACAGGTAATGCTTTCAGTCCCAAAGCCCAGCAGATCCTGAGGGATCAGGTAAAGGCCGGAAAAACTGTTTATATCGACAATATCAGGGTGCAGGGTGAAGATGGCGAAAACAGGAAAGTGCCATCATTGGTTTATTACATCAAGTAAATGTAAATACATGAAGAACAATCTTATTAAAGCCGGTGTGTGTTTGGTCCTGGTTGCAGGATTATGGGTTGATTCGCAGGCGCAGCGTCAGCCGCGGAGAAGAACGAACAATCCTACCAATCAAAATCAGAACCAGAACCAGGGAAACCAGGAGCAGAATAATAATAATACTGCACCGCCGACTTACAATCCGAATGTAAGTGTGCCGATCACCTACGATACAGCAGGTTCAGGAACCGGCGTATCTAAGCCATCATTGAGAAATGATAATGCTTTCGATAAGGGAAGTTTGACGGCCCGTACACCTTTGCCTTATGAGCACCTGCGCTGGGATGATGCCCTTTTTGCTGAAAAAGTGTGGAGGGAACTGGATTTAAGAGAAAAAATGAACCAGACCTTCCGCTACCAGGCAGAAGATGATAATGGCAGCCAGATATTCCTGAATATTCTCCTGAAAGCCGTGAAGAAAGGCGATGTAACTGCCTTTACCGATGACAGGTTTACCACACCCCTTTCCATGGATGAACTGGCGCAAAAAACCGCCGGTGGTTATGACACTGCCGACAGGGTAGATATCAATGACCCCAGCAAGATTGTGGCGAGGGTTGTAACACTTAAAACATTTGACCCCAACAGTGTAGTTAAACTCAGGATAAAAGAAGAATGGGTGTTCGACAGGGAGTCCAGCAAAATGTTTTGCAGAATTCTGGGTATAGCCCCGGTGCAAACTGTTTATGCTGAAAACGGTAAAGAAAGAGGCCAGACAGTTATGTTTTGGATCTACTATCCTGACCTAAGGGCTACTTTGGCAAAATATGAAGTGTACAATCCAAAGAATATGGGCCAAAGCCGGATGACATGGGAAGAATTGTTTGAAAGCCGCATGTTCGCCAGTTATATTCTTAAATCAACAATGGACAATGCTGCCAATAAGAATATCAGGCAGTATATCAAAGATCCCATCCTGGCGCTGCTGGAAGGAGAAAACATCAAAGAGAAGATCTTCAACTTTGAACAAGATCTTTGGTCGTACTAATCCATATTGTGTTTTTCAAGATACCAAGGCCCCCTTTTAAAGGGGGCTTTTCTTTTTCTTATTTTTTCATTGTCAATGGGAAAAAAACTTTCAAAAATCGTAAAAGTCCTATAGGAAAATTGAAGAATTGTTGTATTTTCGTCTCGGTTTTTCATAGGATATTGGATTTTAAAAACGGGGCTGAATTTCTATTCTGGCCCCATTTTTTTTTACAGGAATGGTGTTACCCGGCAAAATGACGGATCAATATTCTTGCTTTTGGGTTACCAATTAGTTTTCCAATTACCTGTTCACCTCTCCCTTCCCTGATAATCTCCCTGATCTTCTTTACCGACTTCAACTCTTTCAGTAAAATTTCAGCAGTTGCCTGCCCGATACCTTTAATTTCTCCCAGCTCATTTTTGAATGTCCCTTTGCTTCGTTTCTGCCGATGGAAGGTGATTCCAAACCGATGTACTTCATCCCGAATACGCCGGATAAATTTGAGGCTGCTGCTATTGTAGGGCAGTTTCAACGATTCTTTATCACCGGCAAAGAATATTTCTTCTTCATTTTTGGCAAGACCAATAAAGGTGATGTCACCCTTGAGCTTCAGTTCATCTATTGCTTCGAGTGCTGCGCCAAGCTGTCCTTTTCCCCCATCAATGATCACCAGTTGAGGAAAAGGCAGCTCTTCTTCATGCAGCCGTTTATAACGGCGATATACAGCTTCTTTCATAGTGGCAAAGTCATTGATGCCTTCTACCGTTTTTACATTAAACCGGCGGTAGTCTTGTTTGCTGGGTTCGCCATTTTTAAAACAAACCATAGCGGATACCGGGAAACTGCCCTGGAAGTTGGAATTGTCGAAGCACTCAATATGTACGGGCAACTGCTGCAACTGCAGGTCTTTTTGTAATTGTTCCAGTAAATCTCTTTTTTCCTTGTCCTTTTCATTCAATTTCAGTCTTTCCCTGTTATTTAATTCTTCAATGAAATAGGCCACATTTTTTTCTGACAATTCCAGGAGTTTTTTACGGTCCCCGCTTTTGGGTACAGTAATTTTTATGTTTTGTTCCGGGTAATCAACCGGTAAAGGAACGATGATCTCTTTTGCATCGCTGTTAAACGTATGGCGAAAATGTGCAATGGTGTAGGACAAAATCTCTTCCGGCGGTTCGTCCAGGTGGGTTTCTGCTTTTTCCGAATGAGTTTGTATAATGGTGCCGTTTCTTACCATCAGGTAATTGATGCAGGCAATGTCTTTCCCGTTTTTCCCGGGAATACCGGCTTTGCTAATACTGAATACATCAATATCACCTGTCCTGGTGTTGGTGACGACCGAACGGGACTGGTAATTTTCCAGGAATTCAATTTTCTTTTTTACCAATGCGGCTTTTTCAAAGGCAAGGCCGGAAGACAATGATTTCATTTCTTCCCTGAAATGCCTGATAACCGGCGACAGGTTTCCTTTTAGCAGGTTTTTCAACTGAATTAACGCATCATGGTAATCTGTTTCCGTTTGCAAACCTTCGCAGGGGCCCTTACAATTGCCAAGGTGGTATTCCAGGCAAACTTTGAATTTGCCTTTTCTGATATTGGCTTCACTTAAGTTGAGGCTGCAGGTTCGCAACTGGATGGTTTGCCTGATGAATTCCAGCAGTTCCCTTACTTTTTTTACGGATGTAAAAGGGCCAAGGTATTCAGAGCCATCATTGATTCTTTTGCGGGTAAAAAAAACCCTCGGGAAAGCTTCGTTCTTTATAACAAGGAAAGGATAAGTCTTATCATCTTTCAGGTTAATGTTAAACCTCGGCTGAAATTCCTTGATCAGGTTATTCTCCAGTAAAAAAGCGTCCTGTTCCGAATTTACAATGGTATATTCTATACGGGCAATACGCTGTACCAGTTCATGTGTTTTATAACTGGTGAGTGTTTTACTAAAGTAGGAGCTGACCCTTTTCCGGAGATGTTTTGCCTTGCCTACATACAATAAGGTGCCTTGAGCATCATAGTATTTATAAATACCGGGTTCTTTGGGTATACCGGGAGCTATATGTTGAAACTCACTTTGTGTCATTCTTCTTTAGGTTCATTCCAGCTTACTTTCATTACCGTCACTTTTTCCGGGCTACCGGGTTTTTGACGGGTGGTAACTACCTGGAAGCTTTTATCCATTTGCCAAAGCATTTTCTTTTGTAAAAAGCTGTCACGGTTACTGATCTCCCTTACAACAATCACATTCGTTACTTTATCACCGGCCGCCTGGTTGGGCGTAATGAGCAACTCCTGTTTTTTTGTCTCTTCTTTTTCGGGCTCTTTTGGTGTATAGGTGATGATGACCCTGTTCAATGCCTCATCATACCGGGCCTGTTCTTCAATATATTTCCCGGCCACGCTGGGGTCGGATAAATCAGGGATTTCGAGAAAATCTTTAGCCGCTGCTGCAAAAGCTTCCCTCGGTATATAAGTGGTATCAGCCGGCAAAGAATCAATAGTGGTGATTTTTATGATAGGGTATAATGAAGTGTCTACATGCTGTACCTGTGCTTTGATGAGTGAAACAACGGAGATATAATTTTTTCCCGTTTCCTTTTTGGTTGTTTTACACGCAGCAACTGCCAGAAGGATAACAAATAAGCTTATAACTTTTTTCATGCTTCAAATTTAGCCTAAAGCATCTGTTTGGACGGCAGTCGTGTTGTTGCAGTAATGTAAAAAATCCCGTATTTGAGATACGGGATTTTTTCTATGAGCAAGGCAGTTAGTATCAGCTTTACCTGAGCATGATGCCCAGTTTCAACCCAAAATCAAACAGATGTTCTTTGATCGGGTATTTATTTACAAAGCTGGAAAATACCTGGTAACGAACGTTGGGCCCAATCCTCCAGTCTACATTACCTGTTCTGTAGCCGGCAAAAACTTCGAAACCTGTATTCAGGTTCCATTTACGGGTGAGGGAGGGTACTTCTGCATAGTTCTTAAAGTCGGCAGAAAGCAGGTAAGCCCTGTTGCCCAGTATATAGGTTGGTTGCAGGGTACCGGCAACACCTACTGTAGTTTTATTTGTTTTGCTGAGAATAAGTTCAAGACCTACGGGTGCAGATCCTGAAACATACATATTAGCCAGCCAGTCTGCTTTATAGCCACCAATATTTCGATAATTGGTTATGGTAGAAACTGTATTGGTGCCGCCCGCATTGTTCGACAAAGCGATGGTAGCCACCTCTCCGTCATGATTATATGCCCGGATATCATATTTGCTGATATTAAATTGTAACCCGGCTGTAATACGAAGCCTTTTAGTCAGCGGATACACACCGGAAAAACCCATTTGCAGGCCGATATCCGGTTTGTGTGTAACAATACTGTTTATATCAGAAAACGAATAAGAATAGTTGGCAGGTGTACCTAACAGGTTACGGGCCGCATTCAGGAATGCTTTGTTTTCTTCAAGTTTGCGGTAAGAAATGGTAGGAGTGATATAAACCTGCCAGGCAATTTTCTTCCGGCCTCTTTTGAATTTGTATGCATTCAGCACACTTTCAATAGTGTACGGGCTGGTATATCTTCTTTCCGCCACTGCTTCTTTTTTCTGAACTGCTATTTCATTGGTATTCACATCCGGTTTATCAGTAATAGCTTCAGTGTTCAATGGTTGGATTGCCTGAACATTTTTACCGGCCATTACAACCGGTACAGGGGCCGTTACTTTTTTGGTGGCAATCTGTTTGCGTAATAAATCGGTATTCTTTGTTTCAGCAACAGGGGCATCAGTTACTGAAGGCTTTATAAAGTGTATAGAGGGGAAACTTTCCAGTGCCAGTGCCTCTTCGTCTGTAGAGGAAACTGTTTCTTTTGTTTCCGGAGATCCATTCATTTTGTCATTTACCAGTAAGGCATGTACTTTGTCCGGTCTTGCATTGAACGTATTGCGGACAACGGGTTTTTCCGGTGCAATCATCACCGGTTGTTTTGTTGTTTCTTTTCCAGCAGCAGGAGAGTAAACTGTAACAGGTGCTTTATCTGCCAGTTCCTGTTTTTTACCGGCATTGTTCAGCATTACAGATGTAACGGTAGCGGTGGATAGCAGCAATAACGCCAGGCCAATTCCATACCATCTTCTGCGTGTATGCAATGTATTGTGGATGCCCTCCCACACTTTTTCAGAAGGAAACATCCTGTATTGATCGGCATTTTGTTTGACAAACTGCTCAAATTCTCTGTCTCTGTTAAATCTCCTGTCCATAACCAGTCACATTTAGGGTACTTTTTATCGCTGGCTAACGGCGGCAAGCCAATCAGCTTCAGGTTTTGGTTTTGATAAAATTCTTTTACGGATCAATATATCTTCCAGCATGGCCTTAGCCCTGGTGTATTGGCTTCGGCTGGTGCTTTCTTCTATATCCAGCATGTTGGCAATTTCCCGGTGGCTGTAACCTTCTACTGCATAAAGATTTAAAACAGTGCGGTAGCCTATAGGTAAGAGCCTGATACATTCCACCACCTGCTTGGCCTGAATAATGGCCGGCACACTTTCCTCCCTGATCTGTACGCCGGTGGCATGTATGATGTCCACACTTTCATTGAATTTCTTGTTCTTTTTCAGCACATTGATACAGGTGTGAACAATAATTCGCCTGATCCAGCCTTCAAAAGAGCCCCTGTTTTCAAAAGTGTGAATCTGTAAAAAGACCTTAATAAATCCTTCCTGTAGCATATCCTCAGCATCTTCCCTGTTGTGCGCAAAACGATAACACACCGCCAGCATCTTGGGACTGTAGCGGTTGTACAATTCCCGTTGGGCTGTGGCATCATTTTTTAAGCACCCTTTTAAAATGGCTTCCTCGGTCATAGATACCCTTTGGTTGCCTGTAAATTAGACATTTTTTGGCTACGAATGCTGCACAGAATTGTAAAATCGGGTTGTAAAAAGGGAAATACCCCTTTTCAAAGCAGGTATTGGCTACCAGCTGGCCCTGAAAGCCATGAAATAATTTCGTCCGGCTGCAGAAAATCCGGAAGCGAAGTAGCGGTAGTTCCTGTCGAAAATATTCTCAATACCCCATTGTAAACTGAGGTAACTGGTAAGTTTGGTTTCTGCTCTCCAGTTGATAGTTATCCATCCGGGCATACCATCCGGGGTGGCATATTGACCATTATCTTCCCCGTCCGGATTGAAATCCCTGATCTTTTTCCAGCCGTTAAATAAAGCAAACAATTCTGTTGAAAATTTTCTGAAAGTAAATTGCAGAGAGGATCTGCCAAAAACAGGCGGTATGTGATCCAGCGGCTTTTTACTGCCGTTTGTAGTAATGTACCTGCCATAGGTTTGGCTGATGGTATTATCCCAGTTTACTTTGGGGCTAAACTCAATCTTCAACCTTGCATTGATACCCCGTATATTGGCTTTATTTACATTCTGGTTGGCAATGACGGCTGAATTTACGCCGTTGTATAGTATGGAATCCTGTCCGTTTAGCTGAAATGGCGCCAACGCAATTGCATTGCGGAAAAAGGTGTAAAAGGTTGTTAACTCTAACCGCAACTTATTGGGAATAGTAAAAGTAAATCCCAGGTCGAAGTTGTAAGTGTATTCAGGTTGGATATCAGCATTGGGAATAACGACCCTTTTCAACGCAGAACTGGATTCAAATATCCTCGCCATATCATCAATGTTAGGCGCCCGGAAGCCGGAAGAAAGATTGGTGCTCAACCTGAAGGTATTATCAGGCATAAAAACTAGACCGAGGTTGCCTGTTACGGCGAATGGCGTTTGTTTTATATCAGTGACCGGCAGGTTAAAGAATGAATTATCGGCAATCGTTGAATGGAGGCTTACATATTGAAACCGGACACCGTCGTTAAGAATGATTTTTCCATTTTTTAACTTCAGTAAATGTTGTGCATAGGCACCCAAAAAATTCATCCGGTTTTTACCATTGGGGTACCTCGAGTCAAGTTTACTTACAGCGCCGGTGAGGAGGTTTGTCCGGTCCGCTACTGAAGTTAAATTATTAAGCTGGCCGTCAATACCCATATTTAATTCGTTTTGGCCCCAGGTCTTTCTGCCATCAATGGTGAAACCTGCTACTTTTATGTGCTCCCGCCGGCTGTCGAAACGATCGTATCGCCTGTATTCTCTTTGCTGACGGCTTTCTTCCACATCCTGGTAATTGATATTGGCCTTCAGCATATCAAAGAATCCCACCTTACCGGCATTTAATTCGTATGCAGCCAATAATCTTTTTTGAGGGCCGTAGTACCATTCAGCAAACCGTAACGTGGTGCCAATGGTGCCTCCGAAATTTCTTATGTCCTGCAAGCGGTCATAGCGGGGAATGTCTGACGTGTTAGAAAATTGAAGGTTCAGGGAATGTGTAATTTTTTCAGTTTGCTCCCAGAGGAATTTGTTCGTTATATCCCATTGGCTGTAACCTGAAAATTTTTGAACCCTGTCATCATCGTTTTTCACTACATAGTCGATGCCGCCGACGGTTTCGATATAGCTTGACCGTCGGCCAAAATCCAGGTATTTTTTGGGATAGTTGTTTCCCATTTTCATGTCTCCGAAATCGCTATAGGTAAAAGAGGTCAGCCATCCGAATTTTTTTCCCCCGATACTAACATCAGCATGCCCTGTTTTTTCTTTATTGGCAGAACTATACCTTGTGAAGGCAGTACCCCTGGTAAGCAGCTTGTTGGTATGGCTCAATACAGGTGATTTGGTGCGAAAGTGGATCACACCGCCCAGTGCGTCACTTCCATAAATGGTAGAGGCCGGCCCGTATAAAACTTCTACCCGCTCCAGCATATTCTGATCTACTGTAATACTGTTTTGCAAATGCCCGGAACGGTAAATGGCATTGTTCATTCTCACCCCATCAATAACCAATAACACCCGGCTTGCTTCAAAGCCGCGAAGTACCGGGCTGCTGCCGCCCTGCTGGCTTTTCTGAACGAAAACATTGCCTGTATTTATTAGCAGGTCGCCGGTGTTTTGTGCATTGAACCTGGCAATAGTCCTGGCTGTAACTACATCTATTTTTTGTGCCAGGTTTTTCTTTTTTTCCGCAAACTTGTTGGAGTAAACAACAATTTCCTCCATGTTTTTTTCAGCAAGTGTATCCGACTGGCCGTAAACTCCCTTGCAGCAAACGGCCAGCAATAATAAAAATGCGTTTTTCTTCATATTGGTTTCAGAAAATTTGGGAGAAAATAGCGGATCCTGACGGGTATTATTTTTTTCTCATCAAACTGTCTATGGGATAGCGGGCCTTCATGGTATCCATTACAGACTGTGCCCATCCTGTAAGTTTTGCCCTCTCTTCATCCGTAAGTTTTGCATCTTTATGAGTCCAGGTGTAAGAATTCAACGGCATTTCACCTTCTTTTACCATTTCAATGGTTTCTTCCATTTTGTGGTATTGGTATCGCAGTGGCCTGTTAGTATACTCATCATAGTTTATATGTTTCTTGCCATCCTTAATATGTTTTTCCAGCCACCAATGCACCGGTTGCAGGTTGGCATACCAGGGATACTTTGTGTTATTGGAGTGGCAATCGTTACAGGCCTTTGCCAGGATATTCTTAACGTCGCCCGGTATGGAATAATTGTTGCCGATATAATTGGGCTGCGGCCCCTCACTTTTATTTTTCTTTGGGTGAATGAACTGAATGATCACCAGAGCGGCAAGTAATACAAGAAGAATTTTCTTAATCATGTTGGTCTGTTTAGATAAACTGAATTTAATTAATCAGAATTGTGCCTGTCATTTCCGTTGGTACAGGAAGTCTCATCATAGTTAAAATGGTAGGGGCGATGTCGCCCAGTTTTCCGGATTTTATTGTGCCTCTCCATTCATTGTCAATAATAAAAAAAGGCACCGGGTTCAGGGTATGCGCTGTATTTGGCGTTCCGTCTTCATTGATCATATAGTCGGAGTTGCCATGGTCAGCTGTTAAGAAAATAGTATAACCGTTCTCCAGCCCGGCGGTAACAATCTGCTCAACGCATTTATCTACGGTTTCCACTGCTTTGATAGCCGCATCCCATATACCGGTGTGCCCCACCATGTCTGCATTAGCATAGTTCAGGCAAATGAAATCAGCCGTTTTGTTTTGTATTTCGGGCAAAAGGGCAGCTGTTACTTCATAGGCACTCATTTCGGGTTGCAGATCGTAAGTGGCTACTTTGGGAGATTGAACCAAAATTCTTTTTTCCCCTTCAAAGGGCACTTCTCTTCCGCCGCTGAAAAAGAAGGTGACATGCGGATATTTTTCTGTTTCAGCAATGCGTATTTGTTTTAATCCGTTTTGCTCCAGTACCTGACCCAGTGTATTATTAAGATTGTCTGTTTCGAAAATGACCTGTACATTTTGAAATGTGCTGTCGTACTCCGTCATGGTGGTGTAATGAAGCGGTAGTTTGTACATGCCCAACTCTGCATTATCGGTTTGGGTGAGCACCTGTGTTATTTCACGGCACCTGTCAGTACGGAAGTTGAAGCAAATGGCTACATCACCTTCTTTTATACTGGCCAGCGGTTGTTGTGCTTCATCTGCAATAACTGTTGGCTTAATAAACTCATCGGTAATATTGTTGGCATAAGAATTTTCTACTGCCTGAATAGCATCTGTGGCTTTTGCGCCACTGCCATTAACCAGGGCATCGTAGGCGAGTTTCACCCTTTCCCATCTTTTATCCCTGTCCATGGCGTAATAGCGGCCGCTTACAGTGGCTATTTTACCAACGGTTTCATTCAGGTGTTCCTGCAGTTCTTTGATAAAGCCCAATCCGCTTTTGGGGTCGCAATCCCGTCCATCGGTAAAAGCATGGATATATACTTCTGTCAGCCCTTCATTTTTACAAATACTAACCAGTGCTTTCAGGTGATTGATATGCGAATGGACTCCGCCATCGCTTACAAGACCCAGCAGGTGAAGGGGTTTATTGGTTGTCTTTGCCTTCCGTATAGCATTCAGCAAAACAGGGTTTTGGGCAAATGAACCATCCCTTACGGCCACATTGATACGTTGCAATTCCTGGTAAACGACCCGTCCGGCGCCCAGGTTAAGATGACCCACTTCGGAGTTACCCATTTGCCCCTCCGGCAAACCTACTGCTTCGCCGCAGGTTATCAGGGTAGTGTTAGGGTATTTGGCATATAACGACCTTGTGAAAGGCACCTGAGCATGTTGTATAGCATCTGCAGAAGCAACTTTTCCCAGGCCCCAGCCGTCCATGATGATAAGAATTATTTTTTTAGATGACATATTGATCAAAGGTTCTTTTAATTAGTATAAATTCATTCATTTTCAGGTAACAATGCCTGTCCGTACCCTGTAAAACTACATCCTAATCCGTTAACAGCCATCGAAAACAGCCGAAAACCAGTTGGTTTTTAGTACTTTAGTACCTGGAAAAAGGAATTGAACACTATGGCATGTTTTTAGATTAATCTCCTTTGAAAACAACTGATATGAAAGCAATTTTTACATCTCTGCTGCTGAGTTCTTTCCTGCTCTTTTCCTCTTTCAGCGGGCAAAGAAGCGGAATTGATGACGTAATCAATGCGCTCAAAACCGGCAATGCGGCACAATTGGCGGGCTATTTTGATGACAATGTAGAGTTGTCATTACCCGATAAAAGTGACAGCTACAGCAAGGCCCAGGCACAATTGATACTGAAAGATTTTTTCAATAACAATGGGGTAAAGGGATTTGAATTAAAGCACAAGGGTGACGGGCCCAACGGGCATTTCTGTATAGGTACCTTACAAACGAATGCAGGAAACTTCCGCACCAATGTGGTAATGCGTATGAAAGGCGGAAAGGAAGTGGTAAAAGAGATCAGGTTCCAGGCCATAGAATAAAATTTTCTCATCATATTTTTAAGCCCCGCACTACGGCGGGGCTTCTTTATTTTTGCTCCATGAGTTTTGATGAAAAATTGATTCATCTGATTGAAGAAGCATTCAAAGAAGATGTGGGTGATGGTGACCATTCTACCCTGGCCAGTATTGCACCCGATGCAAGAGGAAAAGCGGTGTTAAAAATTAAACAGGACGGTATTCTTGCCGGCATGGAAGTGGCGGAAAAAATATTCCGGTATAAAGAGCCGGGAATTCTGTTCACTCCTTACAAGCAGGACGGAGATGATATGAAGTATGGAGAAATAGCTTTTGAGGTGGAGGCCCTGGTGCATACCATTTTGCAATGTGAAAGGTTAGTGCTGAATTGTATGCAACGAATGAGCGGTATTGCCACCCTTACAAAAAAGTATACGGAAAAACTTCACGGATATAAAACCCGCCTGCTCGATACACGAAAAACCACTCCGAATTTCCGATTGCTGGAAAAAGAAGCAGTACGGATTGGGGGTGGTGTCAATCATCGCTTTGGGTTGTATGATATGATCATGCTGAAGGATAATCACATTGACTACTGTGGTGGCATTGAAAAGGCCATTGAAAAAGCAGCAGCCTATGTTGAGGCAGTAAAGCCCGGTTTAAAAATAGAAGTTGAAACCCGAAGTATAGATGATGTAAAAAAAGTTATGGCTACCGGTAAAGGAAAGGTGTTCCGCATCATGCTGGATAATTTTACTCCGGATCAAATTCTGGAAGCAACAGCTTTGATAGGAGAAGAGTTTGAAACAGAGGCCAGCGGCGGTATTAACCTTGACAACATAGAAGCATTTGCCAGGGCCGGTGTTGATTTTGTAAGTGTAGGGGCATTGATTCACCAGGCAAAAAGCCTTGATCTGAGTTTGAAGGCCAAGCTGATTTAATAATTGAATAAGTAATAAGGATGAGCAAGAAGAATAAACCCGACAGCCGGGGATTTGTTTACAGCACTGACCCCCATTTTGGTTTTGAACCGGAACAGGAGCATACTGAAACGTTAGCGCCGGCACAACAAAAGCTCCGGGTAAAATTGGATAACAAAAACCGGGGCGGTAAGACGGTAACCCTGGTAGATGGGTTTGTGGGCAAAGCAACTGACCTGGAAGATCTGGGAAAAAAACTGAAATCTTTTTGCGGTACCGGTGGCTCTGCCAAAGACGGAGAGATCATTATACAGGGTGACCAAAGGGAAAAGGTACTGCAGTGGTTGTTGAAAAATGGCTATTCGCAGGCTAAGAAATCGGGTTGAT
>DASUDW010000318.1:0-5627 GCA_036275415.1 Chitinophagaceae bacterium | reverse complement strand
GGCGACCTGTTGCTGGGTAATTTTCATCCCATCCGGGTACAGACCATGACCACCACCGATACCATGGATACCCTTGCTACAGTGGAGCAAAGCATCCGTTGTATTGAAGCAGGCGCCGAACTTGTGCGCATTACGGCCCCCTCCAAAAAGGAAGCGGAGAATTTACTGGTCATCAAAAATGAATTACGTAAACGGGGCTATGCCACTCCGCTGGTGGCAGATATACATTTTACTCCCAATGCCGCAGAGATTGCTGCCCGCATCGTAGAGAAAGTAAGGGTGAACCCGGGCAACTATGTGGACAAGAAAAAATTTGAACAGATAGAGTATACCGATGCAGAATATGCTGAAGAGATTGAACGTATCCGGGAAAGGTTTACGCCATTGGTGAAGATCTGTAAAGAATACGGCACAGCAATGCGCATAGGTACCAACCATGGATCACTCAGTGACCGTATCATGAGCCGCTATGGTGATACACCCATGGGCATGGTGGAAAGTGCCATGGAATTTTTACGGATTGCCCGTGCAGAAACTTATCACAACATTGTGCTCAGCATGAAAAGCAGTAACCCGCAGGTAATGGTGCAGGCTTATCGCTTATTGGTCAAAACCATGTTTGATGAATTTGGCGAATGTTATCCGCTGCACCTGGGTGTTACAGAAGCCGGTGACGGGGAAGACGGCCGCATTAAATCTGCGATTGGTATCGGTACTTTACTCGAAGACGGGATAGGCGATACCATCAGGGTGTCATTAACAGAAGATCCGGAATTTGAAATTCCCGTATGCCGTGATATTGTTAAAAGGTATTCTTCAAGAGAAAATCGTGAAGTACAAACGGAATATCAAACCTTCGGCGATAAACAGGTTGTCATTGAACATATCAGCCTTACAGAAGAGCTCGATGCAAAGGAGGTGCCTGCGGTAAATAATATGCCTTATTCTCCTTTTGAGTACAAAAGAAGAGAAACTTTTGCCGTTGATAATATAGGCGGTAAGCAGGTGCCCGTAGTGATAGCGGATCTCAGCCGGATTGATAAAATCACACCGCAGCAGTTGCAAAGTGTAGGGTATACCTATAATGAAGCAACGGACAAATGGGCGATTGCAGATGCGGCCGCTGATTATATTTTTACCGGCCACCAGTTACTGGACTTTGCTTTGCCCGGTACCTTGAAAGTGATTGTTTATCCAGATGCATGGAAAGAAGCCAATGACAAAACAAAGTATTATCCCATTTTTTCTGATAAGGGATTTGCAGACGCAGAAGAAAAGAGCCGTTCTGTCAACTTTGTAATGGTGGATTGTTACAGTGATGAAACGGCGATCAATGATTATGCTTATACAGATGCTTTAGCCAATGATCCCACGGTGGTGATCTGTCTGAGTTCAACCCGGTTGAATGCCATGCAATCTGTTCGCCGCATGTTCATGGAATTGATGAACCGCAAAATCAAAAATCCTGTCATACTGATCACCGACAGCAACGGGCAAACACCGGATGAGCACCTGATACATTTTGCAACGGAAACAGGTGCCTTGTTACTCGAAGGGATGGGAGACGGTATTTGCCTCGGTTATGCAGGGCAGGCCAAAATGGAGGATGTAAAGGTTACAGGACGAACTTACCTGCCGGTAAAAGACATTTACCAGTTCACCAATAACACGGCTTTCAGTATTCTCCAGGCAACAAGAACAAGGATCTCAAAAACAGAATACATCAGTTGCCCCAGTTGCGGCCGCACCTTATTTGATCTGCAGGAAACAACAGCAAAGATCAGGGCGGTGACCCATCACCTGAAAGGGGTGAAGATTGCCATCATGGGTTGTATTGTAAACGGACCAGGCGAAATGGCAGATGCCGATTTTGGATATGTAGGCAGCGGTCCCGGTAAGATTACCTTGTATAAAGGCAAAGAAGTGGTGAAACGAAATGTAAACAGTGAAACCGCGGTAGAAGAACTGATTGGTTTGTTAAAAGAAAACGGTGCCTGGGTGGAACCCTCATAAGGCTATTTTAAATGGCAGATTACAGATTTTCTGAATAGTTGCTTGTTTCTTTCCTGCTAATATTTATAATATGAAAAATAGTACCTGGATTTTCATATTTCTGCTGCTGCTGGCAGTGAATATTGCCGGCAATGCGGTTCCGCTGTATTGGTTAAACATCCTTTCCAAACCATTGCTGATGCCGGTGCTGGCACTGTATTTCTTTTGGGTCTTAAAAAGGTACAGGAGTGATGTAAAGAAATGGATATTACTGGCTTTGCTATTTTCATGGGGTGGTGATGTATTATTGATTTTCCAGGAGAAACAATCTGTTTTCTTTTTACTGGGTCTCTCTTCGTTTTTGCTGGCGCATATCTTTTATATCGTATTCTTTCACAAGGTAAGGTTGCAGGAAGCTGTTAAAGGAAATCCCTGGTTGTTGTTAATAGTAGTAATTTATTATGCCGCATTGATCAGCTGGCTGTCACCTTATCTCGGGGAAATGAAATTGCCGGTAAGGGTATATGGCCTTGTCATCAGCTTTATGTTTATGCTCGCCATGCACATGTTATTTTTACGAAATAAAATGGCAGGCAAAAGAATGATGGCCGGGGCCCTGCTGTTTGTAATTTCAGACTCTCTTCTGGCGATAAATAAATTTTATCACTCTTTCACAGAAGCCGGCATATTTATCATGCTTACATACGGCCTTGCGCAGTTACTGATAGTACAAGGTGTTATTGATTATATTCGTGGCAACAAGGATTATTCAATTAATTAAATTTTATACCCCTTTTGGGGCAGGGATTTTATGCAGCAAACAGATTTTTTAGTGATTGGTTCAGGCATTGCAGGCCTTACCTATGCCTTAAAGGTAGCCCATCGTTTTCCGGACAAAAAAGTACTGGTAATGACAAAAGCTACGGCCGACGAAACCAATACTAAATATGCACAGGGTGGTATAGCCGTGGTAAATGACCTGGAGAATGATAGTTTTGAAAAGCATATTGAAGACACGTTGATTGCCGGTGATGGTTTGTGCAATGAAGAAGTAGTGGAAATTGTTGTGAAAGAAGGACCGGAAAGGGTACAGGAAATCATTGAATGGGGCGCCCGGTTCGATAAGGAAGAAGATGGCGATTACAAACGGGGAAAAGAAGGCGGGCATTCCGAATACAGGATCTTGCATCATAAAGATGTAACCGGAAAAGAAATGGAGAGGGCTTTGATAGAGGCAGTGGCACGGTACAAGAATATTGAATTCATTAAACACTGTTTTGTTATTGATATTATTACGCAGCACCATCTGGGTTACCTCGTTACCAAATCAACACCGGATATTGAATGTTATGGTGTATATGTGCTGAATCTCGAAACAAACCGGATTGAAAAGATTCTGGCAAAGACAACACTGCTGGCCACCGGTGGCAATGGCCAGGTGTACCGGACCACCACTAATCCTTTTATCGCCACCGGTGACGGAGTGGCCATGGTGTACAGGGCAAAGGGGCGCATAGAGAATATGGAGTTTATTCAGTTTCACCCTACAGCATTGTATGAACCTGGTGTGGGCGGACAGTCTTTTTTAATTACCGAGGCTGTAAGGGGCGATGGTGGCATTCTCCGCAATAAGAATGGCGAGGCATTTATGGAAAAATATGATCCACGCAAAGACCTGGCCCCAAGAGATATTGTAGCAAGGGCAATCGACAGCGAAATGAAAAAGACAGGTACTGAACATGTTTGGCTCGATTGCCGGCATTTTGATAAAGAAAAATTCATAGAACACTTTCCCAATATTTACCAGAAATGCATGTCAATAGGCATTGACATTACAAACAGCATGATTCCCGTTGCGCCTGCCGCACATTACAGCTGCGGAGGTATTAAGACAGATGAGTGGGGAAGGAGTTCGATCAACAACTTATATGCCTGCGGCGAATGTGCCAGCACCGGATTGCACGGTGCCAATCGCCTTGCTTCTAATTCATTACTGGAAGCAATGGTATTTGCACATCGCTGTTACCTCGATGTAGCAGAAAAAGCAGACAAGATCCGTTTCAATCAGCAGTTGCCCGACTGGCGGGCAGAGGGCACCTCAGATCCAAAGGAAATGATCCTGATTACCCAAAGCCTTAAGGAGTTGCAACTTATTATGAGTGATTATGTAGGTATTGTCCGCAATGATGTTCGTTTGCAAAGGGCCAGCCGCCGGTTAGACCTTCTTTGGGAAGAAACAGAGGTGTTGTATAAAACCACTACTGTTTCTCCACAGTTACTGGAACTGCGTAATATGATTACAGTGGGCTACCTGATCGTCAAAGGTGCTTCATTCAGAAAAGAAAGCAGGGGCTTACACTATAATACCGATTATCCGGAGAAAAGCAAACTGGTACAGAATATCGTACTGTAGTGGCTATCTTTGCAGGCTATGTATTATGTAGTCTATGGATTCTTGCGACTGATATCATTGGTGCCTCTGCGGGTGCTTTATCTCTTTTCAGATTTTTTTTATGGAATAATGTTTTACCTGGTTAAGTATCGCAGGGAAGTGGTGATGAACAACCTGGCGATTGTATTTCCGGAAAAAACAGAAAAAGAGAGATTGCAGATTGCCAAAGAATTTTATCATAACCTGACAGATACTTTTATTGAAACAATCAAATTTTTACATTGGAATATCAGGGATGTTGAGAAAAGGTTCTATGCAGATTTATCGGGAATAGAAAGTGCCTATTCAACCGGTAATCCTATACACCTGCTTGGGATGCATAATATGAACTGGGAGTATGTAAACTGGGGGCTTGTTAAAAAAACCAAAGTCCCCTTTTTGGGTATATACCTTCCGGTTATAAATAAGGCCATGGATAAAATAATTTTTAATATGCGGAGTAAATATGGCACTATATTAATTCCGGCAACTGATTTTAAAAATAGCTATCTTAAATATATAAAAAAGCCTCACCTGTTGGCATCCGCTGCAGATCAAAGCCCCGGTAATCCCCATAACGCCTACTGGATTAATTTCTTTGGCAAGCCAACAGCTTTTATTAAAGGAGCCGAAAGAGGCGCTGCTGCTATAAATGCCTCTGTAGTTTTTGCACATTTTTATAAAACCAAAAGAGGGCATTATCGTATTGACACAAGATTCATTACCGGAGATGCTGCTACAATGAAGGAAGGCGAACTGACAAAAGCATTTGCTGCTTTTATTGAGCAGGCAATCCGTTCACAGCCCTCAAACTATTTGTGGAGCCACCGTAGGTGGAAACATGAATGGAAACCAGAGTTTGGTAACATTGTTGAATAAAAAAAGCCTCCGTAAGGGGGCCTTTTTTTTTATGCTTTCTTTTTATGGCTTTTTAACTGGTTGTAGTCCAGGAAATAAATAACCTTGAGTGAGATGTTGTTATTGTCGCTGGCCCTAAGGGTTCGTTCAAAATTTTTAAAATAGCTTGACTGTACCACATTGTCAAAATCAAACACCGCATTTTTCCAGACAACATTGACAAAACTTCCGGGGGCAAACTGCCAGGTATACACCATGTCAACATTAAAGAAGTTGACATTCTGGTTCAGGTTACGGTTATAACCATTTTTGGCTGCCAGCTTTCCGTTGTCCTGAAGCGTAAAAT
>DASUDW010000317.1:0-4907 GCA_036275415.1 Chitinophagaceae bacterium | reverse complement strand
TTGCGAAAGAGACAGCCCAAAGAAACGGGTTGGACCTGACCGATAGAATAAGTTAGCGGCAATGGTTTTTCTGTAAAGTTGTTTTTTAACATCCGGCCATGCGAACGCATAAACAAGCCTGGTATATAATAAACGGGATTACCCTCTACCGGGTAATTGCAGCTCCTTTTTTGCTGGTTTTACTTTTTGCGGGATATTACACGGCTTTTAAATGGTTGCTAGCGGTCAGTTTCTTTACTGATCTGATAGACGGTTACCTGGCCCGTAAATTCAAGGTAACGAGTGTAATGGGGACCCGGCTTGATTCCATTGGCGATGACCTGACGGTGCTGGCTGCCATGGTGGGTTTATTCGTAATCAACCCCGCCTTTATCAAAGCCCATAAAATAGAATTGCTGATTCTCTTCGGTGTGTTTTTTATGGAGACGAGTATTGCTTTTTACCGCTATGGTAAAATGACCAATTACCATACTTACCTCGCCAAACTGGCTGCTTTCTTTCAAGGTGTTTTTTTGCTGGTGGCTATTGTTTTTGACAATCCTCACCTTCTATTATTTTATGCAGCTTTTGCCATAACAATGATTGAGTTGATTGAGGAAATTATTATTACTGCTATTTTACCGGACTGGCGAACCAATGTAAAGGGTTTATACTGGGTAATGAAAAGGAAAAGGGTATAAGAGATAAGCCCTCTATGGAAGTTCTTAAAATTTTAACATTGTAAAAGGGTTAGTAGTAACGCTTCTAGGGATTGTTTTTTTCCTCCAGTCGTTTCATCAATTCATCCACTTTCAGGTGCAACCGCATAACTTCTGCCTGTGCTTTGAGGTTGACCTGGTATTCTATTTCGGCCCTTGCCCTGTCATACTCTGCGAGGCCCCGCTGGCTGGTCAGCACCAAAATAGTAAGCAGGAAGGAGGTAAGGGTTAATACAAATCCCAGGAAAAAAAATGTAGGAGGTGTATCAATGAAGCTAACCGAACCGTTATTTTTTAAATGGAATATCAACTGACCGGCTATCCATACTGCCAGGAATACAATGGCCACAGCCAGGAAGCGTCTGCTGGTGACAAACCAGGCTGCTCTGTCTACAAATCGCTGAAAGGAAAAGGGCTGCCGGAGTTCTGTCAGCTGCAATGTTTTGTTTTCCCGCATATAGTTAGTGGTATTACGCAACCTGTCAACCAGTACTGCCAAAAGGGTGCGGGAAAACTGTGGATATTTTTCAAGGAAACTGTAAAAAGAAACCCGGTCAATGGTAATAACAGAAGTAGGTTTAGTGGTTCGGGCCGTACCGGTGTGGGGGCCGCCATCCAGCAACGAAAGTTCTCCAAAGAATGATCCGTCACCCAGTTTGGCAAAAGTAATCTCCTTCCCGCTTTTATTGCTGTAGCTGATCGTTACTTCACCTTTTTCCACTACATACAGTTTATTACCGGTCTCATCCATCCAGAAAATGGTAGTATGTGCCGGGTACTGTTCTTTTTCTGCAATTTTCAAAAGTGCTTCTGATTCTTCTACGCTTAATGTAGCAAACAGGGGAACTTCTCGTAACTGGGAGGCTGTCATAAAATAGATTTTCTGTATACAATTTGCTTCAGTATAAAGTTATGCAGGTTGGTTATTTAATACGAAAGTCTTTTAGGTTCTATTTCTAATGCAATTTCAGCAGAAACAGACCTGTGGTTGAGCACAACTTATCTTTGTCCAAATATTTAAAAATGGAACTTGGCATCAGTATGTTTGGTGATAATCATCATGATGAGAACGGTAAACCTATGCCTGCAGGTCAGCGCCTGAAGGAACTGGTTGAGGAAATAAAACTTATGGATGAAACAGGACTTGATTTTTTTGGCATTGGCGAGCATCATCGGCCCGATTATGCAGTATCTGTTCCGGAGATCATATTGGCTGCAGCGGCCACTGTTACACAAAAAATTAAACTCGGCAGCGCTGTCAATGTGATCAGTTCTTCAGATCCGGTCCGCCTGTACCAGAGTTATGCTATCATAGATCAGTTGACCGATGGCCGTGCTGAAATGGTGGCCGGAAGGGGCAGTTTCATTGAATCATTTCCTTTGTATGGATATAACCTGGATGATTACGAAGAATTGTTCGAAGAAAAACTGGAACTGCTTACAAAGATCAACCATGAAAATCCCATCACCTGGAAAGGGAAGCACAGGGCTCCCTTGCAGGATCAGCTTATTTTACCAAGGGCTGTAGGTGATCATTTGAATATTTGGGTGGCGGTAGGCGGAACGCCGGAATCGGTAGTCAGGGCAGGGCGGTTGGGGTTACCGGTGATCTTTGCCATCATAGGCGGCAACCCGGTTCAATTCAAGCCCCTGTTTGACTATAGTAAAAAAGTATTTACGCATTTCGGACATGATGCCGACAAGTATCAAGCAGGTGTGCACATGCATGCTTTTTTTGGAGATAACAGTGCAAAGGTTGCTGAAGAATATTACCCGGTGTATGCCGGACAAATGAACAGGGTAGGCAGTACCCGTGGCTGGCCTCCGTATCAGCGCCAGCAATACGATACCGGACGTGGCAAGAATGGCCACCTGATCATTGGCGATGCCAACGAAGCCATAGATAAGATTTTGTATTTACAGGAGCTCTTCGGCCTCACCCGGTTTGCCGCACACATGGATGTGGGCGGGCCATCGCATTTATCTTTGATGAAGTCTATTGAAATTTTTGGCAATAAGATTGCGCCTAAAGTGAGGGAGGCTTTAAAGAAATGAAATGGGTAAAAAATAAATAACTAAATTACCCTGTAATCTTCACCTCAAATGCGGTTTTATTTTCTATTTGTTATCTGTTTGCTGTCAAAAAGTATGCATTCGATATGCCAGTCGAATGGCTCAGCCGTTTCGCCTGGCAATACTTATGCTGTTATTGTCGGCATCTCTGCCTACGAAAGTGAAGGAATTCCCAAATTGAATTTTGCACATAAAGATGCAGAGGAATTTGAAAAATTTCTGCTCTCGAAAGCCGGTGGCACTGTTCCTGCGGATAATATCCGGATGTTGTTGAATGCAGATGCTACCTATGCTTCTATTTACAATGCCTGGTACTGGCTGCTGAGTACTGTATCGAAAGATGACCTGGTGTATTTCTATTTTTCCGGTCATGGTGATATGGAGAACAATACGATCGATAGCCTCGGTTTCCTGCTCGCTGTCAATACACCCCGTACCAATTACCTGCATAATGCAGTGCGTATAGAAGATATCAACCGGTTTGCCAATACACTTTCCGTGGCAAGAGGCGCACGGGTAATTATGATTACCGATGCCTGTCATTCCGGTGACCTGGCAGGTAAAAACATAAGGGGCAACCAGCTAACCGGTGAACAGCTACGGACAGCCAGCGGCAAGGAAATACGTATTACTTCCTGTGGCCCCAACGAATTATCCAATGAAGATGAAAAATGGGGTGGTGGCCGGGGTGTCTTCTCCTATTACCTGGTTAAGGGTCTGGAAGGGCTGGCAGATTTTTCCAATGACAAGGTGATCACATTGGAGGAAGTAAAAAAATACCTGGCACAATCTTTCCAGGCCGATAAAGTGTTAAGGGAAAAAGAAAACAAGCAAACACCGGTCATCAGCGGCACTTTACCTACACCTATTGCAAAGGTTGATAAACAACGGCTTGATTCTTTACTTTTAACTGTAGCACCGGCACCGGTGGTTGAAAACCAGGGCGGCAGATTGAAACCAATCGGTACATCACCCCAGGGCTATTTCTTTAGTAAAGTAGATAAATGGAATATAGAGAGGCAGGTCGATTTTTATCATTTACGCCAGCTAACGGCAGCGGAAATTCCTTTTGAATTTATCAGCCAGGTAGTGAAGGATGGCGTCAGCACCGGAAAATATGACTCGCTGCAGGAAAAAAGGCTTATTAATTCCCTGGAAAGCAATCCGGATGCGCTGAAAAAATTTAAAGAGAAATTAATTGAACTGCTTTCCGACAGGGGGCAGCGGATGATCAATCTTTACCTGGAAGGCGATGAAGCGGAAATGGAAAAAAGAAGGTATTACAGCAGGGCAGATGAAGATTATGAAGTCTTTGCCATCATGTTTGATGTGGCATTGAAATTATCAGCACCCCGTTCCGGCATGTTTAGTTATAGTGCCGTTGCTTCAGGGGCTGATGCTTATTTGCCGGAATGCCTGGAAATAAAATATCATTATTTTTCTGGAATAGCCACCCGATTACGAATGCCACTTATGAGAAATACAGACAGCCTTTGGTCAGTGGCATTTATGCATCAGCAGGCGGCGTATAAGATTGAGAAAAATGCAGCTTATATCAATAACGAACTGGGGATTTTATACAAGCAAAAAAAGAATTTCACAGAAGCGGAAAAATTCTTTCTCAGCGCTACACAGATTGCCCCTAATTGGGCTATGCCCTGGGCTAACCTTGCGGGTTTATATGCCCAGATGAACAAAAAGGAGCAAGGGTTTGAGGCGGCTGCCCGTGCCCGGCAATTACAACCCGGCTACCAGGGTGCCTATATCAATACAGGAACATTGTATGAGAAATACAATAATTATTTGCTGGCAGAAGAATTTTTCCGAAAAAGCATCTTGTTGAATTCAAGGCATTTTCTGCCCTTTGAGCGATTGGGGTTTGTGTATATGAATACCACTAATTATGCCCTGGCGGATAGTTTTTTCCTGGAAGCAGATATTCGCAAAAGAGGTTTCGTTTTCACCGATTCAGACGGGGATGGGGTAACGGATCAATTTGATCAGGATGTGGCCCCGCCGCCGTTACCCTGCAAATTTGATACAACTACTGTTAAGCCAAATGACATAATCGGCAACTTTTATATAGCATTAAAGTACATTGAAGATCAGCAGTACCCCAAAGCAGAATGGAAACTC
>DASUDW010000316.1:0-3786 GCA_036275415.1 Chitinophagaceae bacterium | reverse complement strand
GGCGGCTTCAATCTTATCAATTGCCCCAATTATGTAGCATTAGGTTGCTCATTCCGTCTTCCGACAGCAAAAAGATAAGTTTTAATGCTGGTGACGTATCCCCTTCCTGATAAACCAATAATTAACAGGAAAAGCTGTTATAAATCCAGCCAGCAAACCCAATAACATTCCTTTCCAGAAAAGCCAATCATGAAGATGAGCATCCATCACTCCAGGGGTATTTACCTGTACCAATACCTCTACCGTTTCCATTACAGCAATACTTAGCCCCTCGGCTACAATTACCTGGCGAAAGGCAGCCTTTATGGAATAACCTGCCCGTAATAAGGGAATGATTCCCAAACCAAAACCAAGTACAAATCCCAGCGCAATAGCGAGTATCATTGTAGAGGTATTATCCCAGCCAAACCATGTCCCGATGACCATACCAAGAACTTCGCCAAGTCCGCATCCTATAAGACAGTGCAAGGTGGCACTAAGGGTCAGAACAAAATGATTTTCTTTTTGATGGATTTTCGTTGATTCATGATCATGCATATGATGATCTGCATAACCCTGATGATGAAGGTGTTGGTTCATTGTTTTTAAGCTTAATGGCTATGAAGAAAAGGGCGTATCTGTATATAAAGCTGAACCCCAACTGGCATTTTACCGTATAAGGATCTCAGACCTTTATCTACTCCATATAAAGTAAACTGTGTGCCCGCCGCTATGTCTGCCTTTTTTATTTGCAGTATCCGCCTGTTATACCCCAGACTAAATCCATGGATATTAAAATTCCGGTGAGGATAAGATTGACCGAGATTCAATTCTTCGTTGGATTTCTGTACATACTCATAACGTGCAAAAAATGCATTTTTACTTACCTGGTAATTACCTTCCAGCAAAAAGGAATTTTCTTTATGATCAGCACCTTTATCATTTAATCCCCATATTGCCGCTGCTGAAATATGTTTATCTATTTTCAATTTCTTCACAAATAAAACAGACGCACTCGTTCTTTTCACATCCTCGCCGGGTTCCAACGCCTCAGGGCTGTTGATGAAGCCCTGTGAAAATTGTAATGCCCAGTTTTCAGCAGGATTGAATGAAATACGATAGGAGTAACTGTCGAATGAAGCCCCGTCAAAATTGAAACGGTTTTCATCAGGTTCCCTCCCCGTAAATACGGAGCCTTCTGCTTTGAATTTTTTATAACGAATACCCACCGTACCTGTTCCAAAAGTAATATGTGTTGCATCCTGCCAATGATGGCCCAAAGGTGCATCCGGGTTATTCATGGCCGAAATACGATGCATAAAGGCAGGTGCGCCAAGAGCAGGTTCTCCGGGATAACCCAAATATGCAAATACATCGATATCCCTGTTCAGCATTTGAGTATAGCCGATGCTTAACGCCGAGAACAAATCATGGGGGTGTTGGCGATCAATCAACCGTTGCCCCTTATACGTTTCACCTGACTGGAATAGTAAAGGATAGCCATTACCCCCATCCGTTATGCGATCAAGACTTATCATGGCTGTTGCATTCAACAATCCTTTTTTACCCACCTTCCTGTTCATCATGGCCATAAACCAGTTAGGTGAACTGAATTCATCTCCGCCCCTGCTGCCAGATGAAAAAACATCCTGGCTGGTGTAACGCAAAAAAATATTGCCATGAAACATCCAATCATACCTTCCCTTACTACGCAACCACATGTACATAGGGCTTGCGTCGGGATTCCAGCCTGTACCTGATCCATTACGGCTCATAGGCAGGCTTTTGGAATAAGCATGCGATGGCATAGTGTGCATGGAGTGCCTGTTGTCCATGGTGTCAATTACCTTTGACAACGAATCCTGCATTGCATGATGCTCATGCTGAGAAAAAACAGGAATACCGATCGCAAGAGTAAAAAGAAAAAATGTAAGCTTTTTCATATTGACAGGTTTTTGTTTATTTGAAATAATCAGTTCTATACCAGGGCTACAATCATTACTATACCCATAACTACCATCAAAAGATCTTCAACAATAGTAACAGTGCTCATCGGTAAATTAAAGACAGCTCCCAGGCAGGCGCAACGGATCTTTCGTTTATTCATCACAGCCTGTATCACACCCATACTGCTAAAGCCCATCACCACTACTGTAACCACACTTGTCACTAATGGCTCCCGGTAGCTAATGTAGGCGAGGCCCAGACCAAGCTCAATAAATGGATAAATCAATCCATAGCTGTATACATTTTTAGCGAGCAGGTCATAGCTGCTGTAGCTGTCTGCAAAGCCTTTCAGGTCTAAAAACTTGAAAAAAGAGAATGCGATAAAAAAACCACCCATGAAATTATGCATCCAGTGCATCGCATGAAATTCGCCATCCCTGAATGATACTAAAGTTGCCACCATACTTATAAAAGCAAAAACTAATAACAGTGGCTTGTAAATTTTGAGCCAGTTCTTACCCTGATCAGCACCTGCCGCAGAAACCGGAATATCACCTATCCCGGTAATTTTATAATCACCTGCTTTAGCTATCGCATTTTGCAGGGTGCTGAGTGAAACATGGCTGCTCATCGTCAACCTTGCCTGGGGGAATACCAACTGGACCTCCGCCTCAGTGATTTCCCCGAGTTTTAGCAATTCACTTTTTACTTTAGCTATACAGCTTTGGCAACTCATTCCTTCAATCTGATATAAATGTGTCATATTGTAAGTTTCTGACACAAATTTCAGATATACTCATCCGGCCACTGTTATACAATTTTGTATAACTGTTATATCCTTTTAAGGTCAAAGGGAATCGAGATGGCGGCGATGGTGGTCAGTAAGCTTTTTAAACTGACTGGGGGTCAGTCCGGTGATCTTTTTGAATTGTGCAGACAGATGCGAAACACTGCTATAGCCTAACTGAAAGGAAATTTGACTTAATGAAAGTTCATCATAAACTAATAACTCCTTCACTTTCTCGATCTTTTGCAGGATAAAATAGTGCTCAATCGTAGTTCCGGTAACGGAAGAAAAAAGATTACTCAGGTAATTATAATCCTTATGGATCCTATTGACGATAAAATCAGAAAGATTATCTCGCATCTCATCTAGCTCCCCGTAATGTACGAGATTGATTATTTCGGTTTTAATTTGTTCTATTACTTTCACCCGTTGATCATCGAGCATTTCAAATCCATCAACCGTTAACTGCTCCCTGACCTTTGTTTCCTGGGTTGCAGACAGGGGCCCGGCTAATTCGATAATACCCAATCTCGCCGATTTTACTATGGCTCCGGCAGATTGAAATATGCCCGATACCGTTTTTATGCATCGGGCACATACCATGTTCTTAATGTTATAAACGGTCATTTTGCTTGTTCAACAGACAACTGAAGTTACTTGATTTTATACCGGAAGCCCGCATAAAACATTCTTCCCGTTATCGGACCCCATATCAGTGAAGCATCAAAGTAAGGACCGAAGGGCTGATCGGCACTTACAATTACATCTCCCTGCAGGAAATTCGTCAGGTTTTCTCCGCCAACATAAAAATCAACCGGGTGCTTTTTACCCACGGTCTTGCTTACCTGTGCATTCATCAGCACATAATCAGGTGAAGTAACCGGGCGCCGGTAAGCAGCGGGATTGGAAGCAGTACCTGTTATTCGTTTAGTTCCGTTATAATTGAAGGTATAATCAAATTTCCAGCCTTTTATTTCATAGGCCAGGTTGGTAAAAGCCCTGTGCCTGGCTGTAAATGGTTTTTGTAAAAGCTGGTTGCCATACGTTGCATTCACATCAAAGAAGCGATAAGC
>DASUDW010000315.1:0-4956 GCA_036275415.1 Chitinophagaceae bacterium | reverse complement strand
ATTGCCGCACTATCCATCCATCTGTGTATAGGACAGATCTATGCATTTAGTGTCTTTAATCAACCGCTGACAAAAATTATAGGTATCAAAGAATCTGCTCCTGAAGACTGGGAACTGACTACGCTGGGCTGGATATTCAGTATTGCACTCTTTTTCCTGGGAGCTTCTGCCGCTACTTTTGGCAAATGGATGGAAAGGGTCGGGCCCCGCATGGCCATGTTTGCCTCGGCTATTTGTTTTTCCAGCGGGTTCCTGATATCATCATTAGGAGTACAGTTGCACCAGATCTGGTTATTATACCTTGGATCAGGTGTTATCGGCGGCATCGGACTTGGCTTAGGATATATTTCTCCTGTATCAACCCTGATAAAATGGTTTCCTGACAGGCCCGGCATGGCAACGGGTATGGCTATTATGGGTTTTGGCGGTGGCGGCATGATCGCTTCTCCCCTATCCGTTTACCTGATGAAACAGTTCAGGAGTGAAACATCAACTGGTGTGGCACAAACATTCCTGGTTATGGGCATTATTTATTTTTTGATTATGATGATTGGTGCCATCATCGTAAGGGTGCCGCCTGATAACTGGAAGCCCAAAAATTTTGACCCGGCTAAGTTGAAAGCCAAAAAAATGGTAACCCATGCACATGTTTTAGCAGATGATGCCATTAAAACCCCGCAGTTTTATTTCCTGTTTTTTGTTTTAATGCTGAATGTAACAGCCGGGATTGGTGTGCTGGGTCAGGCATCTGTAATGATACAGGAACTATTCTCCGTTGAATCGGTGGGTGCTGCCAGGGCCATTGATGCTGCTGAAGCCGCAAAGTTTGTGATGCTGCTGAGTTTGTTTAATATGCTTGGCCGTTTCTTCTGGTCCTCTCTTTCCGATACGATCGGCAGGAAAAATACATATATCATTTTCTTTTCCCTGGGAATAATTCTTTATTCTGCCATCCCCTCCATCGGCGCATCCGGTTCAGTGGTCATGTTTATTGCTGCCTTTGCAATAATAATGAGTATGTACGGAGGTGGTTTTGCTACAGTGCCGGCTTACCTGAAAGATTTGTTTGGCACCAAACAAGTGGGTGCCATTCACGGCCGCTTACTGCTGGCCTGGAGCATGGCCGCCATACTAGGGCCTGTGCTCATTAATTATATGCGGCAATACCAGATTGAAGTCAATAAACTTCCCAAGGCCCAGGTTTACTCTATGACCATGTATGTAATGGCGGGATTACTGGCGATTGGGCTTATCTGCAATTTATCCATCAGGTCTGTTCACCATAAACATCATCTCAAAGAAGACAAAACTTAGCAATTTCAGGACAGAACTGCTTGTTACAAATAAACTTGCAGCTGCAATAAGAATTCTGCTTTTGTACCATCCTTAAGCCTTTGCCCGTTGCGCAAGTAATAAACTGGTCGGGTGCTGTATTGTGCAGTGATCTTGGCATTATGCCCGTCAATAAAAAAGTTACTTCCTGCATCAAAATAACTGCCGGCTTCATCGAGCATATCAAATTGCTTGTAGGTGTATGCCGCAAAAGGTTGTACCCTGATTTTATTGGATTTGCCTTTGGGCAATAAAAACCCTGCCTGTGTGTAGAAAATATTCCCGGTCCCTACAAACATCCTCGCATCGCCGGGGCCATTGATGGTCCGGTCTGCAACGGCCATAGCAGGATCAAAGCCGGTAGCCGTATTCATAATGCCCAGGGTGCGCCAATAGTTGGGGCCGAAATTGTAATTATAAAAAACGCTGTAAGCCGTAACGGCCATGTTCTTTGATTTATTACCAACTGGCAGATCAGCAAAAGCGTCGATACCCAATAAACTGATATCATGTTTTTGAATGTTACCCGATGCATCCGCACTTTTGGTAGCATTACTGTTATGATAAAAACCTGCACCGATATTGAATACCTTTTTGGTTCCCACATAAGTTCCTACCCGAAAGGGCAATACATTCGCTTCCTGGTCCAAAAACTGGTAATCGAAATACCCTTGTACGGATGCTTTTGGATCACCATTATTATCTGTAGCCACTCTTCCTTTCCAGGTATCATAAACCGGTGTGTTATTTGTGGCAAAGGGTTTGTTTACAGCCATGGAATAATTCAGCTTTCCCAGTTTGCCCTTGGCATAAAATCCAAACTGCCGCATAAACTGGTCACTAACTTCAATCAGCGGCCAGTTGAAAATGGGAGCATCAATGGCAAGGAAATTAAGCGTACTGGCACTAGTCATGCGGCTGATACCAAGCCAGTAATGCAGTCCTCCGCCAATGTAGAGATTATACTTATTGTTTTTACCGGTCTTTGCATCTTTTGCAGGTATTACAGCGTACTCATTCCAAACATCATGAAAAAAAAGTTGCGGCTTCTTACCGGCACCTGATGGTCCTGTACCTGAAGAACTGAAACCGCCTCCTGTGGCAAAGGTTTGATTATTGATACCTACATGCGCCAGTATAAGATAGCGGGGCGAAATCTGTGCATAGGTAATAACCCGCAGCCGTCTTGCACCGATATCCCATGTTTTGTTTTTTACTTCCCCGTTGATCAGTGAACCCGGATTATTTTGCTGACTTCGAAACCAGATCTGCCCCCAGTTAATAAAACGGATATAACGGGTACCTTCCTGGTTGAGGTTGATCTTAATACCATTGCCATATTCTGGCGAACCTTGTGAGAAAGAGGTGAAAGAACTGAAGACAAATAGTATAATTAAGGTTGTATAATACCAGATAGTATACGATAAAAGTGCTTTACCACCAGTTCCTTTAGACATAGTTCTATGAGTTTAACTAAAAGTAGAAAAAGCGGCATTGCCGCCGGCTGATTTTTTGCAGATACCGATATGATTTTCTTTAGTACATAGAAAATGTCCATTTTTTACCACTATGCAATAGCGCTGTAGGTTGAATTTTACAGCACAAATTCCAACTATATGCAACGTAAAGACTTTTTACTTACTTCCCTGATGGCAGCACCGGCATTGGCTTTGTCCAATAATATCAGCAACAGGGAAAAACAACTTTCGAATCCGGAACCATTTATTGTAGATGCGGGTAAATCCCGTTTTGGTGAAGTAGTAAAGTTTTTGGGTGTACACCCTAATGACCTGAAGATATCCTCAAAGGATACAGATGGCCAATTGTCAATGTTCGAATACACAGGATTTGGCAAAACAGGTCCCATGCTGCATGTTCATCTGTACCAGGATGAAATATTTACTGTGGTTGAAGGCGAATACCGGTTTGTTGTTGGAAAAAATACCCATCACCTTAAAGCAGGTCAAACAATCTTTCTGCCCCGTGGCATTCCTCATACCTGGATTCAATTGAGTGACAGGGGCAAAATGATTTACCTGCTTCAGCCGGCAGGTAAAATGGAAGAGTTCTTTTCTTATATGAATACCCTGAAAGAAAGGCCATCGGCAGAGGAAATGGACAAAATTCATGCTGAACATGGAATGAAAGTAGTCGGGCCACCGCTGACATTGTGATAATTACTGTAATTTGACTTTGCAACAACATCGTAGCAATGCTGCTAAAAGATTTCAAACCGGCAACTGATGTACAGGAATTTGTACAATTATACAGGATTGTGCACCTGCGCTTCAAAAAAAACGAATCGGTTCCTTTTAAGGCTTATCCCCCAAGGCCGGAGCACTGTCTTGCCTTTTACCCTTACGATACAGAAACTGTAGAGTATAAAAACAATGGCAAACAAGTAAAAAATATCCCCGTTGTTTTATATGGTCAATTTAGTGAGGTTACTCACCGGTTGATTGGCCACAACTTTTTGGTATTTCAGATCATATTTAAACCCGGCGCTATTTACAGGCTTACCGGTATACCTTCCTCACTACTTACCAATGAGTATATGGATGCGGAAAATGTATTTACGACCGCACTCAGGGAGGTTAATGAAAAATTATACTATGCCACGGATTATTCCGCAATGCTGGAAATCGCCAATATTTTTATCCGTAAGCTGATCGGCAGCCAAAAGAAACCTCATTTGTTAATTGATGATGCCTGTTTATTATTACTAAACAATGATCAGCCTATGACGCTAAACCAGCTAAGCAAAGAGGCTTGTCTTAGTGTCAAACAACTGGAAAGAAAGTTTAAAGAACGAACCGGTGTCAACCCGAAATTATATCAGCGCATTATTCGGTTTGATAAGGCTTTCCGGCTGAAAAATTCACATCCGGAATTTGACTGGCTGCGTATTGCACTTGACTGTGGATATCACGATTACCAGCACCTTGTCAAAGAGTATAAAGACTTTACCGGTATGTCTCCTATAGCCTTTCATGAAATAGAAAACAATGCACCTGAAAGAAAATTTGGATTAAGCGAGGGATATTATAGTTAAATGCTATTGCAGAATGTAAGTCACACCCCCAATATTTTGCCGGAAGGAGCCGGTCTTCAAACCTCCGCCATAGCCTACCCTGTCGACTGAAGTATACCACTGGTATTGCTGGGTACCGATGCTCTTCACCTTGCCTCTTATCAGCCTGTCATCAAAAGAAGAATAATAAGTGATGCTGGTACTGCCAATTGTTTTAGGTTTCCCTCTTATTGCTTCGTTATCAAAGGAAGGATAGTAATCAATCGGGCTGTTACCAATTGATTTAATTTTCCCCCTGAGCAGCTTATCATAAAAATTATTGTAGTAATCGAAAAACTGTGAGCCTATTGACCTTATTTTTCCTTTTCTCTCTTCTGATTCATAATAATCATAGTAGGTAATAACGGCTGAACCGATACTTTTCACTTTACCTCTTGATAAGGAGTCGGCATCCCTGGTATAATATTCCACCCTGCCCGGGTAAGGCTGTAGTTTTGGCGAATAATAGTTGCTGTTCCGGAAGGAGGATTCTTCTGTGCCCCATTCCAGCACAGTGCCATTATCTGAGATCCTTATCAACACAGTGCGATCCG
>DASUDW010000314.1:0-4681 GCA_036275415.1 Chitinophagaceae bacterium | reverse complement strand
TCCTGCTGAAAGTTCATCAGCCCCAGGTACTGCATGCTGTAAATACCGGCGCCGCCGGAACCGGCACAGTCATAGATCATCAACGTTACATTCACACTGTCATTAATTTCGTAATCACTGGTAGCTACACCGGTACCCATTGTATTGGAGACATTGAATTCCGTTCTTTTGCCACCCAGCAGGGTTTCGGGCAACATAGCTTTCAACTGATCGGTTGTCAAAGGGGTTAATTTGCTCAGTTCTTCTTTTTTCTTTTCCATATCATCTGCAGCCTCCTGCATCTGTTTTACATCAATGGTCACTTTTTCTTTGCCATCGTCAGTGGTAATAGTGGCTTCGTTGGATTTTTTATTGTTGTTGCAGGCTGCCACTAACAGGGTTGCTGCAAACAGAAGGGAGGAAAATCGTTTCATGTTGAATGATTTAGGTTATTAGGAGCATAAAAGTAAGGCAATTAGGGATTTTACGATATGAGTTAAAATATCGTAGATCTCCGATTGTTAAAAAGAAAAAATCCGGGGAAAACTATGAAATGCAATAAGCTGGTATTATTTTCGTTTTGAGTTTAATGACTACAACTCTACCCGCCCAATTCCTTTGATTTTCCCTAATTAATTTGTTGACCCCATTTAAGTACAGAAAATGAAAAGATTTTTTTTGAGCCTGGTATTGGCGGCTACTGTAGCATTTATGTTCAGTTCCTGCGCAGCTACTAAAAGAGATTGCCAGGGCGTAAAACATTACAAACAGAAAGGCGGATTTTACATGTAATTGAATCAATCCTTGAGCACAATTCATTGATCCCGGCTTTTTGAGCCGGGATTTTTATTTTTGATCAAATATTATATATGAAATCTTTTTTGGCCGCCTTGCTCTTCCTGTCTGTTACTTCATCCGGTATGGCCCAATTGTCATTCCCGGAAAGCTGGGTGGGCAACTGGAAGGGAGAACTGCAATGGTTTAGAACGGGTACAACAGTACCGCAAAAAGTAAGCATGGAGCTGCGTATACAAAAGGGAGACAGCGCCGGCCACTATACCTGGCATTTAATCTACGGATCCGCAGCAGAAGACAGCCGCCCCTATATACTTAAACCCAGGGATGCAGCGAAAGGACATTGGGTTATTGATGAATTGAACGGCATAGTACTGGACCAGTTTTGGGTGGCCGATAAGTTTTGTGGAGCTTTTACGGTGCAAAACAGCACTATCGTTAATAATTACTGGATCGAAAACGGTAAACTGATGATTGAGTTCTATAGCCTGGGTGCAAAGCCGCTCATCACTACCGGGTTGGGAACAGAGGAAAGCCCCAAAGTAGACAGCTACCGGGTAGGTAGCTATCAAAAAGCAATTCTCAGCAGGATAAACTAAGGCCCGTTACCTTTGCGGAAATTTTGAATGATGAGAAGTGTTGTTTCTTTCTTTTTTGCAGTTGTCCTGCTGATGGCCTGTTCTACCAACAATGTAAAGCAGGATAAGAACCTTCAAAAGTATTTTGATGAAAATAAGGTGCAGGGCTGTTTTGCCCTGATGGACAATGGCACCGGAAAATTCACTGTTCATAACCTGTCCCGCTACCGCGACAGCAGTTACCTGCCTGCCTCCACTTTCAAGATGGTGAATTCACTCATTGGCCTGCAAACCGGAAAGATCGTCAACGACAGTATGGTGATAAAATGGGATGGTGTTACCCGAAATGTAAGTGAATGGAATAAGGACCTAACCATGTATGAGGCGTTCCGTGTTTCTTCCGTTCCCTATTACCAGGAAGTGGCACGCCGTATCGGTAAAGACACGATGCAATTATGGCTCGATTCACTGAGCTATGGTACTAAAAAGATCAAAGGCCCTGTTGATTCCTTCTGGTTGAACAATACTCTGAAGATTACTCCCGATGAACAACTGGGCCTGGTAAAAAGATTGTATTTCGACCAGCTGCCTTTCTTTAAAAGCTACCAGGAGGTGGTGAAAAGGGCCATGTTGTTTGATAATAATACCAATTACCGGCTGGGGTATAAGACCGGCTGGGGCTATAGGGAAAACGGAAACCCCATCGGATGGGTAGTGGGCTGGGTGGAAGAAAATAACCATCCCTACTTCTTTGTGCTCAATATCGAATCGCAGGATAAGAATTTCGATATGGGAGCCGTACGTATCAAGATGCTCAAAGACATGCTGAAGTACCTGGGCTTTTTCGAAGGAAAAATGTAAAGGTTATCGGATACTGGTTCCGATTCAAAGCTGGCAGCTATTCTGTACGCAATAATTCAATTTTTGTAAAAGGTTATTCCCCTCCTGCGGAGGGTTGAAAGTGGTTTCTCAAAATGTCATTCCCCAGGGGGTGGGTTTATATAAACGAAAATTGGAAATACCCGGCCCTTCGTCCCCCTGTTCTTTGGTATCTTTATTGCAACAACGCAATAAAAAGAATCTTTTTTGTTTCAATTCCAGCATAAAGAATACAGTTGGTTTTTTGCAGGCATGGTCCTTCTTGCACTGCTGTTCTATTTCTATTGGCATTGGAAACAAAAAAAGATGAAGCTGATCGGTGATGAAAGGCTGGTAAAAGCCCTGATCAGTAATTTTTCTTTTAAAAGGTTTATAGCAAAATGTTTGCTCCTGTTGTTGGCTTTTTCTGCCGGCGTACTGGCCCTGATGAACCTGCGCAAGCCTGAT
The DNA here is from genome assembly GCA_036275415.1 of Chitinophagaceae bacterium. Lineage (GTDB taxonomy): Bacteria > Bacteroidota > Bacteroidia > Chitinophagales > Chitinophagaceae > JJ008. Next base: position 2,003 of record DASUDW010000314.1, on the reverse strand, counting down.
GCTTCGTCTAATATTACAAGAAAAGGGATTGATGTGGCTATTGCATTGGATGTAAGTAAAAGTATGCTGGCCACCGACCTTGCACCGAACCGACTCGAAAGGGCAAAACAGTTCATCAATAAATTGATGGATGCCCTGCCTGACGACCGTTTCGCACTGGTAGTATTTGCGGGTAAAGCTTATTTACAGATGCCCCTGACGGCTGACCATGGCGCCGCAAAATTGTTTGTAGCAGGGGCAGACCCTTCGGTGATTCCCCAGCAGGGTACCGTTGTTGCCGATGCATTACAAATGAGTGCCAATGCGTTCATTTCCACAGAAAGAAAATTTAAAGCGGTTGTTTTATTATCAGATGGCGAAGACCATGATGCAGGCGCTGTGGCGAAGGCCAAAGAACTGAGAGAGCAGGGGGTAATGATCAATAGTGTGGGCATTGGCTCACCGGAAGGCGCAACGATACCGGATGCTGCCACCGGTGAAGATAAAAAAGATGCGGCCGGCAATGTGGTGATATCCAGGTTAAATGAAGAAATACTCAAAGAACTGGCCTCGGTGACCAATGGAGTTTATACCCGTTTACAAACTGCAGATGAAGCGGTGAAGTCGGTAAAAGGACAGCTGGCACAAATAGACCGCAAGGCATTCGGTGATGTATCAATGATGAATTTTACCACCTATTATTATGTGTTTGCCGGACTGATGTTCCTGTTATTATTGATGGAACCGTTTATACCGGAAAAGAAAAAAATCGCATGAAGCAACGGCTGATCTTATTACTATTATCTTTTTTACACTTTACCGCTCAGTCGCAGCAGGCGGAAGACCATATCCGTAAGGGTAACGAGCAATACAAAAAACAGCAGTTTTCCAGTGCCGGTGAAGAATACGATAAAGCATTGGCGGCGGATCCTGCCAATGAAAAGGCCAAGTTCAATAAGGCCAGTTCGTTGTATAAACTGGATAAAAAAGTAGAGGCGGCAGAACAGTTTTCAGCCATTGCCAGGATAGCGGCCGAAGCAGCATTAAAATCCAAAGCATTTTATAATAAAGGAGTTATTCTCAGCGGGCAGAAAAACCTGGAAGAAAGTATAGAAGCCTATAAGAATGCGTTACGACTGAACCCGGCTGACAAAGAAGCCAGGGAAAACCTGCAAAAGGCCCTGCTGGAATTAAAAAAGAAACAGCAGCCCAAAAAAGAAAACGAACAGCAAAAGAAACAGCAGCAGGAGCAACAGAAGAAACAGCAACAACCCAAAATGAGCCAGAAGGAAGCTGAACAGCGGCTCAAACTCCTGCAGCAGAAGGAAAAGGAAGTGCAGCAAAAAATTCAGCAGCAAAAGGCAAAATCCGGCGGATCGCAATCGAAAGATTGGTAGGGTGAATAGAAATTTTCATATCAGTGTTTTTCACGCAAAACAGAAATTGGGGTTTTACATCCCCTCCGCCGGAGGGGCCAAAGGAATTTATAAAAAGCAAAATCACTATAGGGGTGGGTTTAGGACTGCAACATTTTTAAATTGACCATTCATAAACATACCTGCTTCTACTTTGTTAGTTTTGTACTATGCAATTTTACTGCGAATCTCTCAACGCTTATAAACGGTTGTCAACAAAAGAAGTAAGGATCGGTGACCTGCTGCTGGGTAATTTTCATCCCATCCGGGTACAGACCATGACCACCACCGATACCATGGATACCATGGGTACTGTAGAGCAAAGCATCCGGTGTATTGAAGCAGGGGCCGAACTTGTGCGCATTACGGCCCCCTCCAAAAAGGAAGCGGAGAATTTACTGGTCATCAAAAATGAATTACGGAAACGGGGCTATGCCACTCCGCTGGTAGCAGATATACATTTTACACCCAATGCCGCAGAGATTGCTGCCCGCATAGTAGAAAAAGTAAGGGTGAACCCGGGCAACTATGTGGATAAGAAAAAATTTGAACAGATAGAATATACCGATGCAGAATATGCTGAAGAAATTGAACGTATCCGGGAAAGGT
>DASUDW010000313.1:0-2331 GCA_036275415.1 Chitinophagaceae bacterium | reverse complement strand
AAAACTCTTTTCCGTAGCCATATTGCCAAACCACTGGTGCACTATTTCGTGGGCAAATAATCGTTCTTCGCTGCGCTGGCCATTAACGGTTTGCTCTGCATAAAAAATAGCTCCGGCATTTTCCATACCACCATAGATCGTTTTGGATTGTACATTGGCCAGTTTGGGGTAGGCATAAGGTCCTATATAATAAACAAACCATTGCAGGATGTCTTTTGCAATGGCATAATCCCTGAAGCCTTCAATATTTTCAGGATAAACCCAACTGGTTACCGGTATACAGTCATTAACCATACCTGCGAGATTTACTGCAAAATCAGCTACGCCTATTACCATCACCTTTGTGGGCAGGGGTACATCTTCTTTCCATTGCGTAAGTTTCATCTTGTCTTTCATGGGTGTTTCCTGTACCAGCATACCATTCCCTACAACTTTATAATGGTCCGGGGCAAAAACAAAAAACTCTACGGTTGCTTTATCGGCCGGGTCATCCACACAGGGTATCCAGTGGTGGGCACGGTTCGGCCAGTTGTCTGCAAAAAAGGTCCTTTTACCAAACTTGTTTTTTGAAATGATCAAACCGTCCTCAGGCACACCCTTGTATACAACGGCAACACTGATAGTATCTCCGCTGTTAAAATCCCCTGTTAAAATTATTTTATCATGGGAGTGCTCAAAATTTTTAAAATACTTTCCCTTTGTCTTATACCCGGCAGACCATACCGTCATTCCTTTACCATTAGCGCCGATATTTTTTAGATCAAGTGAAAGGCTTTTTGAATGGGCTTCTATTAAGATATCAATAACAGAGTAGCCTGAAATAGCATCACTGGTGTCAGATAAGTTTATGGTATGGCTATAGTTTAAAACATTACTATTCCTTTGTGCCGGCAGCAATAAAGAAGTAAAGCACAGGGTAAAAAGTAAGGATGCTTTCAAATAAACGGCTTTTCTATTCATACATTTTAGTAGCAGGATTAAATTGTTTCCAGGAATGCCAGAACTCCTGGTAGGCCTGAATATCTTTAAGTTGTATTCCTTTCAACTGTCCTTCCAGGCAAAGCCCGTCAGCATTCCAGTAAGAGTTGGTTTCTCTGTCACGAAGCCCGGTGCTGTCGGCCAGGAAATGAAGAACAGTGTTATTTACTGACCGGTTCCATGCATGAAAACTTGCCTGGTCCTTTTCAAGGTAAAGCAACAGGTGAAGGTTTCCGAGTGAATCATTTATTACTTTTTGTTCAACGAGTTTGTTCCAGTCGTAAGCTTTGGCAACATTTTCATGACGAATGCCTACCACCCATGATTTGAATTTCCACGAACCGCTGTCCCGCCTTTCCAGGTTACTCTTGATGGTACCTGCGTCAAATCCGCTCAGATCTCCGTATTCCTTTTTGTAAACAGGATCGGGTTGTAAAATCAATGTACCCGGATTTGTTCTGAGCCAGGCATCCAATCGCATTTGCTGAGAAGGTAATTCCGTAAGCTGATAGCCTTTTAAAGGTCCGGTGATGGCAGTACCGGTTGCCTGTTGCCACCAGCTGCCCGTGGTCTTGTCTTCAAACATGGCGTTAAAGTGATCCATACCTACCAGCCGGAATGTCTCAGCTTTCCCGTTGACAAGAGGACTAAAAACCCGGGCAGTACGGCAAACGGTACAATAGGTGATCATAACAGGGGTGCCGCCAATACTGTCAGTTACCTGGTGATGGTAACCGATAATTTCCACAGGATAGGCCTTTGATTCATTACCAATAGTAATACCTACTACTAATTTATCTCCTCCTACCTTATTAGCGGATTGGGCCACCAGTATTTTATTTTTTGGCTGGTAAAACATCTTATCGGCCAGGAACCTGTAATTGAACAAATAAAATATTATAACATATAAAGCCATGGATACAACAAAAACTGCTTTTTTCCATTTTTTCCATGGTTTCCATAAGCCCAACAAGGGGACAAAAATGAGCAGCAATGCCACAAGCCGGATGTACCCAATATTTTTATGTAAGAAATAAGCTATTGCAATGCTGTCGTATTGCTGGCTCCCGGGGAAAGGCATAATGAAGTAGACCTTCCCGATTTCCGCCGCAAACAATAACAGCAAACCTGTAAAAAAAGCAAATGGTCTCATCGATTCTTATCTCTTGAATAATTGGTCTGAAAAGTTACATTAAAACAGGTATAGGTATTTTGTCCAATGGACGTTTAAAATGTATTTCAATATAGTAAATTTATTTCCGGTCCGGTCAGGAAATACAAAGGGTAAAAATCCGTTTAAAGTCTCTCCAGCATCTCTACCACTTTTTCCCTTTTCAGGATCACAAACCCGAT
>DASUDW010000312.1:0-15363 GCA_036275415.1 Chitinophagaceae bacterium | reverse complement strand
AATCACCTATAACAAAAGAATCGTATTTCAGGAAAGCACTGTTTATATTACAGTGCTTTTTGCAATTTAATCCTCCCACTTCCCCAAACCCTTTCGGGTAACTACCGGCTCATCACCGGTGCAGTCTACCACGGTGGAGGGGATCATGCCACCGATACCCCCGTCAATAACAAAATCGACCTGGTTGTGAAAGTTTTCAAACATCACTTCAGGGTCGGTATAATCTTCCACCATTTCTCCGGGCAATGAAGCGCTGAGGATGGGCCTTCCCAGTTCTTCAATAATGGCCTGTGCTATCCGGTTATCAGGCACCCGTAAGCCAATGGTGTCTTTTTTGCTTTGTAAGATTTTGGGCACCAACTTGCTGGCCGGTAAAATGAAGGTGTAGGGCCCCGGCAAATGCTCTTTCAGCAAGCGGTACACCGGGTTGGAAAGCGGTTTGGCGTATTCACTCAAATGGGAAAGGTCGCTGCATACAAAGGACAGTTGTGCCTTGCGGGGATCCACTCCTTTGATGCGGCATATTTTCTCAACAGCTTTCTGTTGCATAATATCGCAACCCAGGCCATATACTGTATCAGTAGGATAAATAATAATGCCCCCTTCCAGTAATTGGGCAACTACCTGTTTAATAAGGCGAGGCTGAGGGTCTTTCGGATGTATATGCAGTATCATAGTGCAGGTAACTATAAAATTAACTGGTTTTTGTTAATCATCACATTGTCAGCGGTCGTTTACAAGGCAATTTGTATTTTCACCGCATCTTTGCAAAACCTAAAGCAGAAACATGCAGTTACGGCCGGTTGCCACTTACGATACTATTGATCCTGAAATTTTTCAAAAGGAGTTCTATGAACCTGCTATTCCCGTAGTGATCAAAAATCTGTCAAAAGAATGGCCTGCCTATACCAAATGGAACTGGGATTACTTCAAACAACTGGTGGGAGATAAAAAGGTACCGCTTTACAACAATGTAAAAAGCGACGCATATACACCTATCAACAAAGCAGATGATTACAAAACCTTTGGTGAATACATTGACATGATCAGCCGGGGCCCCGCCGCCTGGCGTATATTCCTGTTCAATATTTTTGACCATGCCCCGCAACTGATCAATGATTTTACCTGGCCGGAGCACCTGGCAAAGGGTTTTGTAAAAAGATACCCGATGCTGTTTACCGGTGGCGCCGGCAGCATCACCCATATGCACTTCGATATTGACATGTCGCATATCTTCCACACCCAGTTTGGCGGAAGAAAACGAGTGCTGATGTTCCCTTTCGAGGAGCAATACAAACTCTATCGCAAACCGTGGGAGGTTTTAAGCCTGGCTGATTTTTCCAACTATTACCAGGATGGAAAAGTGGATTATGAAAAGTTCCCCGCACTGAAATTGGCACAGGGTTTAGACTTCGTACTGGAACCCGGCGATACCCTCTTCATGCCCTCGGGTTACTGGCACCATATGGAATACCTCGATAGTGGTTTTGCCATGAGCCTTCGGGCCATGCAGCCATCATTGGCCGGTAAACTAAAAGGGCTTTGGAACATCGTTGGTATGCGCAATATTGATACTGTGATGAAAAAAACAGCGCCGCACTGGTGGTATAAACGAAAAGAGAAAAAGATTTTTGAAAAGGCAGCCAAAGAAATGAAAGCGTTGGCTATCTAAAATGAAAAAGACCCGGCTTCGGGTCTTTTTCATTTTTTCGCTTCACTAATTATTGAATCGTCCACACTTCGTTTCCTCTTAGCAATTTATCCAAATCACCGGCTTTTTTGGCTTTGGCCTCCGCCAGCTGCGCTTCCATCATGTCTTCGTAGCAGGGTCTTTGTGTTTCATAGAAAACACCAAACGGCCTGGGCAGGTGACCTTCTTTATGCGGATCATCAAAGATGCGGGTCAATATCTGTGCTTTGTAAATATCTTTTTCATCATGCACCCACAGGTCGTCAGCGCTGTGCCCGTTATTCAACTCTACCACTACCGGTTTAAAGCCATCGAGTTTGATTCCCTTTTCATTATTGGCGCCAAAGATCAATGGCTTGCCATGTTCAAGGAATATGGTTTCCTGGGCTTTGGTCCCTTTTTCCGTAAATATTTCGAAGGCCCCGTCGTTGAAGATGTTGCAATTCTGGTATATCTCCAGGAAAGAAGCACCTTTATGCCCGTTGGCCCTCAGCAGCATGGCTTGCATATGCTTGGGGTCACGGTCCATCGTACGGCCAACAAAAGTGGCATCAGCACCTAATGCCAGGGCTGCGGGATTAAACGGATGGTCAATACTACCCATCGGTGTGCTCTTGGTTATCTTATGTTCTTCTGAGGTGGGGGAATACTGGCCTTTTGTTAACCCGTAAATCTGGTTATTGAACAACAGGATGTTTACATTGAAATTTCTCCTGAGTAAATGAATGGTGTGATTACCGCCGATACTCAATCCATCACCATCACCGGTTACGATCCATACACTTAACTCTGGCCTCGCTGCCTTCAATCCGGATGCAATGGCCGTAGCCCTGCCGTGGATGGAGTGCATACCATATGTGTTCATGTAATAAGGGAAACGGCTACTGCAACCAATTCCTGATACAATCACAATATTTTCCCTGGGGATGCCCAGCGTAGGCATTACTTTCTGCACCTGGGCTAAAATGGAATAATCGCCGCACCCGGGACACCAGCGTACTTCCTGGTCGGTGGCAAAATCTTTGGCGGTCAGGGCAGGTGATGTTGTTACTTCGCTCATACTCTTTGAATTCGGACAAATTTAATGAATATCAGGGTCGTTTTTCTGCAGGGTTCAATGATTTTTATCGTTTTAAAAACTAACTTTTATCACTTTGTATTAATTCTTCCCAGTATTCGGCAGCCCGGCGGGTATGGGGAATGACTATGGTGCCCCCTACAATGTTGGCCACAGCAAAAACCTCGTATAACTCTTCCGTCGTCACCCCCAGTTCATGGCTTTTTCCCAGGTGATATTTGATGCAGTCATCGCAGCGGAGCACCATACTGGCCACCAGACCCAGCAGTTCCTTTGTTTTTACATCCAGCGTACCGGGTGCATAGGTGTTGGTGTCGAGGTTCCAGAGGCGTTTGATGACGAGGTTGTCTTTGCCCAGGATCACTTCATTCATCCGGGTGCGATAGTCATTGAATTCTTGTACCAGATTACTCATGATTATAATTTTTAATCCTCAAAAATAACCAGGATGTCCGTTCATCATTTACCAATAACGGAACGGTAGTGAATTCGTATTTTCAGCGATAAAATATTCCGGTATGCAAAAATGGGTACTCCTGCTGTTTGTCTTTTCACTCAACATAATTGCTTTTTCCCAACAGGGCAAAGATCCCGTCAGGGTAACCGATATGCTGAAGATAAAATCGGTTAGCGGAGCGAAGCTTAACAAAGACGGCAGTAAGGCCGTGTTTACCGTTACTTCCATTGAGCCGGATGGCGAAAGTAAATTGGAATATAAATACGTAAGCCAGCTTTGGATAGCCCATACAGAAGGTGATACCAGGCCGAAACAAATAACCACAGCCAAAGAAAATTCTTCCCAGGCATCCTTCAGCCCGGATGGCAAACAGTTGGCTTTCGTCCGGACTGTTGACGGAAAACCTCAGTTGTTCCTTTTACCCTTAGAAGGTGGCGAAGCGATGCAGCTGACAAGATTTAAATACGGAGCCGGCAGCCCCCAATGGAGCCCCGATGGCAAACAATTGCTTTTCTCAGCCAATATACCTTTTAAGGACTTGCTGAAAGACTCATTGGTTAACCCCGGGAAAGAATTGCCCAAATGGAATTTAGAAAAACCCGGATTTGCTAATAATGCATACCTGAAACCCGGTAAGGCAAATGCCGATCCTGATGGCAGTATGGAAGAAGTAAGAGCCTATCTCGACAACAATGCCGCAGATAAAAAAGCAAAGGTCTTTACCAAACTCAATTTCCTTGATGAAATGGACATCAACCCGGATATGGGTTTTAATCACTTCTTCCTTATTGATGCTATGGCAGATGCCAGGCCCAGGGCAGTAACAAAAGGTTTTTACCGCTATTCATCCGCTGCTTTTACACCAGATGGTAAACAACTGATCTTGTCGGGAAATATGGATTCAACCAGGCACCCGGACAGGGTACTGGAAGGAGAAATATATTTAGTGAATACAGACGGAAGCAATCTGCGGAAAATATTGGGAGAAAAAGAAAAGGTCTACAGTTCACCGGTTATTTCACCATCCGGCAATTGGCTGGCCTTCCAGTACAGCAACACTTCATTTGTGAGTATTCCTGCTTTAGCTGTTATGCCGCTAAATGGTGCTGTAAAAGAAGCAGTTGACATTCCCTTCGACAGGAATAAGGGAAATATCACCTGGAGTGATGATGAACAATATATCTACTTCACCGCACAAAGCAATGGCGGGCAACCGGTTTACCGGGCTGATTTAGGCAGTGGCTGGACATTAAATCCCCCATTGAGTGCTCTTAAAAACAAGAATATTAACGTTGAACAACTGACTGATTTCAACAGCGGCATCGGCAGTTTTGATATTGCCGGTAATAAACTGGCAGTAGTGAAAACAGAAGTAGCCAATCCTTTTGAGGTATATGTTTCAGACGCATCAGGCAAGTCGCTGAAACGAATCAGTGACTTCAATACGAACTGGATTGCTGATAAGAAACTGAGTTATCCGGAAAAACACAGTTTCAAAAATGAAAAGGGCATGGAAGCAGAGTACTGGGTAATGAAACCATCCAACTATGAACCCGGAAAAAAATATCCGTTGTTACTGGAGATACATGGAGGACCTTCTTCCATGTGGGGCCCCGGCGAAAGCAGCATGTGGCATGAGTACCAGTTCTTCTGCAGTAAAGGATACGGAGTAGTCTACTCCAATCCCAGGGGCAGTGGCGGATATGGATTAAACTTTTTAAGAGGAAATATCAATGACTGGGGAACAGGACCTGCAAAGGATGTATTAACAGCATTGGATAAAACAGTTGCGGAAGGGTGGGCAGATACTTCAAAGCTGATGGTAACGGGTGGCTCCTATGCTGGTTATTTGGTAGCCTGGATCATTGCCCATGATCAGCGGTTTGCTGCCGCCTGTTCGCAGCGGGGCGTATATGATCTGGCCACTTTTTTGGGAGAAGGCAATGCCTGGCGCCTGGTACCCAATTATTTTGGGGGCTATCCCTGGGAACCTGCCGTTAAGGCAACACTGGAAAGAGAATCACCGATTAATTATGTACAAAATATAAAAACGCCGTATATCATTTTTCATGGCGACAATGACCGGCGTACCGGTTTTGTACAAAGCGAAATGCTGTATAAAAGTTTAAAAGTGCTGGGCCGGCCTGTTGAATATGTGCGGCACCCGAATGCTACCCATGAACTGACCCGCAGCGGCAACAACCGGCAGCGTATCGACCAGATGCTAAGGACATGGGAGTTTTTTGAACGATGGATACATAAATAAGGGTATCTCTAACAACCTGCCTTTTCCTCTCTTTTAGGATAGGAATTAAAGGTGAGGCAAATAAAAGATAAAGGTTTTTAAAGATGCCCATGTTAAAATTGCCACCTTATTTAATTCAAACACGTCAGTAGTAATATGCGTTATAGAAATAAAATATTGGTTTTACTTGCATTCGCCGCATTCGTCATTTTGGGAGTTGCCGCTGTAAAAGCGCCAAAGCAAAAAGAAAGAAACCTGAAAGTGCTGCCCAAAGACATCAGTGATGAAAAATTAGACAGCATCATGCAGACCTACAACCAAGCGCTGGGTGTAAATTGTGAATTCTGCCATGTGAAGAAAAAAGTTTTTCCCGGTGATATAGATTATGCTTCCGATACAGAACCCATGAAAGAAAATGCAAGGGCCATGATGCGGATGACCATTGAGATCAATCAAAAGCATTTCTATTTCGATAAAAACGTAAAGCCTGAATATCTTAACACCATTACCTGTAAAACCTGCCACCGCGGCGAACCTTTTCCGCCGGAAGATTAAGGCTTATCTTTTTCACAAGCTTTCAGCCACTCCTGAATGCCACAGAGTACTTGTGTGGCAACTGCTTTGTGAAACTCAGGATCAAGAATGAGGGCTTCATCCTCTTTATTACTCAGAAAAGCTACTTCCAATAAACAGTTTGGATATTCAGTGGGTCCGCTCAGCGTAAAATTGAAACTGCCTACATTGCCAAAATCGGCCATTCCCATTTCCAGCATGGCTTTTTGAATGTATTGGGTAAGGGGACGAAAGCCTATATAGCGATAATAGGTACTTACCCCTTTCACACTATCTTTTACTGATGAATTAAGGTGAATACTGATGAGAAAATCCGGATCCTCTTTTTTCAGCATGTCTATTCTTTCATTCATACCCAGTGAAACATCTTCTTTTCTTGTCATGAAAACATTGGCGCCGGCCAACGACAGCATTTTCTCCACCTCTTTGGCAATCATCAATGTGTAGTGTTTCTCCAGGATACCGGAAGTAACGCCTTTGGCGCCATTATTATCCCCTCCGTGACCCGCATCAACGGCAATCTTCATACCGGCAACACTTAGCTTTTCCGGCTGTCGCTTTATCCGTATGACCAGTTTGTTGTTCTGATAAGCGATACTATAACCCCAGTGCTGTGCATGATTCAGCTCTATGATTACCCGGAAAACATCATCTTCCAATTGTTCATGATAAACATTCTTAATTTCTTTGGTTGTTGTTCGTTGCGTAATCCAGTTAGTATTGCTGGTAGCGCCAAAAATATCGATGACCAGTTTTGACGGATTAATTAACTGCATACTGCGGTAGGGTAATTTTTCATCCAACGAAATACTGACGTAATCAAACCGGTCATCGCCATTCACCAAAAAACTGCCGGTAAGGTAGTAGGGCTTTAGTTGCAGGGCCGTATCTCTTCTAAAATTCACTTTTGGCAGATAGGCAAAATGCGCATTGGAAAGTTGTACTTTATAATTCACCGGTGTACTATCCACCACTTTTAGTAAAACAGCAGTATCCAGATAAGTCATCTTGGCGCCCCCCAGCCTGTCGGCACCCAGGCCGTACTCGAGGTAGGGAAGTACACCGGCCGTACGGCCGGTAATTGCCCGATTATCCGATTGCTGACCATAGGTATTCAGGTTTATACAGAAACAAAGCAGAATAATGAATCGTATCATCACAGAAAGATACCATAAAAACCCGCATAGCCGTTTGGCGTAGATTTACGAAAACCTTCTTCGCTTTTACTGAATTTTTGTATAAACCCTTAGTGACTGGCACTAAGCGCCTTAATCACCCGTTAATTTTGCAGCAGGCAATGCACCCAGGCTTTGCCATCCAAATCCAATCCTTTAAAAACCGATAACCATGACCTGGTATTCTATAATGGGCTTTGTTTCGTCGTTTGCCCTGTTCATCCCGATAGCGCTGATGTTGGTGTTAAAGCTGGCGCATTACCGCACTTTCCCTGCATTGCTTATTTACTACTCCTCCGTTTTTATATATAACCTGCTGACAGAAGGATACCTGCAGGCCGACAGGCAGACCATCTATTATTGGGGGCTGATCAATAATTTATTGGACGCACCCCTGATGATGACCTTTCTCACCTATTTCAGCCTGTCGAAAGAGTTTACCCAAAAAATGTATGGGCTTATTGCTGCCTATGTTTTATTTGAAATAATAGTGATCGCTATTTTCGGACTGACGGTTAAATCCATTACCATAGTACTGGCACCGGGCCTGATTATGGTAGCTGCCTATTGTCTTTATTTCTTTATTCGCAACGGAAAGGCAGCCTTACAATTCAATAAATGTGTAGGTAAAAGCTTTATGTCTGCCTCCTTATTTTTTGCCTATGGCAGTTATGCCATGATCTATACGATGTATTATATTTTCAGAACACCATATGTAGCGGACACTTTCCTTATTTATTTTATGGCGGCCACTATCTCAGCTATTTTCATGGGTATAGGTTTGTATTATGAAAAAAAGAGGGTAAGGAAATTACAGGAGTTACTGATTACCCGCAGGGAGCTGTCAGAGTTTTATAAAGACGAAAAAAAGGGTGCCCGTTTAAGAGCACCCCTGCTGGATTTTGAAAATGATATTTTGTGTTAGAAGCAAAAGCGGCCTTCCTCAATCAGTTTATCAGCAATTCTTCTTCTTGCTTCCTTACTGTTGAAGGGTTCTGCTTTGGTAAATCGCTTTAATCCCATCAGTATCATCCGCTGTTCATCGCCTTCTGCAAAAGCATTGATGGCATCTTTGCCGGATTTATTTACTTCATCTGCTGCATCATAGAGGTAAGTCCGCATCATATCCAGTTGGAACCGGCTGGCTGCCTCACCTTGCTGGTCCACCATCTTCATTACCCGCAGTAAAACGCTTTCTGCATTAAATGTTTTAATGGCCATATCGGCAATATTCATCAGCACCTCCTGTTCATTTTCAACCTTCATCATCAGCTTTTGAACGGCGGCGCCGGCTGTAAGTAAAATGGCTTTTTTCAGGTTGGCAATCAGTTTTCTTTCACCGGCAAACGGTGCTTCGTCTGTTGCACCAAAATCAGGAATGCTCATCAGCTCTTTCGATACTTCCATAGCCGGGCCCATCAGGTTCAGACGGCCCTGCATGGCCCTTTTCAACGTCATATCGAGGGTAAGCAGGCGGTTGATCTCATTGGTGCCTTCGTAAATACGGTTGATGCGACTGTCACGATAAGCCCTGGAGGCATTGTACTCGGCGCTGAACCCATTACCGCCATGTATCTGCACCCCTTCATCCACTACATAATCCAATACTTCACTGCCATCTACTTTCAGCATGGCACATTCAATGGCATATTCTTCGGCTGCGCCCAGTAAGGCTTCCCCAAAAGGTTTTCCGGCAGCTAACTGTTCATGTTCTTTTTCGCCAATCCATTGTGCGGTACGGTACAAGGCACTTTCGCAGGCAAATACCCGGATGGCCATTTGTGCCAGCTTATGTTTGATGGCGCCAAAGTTGGCAATGGGCTGCTTGAACTGCTCCCTTGTTTTGGCATACTCAACAGAGTTGCCAATAGAACGTTTGGATCCTCCGATAGCGGCAGCGGCTAATTTTAAACGCCCAATATTTAAAATATTGAAAGCGATCTTATGTCCTTTGCCTATTTCACCGAGCAAATTTTCAACCGGCACTTTACAATCCTGGAAATACAACTGAACGGTAGAAGAACCTTTGATGCCCATTTTTTTCTCTTCCGGCCCCTGTGTAAACCCTTCCGTTCCTTTTTCTACAATAAAGCCGGTAAAGTCTTTCCCGTCTATTTTGGCAAATACAGTATATACATCGGCAAAGCCGCCATTGGTGATCCAGCATTTCTGCCCGTTCAGAATATAATATTTGCCATCCTCGCTCAACCTGGCGGTAGTCTTGGCACTCAAGGCATCGCTGCCGCTGTTGGGCTCAGTCAGGCCATAAGCACCGGCCCACTCACCCGTAATAAGTTTGGGAATATATTTCTGTTTTTGTTCCGGGGTGCCGAAGTATAAGATCGGCAGCGTACCGATACCGGTATGTGCTGCAATAGCTACCGAAAAAGAATGGCCGCCACCGAGGTATTCATTCACGATAGTGCTTGTTACAAAATCTTTTCCGAGGCCGCCGTACTCTTCGGGAAAAGAAGCAGACAGCATGCCCTGGTCACCGGCTTTGGTCAACAGGCTTTTCATCAAACCGGGTTCCAGGTTATCAATCCTGTCGAGGATCGGGTATATTTCTGCATCGAGGAACTGGTTACACATGTCCCTGATCATCTGGTGTTCTTCTGAAAAATTTTCAGGCGTAAAGGTTTCATACGGGGCCGATTCCTTGATCAGCCATTCACCTCCTTTGAGGACTGTTTTTGCTGCTGTTGCGGTACTCATGGTAAGATGTTTTTAAAAGTTTATTTATAGCGTTAGTTATTTCAGGTTGTCATAAACTATCTGCAACACTTCCTTGCACACATCCACTTTATCGGACGGAACTGTTTCCAGCGCTTCGTTCAGTGTTTCCTCGGCCATCAACATGGTTTCTTCCTGCAACTTCTGGGCCTGTTTGGTCAGGTACACCAGGTTGATGCGGCGGTCGTTTTCCGAAGGAACCCTTTTTACCAGGTTCAGTTTCTCCAGGTTGTCTACCAGCCTTGTTATGCTGGGCTTATCCCTGAAAGTAGCATTGCATAATTCCTGCTGGCTTATACCTTCCTGCTTCCATAAATGATACAACACACTCCACTGCTCGATAGTCAGGTTCAGGCCGGCTGCATTAAATTTCTTCTGCAAACGGCGGGCAATAGCCGTGGAAGCCTTACCGGTAATAAAGCTGTATAATTCCCCTCGTTTAAATTGGTTGTTTGGCATATAGTTGTTTGTGCAACTATTCAAAAATAAGACTATATTTGATTTGTCCAAGTTAATTTTTAAAAACCGCAGCCCTGGAGCCCCTCTTTCTTACATACAAGAATTCCGAGATCAGCTATTTATGCTTTGGCAATGGCCCTCAAGCGGTTATTTGTTTCCATGGCTATGGGGAAACGGCAGCAGCATTTTCCTTTCTGGCAACCTACGCCGGAAGTCAATTCACTTTCTATGCCATCGATCTTCCTTATCATGGCAAAACAGCCTGGAACGAAGGATTAAATTTTGGGACAGATGACCTCTTACAGATCGTTGAAAAAATACTGGCTGCAAGTGATGCCAAACACCAAAACCCAAAACCGGTTTTGCTGGGCTTCAGCCTGGGAGGCCGTATGGTGCTTTCGCTGTACGAACAAATGCCCGAAAGGGTTAAAAAACTGATCCTGCTGGCACCGGACGGCCTGAAGGTCAACTTCTGGTACTGGTTGGCTACCCAAACCTGGTTGGGCAACCAGCTCTTCGCCTTCACCATGAAGTACCCCGGCTGGTTCTTTGCATTGCTTAAACTGATGAATAAACTGCGGCTGGTCAATGCCAGTATATTCAAATTTGTGAAATACTATATTGGTGATGACAAGGCAAGAACTGTCCTTTACCAAAGGTGGACCGCTCTAAGAAAAATCAAACCCCGCATTCCTTCCATTAAAACAAACATTATAAAATACAATACCCCTACCCGATTGGTTTACGGGCAACACGACAGGATCATCCTTTCATCCGTGGGTGAAAATTTTAAAAAAGGTATAGAAGACCAGTGCAGCATCACCCTTATTCATGCCGGACACCAGGTACTGCATGAAAAACATGTACAGGAGATTCTTCCTGCACTGCTGCAATGATTAGCTTTGTTTTTCTATGCTTTTTTTAGTGACCATCATACTGCTGTTCGCGGCCTATGCACTGCTGATTTTATACTATTGGTCTGCATGGAAAACTATCCCTGATTATAGTGTTGCCCCATTTTCTGCTTCCACCCGTATCAGTGTCATCATACCGGCCAGGAACGAAGAAGCCCACCTGGGTCATCTGCTTGGGGCGCTGAGCAGGCAAACTTATCCTGAAGAATTTTTTGAAGTAATTGTGGTTGATGATCATTCTACCGATGGTACAGCAGCTATTGCTCAGCAATTTTCATTTGTAAAACTCATTCGCTTAACCGATGATAATAGCAACGCCTATAAAAAGAAAGCCATCGAAAAAGGCCTTGAAGCTGCAACCGGTGAGTGGATTATAACCACCGATGCAGATTGTATACCGCCAACGGGCTGGTTGTCAACCATGGCTGCATTTATACGGGAAAAACAACCTGTCTTTATTGCTGCGCCGGTAGCATTTACACATGATCAGTCTTTGCTGCAGCAATTCCAGTCAATTGATTTTTTAGTGTTGCAGGGCATTACCGGTGCTTCGGTGCATAAAAAATTTCATTCCATGTGCAACGGGGCCAACCTGGCGTACCAAAAAAAAGTATTTTATGAAGTGGGCGGCTTTACTGGTATCGATCATATTGCTTCCGGCGATGATATGCTGCTGATGCATAAAATCGCCCAAAAATACCCGCAGCAAATTCATTACCTGAAAGCCAGGGAAGCCATTGTTTCCACCTTGCCCATGCCAACCTGGAAAGAATTCTTTAACCAAAGAATCCGATGGGCCAGCAAAGCAAAAAACTATGATGATATAAGAATTATAGCTGTTCTTTTATTGGTATACCTGTTCAACCTCTCTTTCCTTGCGCTGCTGGTTGCAGGTTTTTGGTGTTATCACTACTGGCTATACTTTGCCGGGCTATGGATAGCCAAAACACTCATTGAGTGGCCTTTTGTATCAGCTGTGGCAGGATTTTTTAATAAAACGCCACTGATGAAGTTCTTTTTCATTTTTCAACCCATGCATATTGTTTATACTGTTTTCTCCGGTTTGCTGAGCCAGTTTGGCCGGTATGAATGGAAAGGAAGAAAGGTAAAATAAGTAACTTCCCCGCATGAGTTATAACCAGTCTTACCGGGCCGCTGCATGGCGGAGGTTAAAAAAGAACAAAGGCGCTTTGTTCGGGCTGGTTGTCATTACGCTGGCCAGTTTCGTGGCCATTTTTGCCTATTTCATTGCACCGGACCCATCTCCATTCGCCAATCGTATCATCCTGGAAATCGGGGGAGAAAAGCCGGGGTTCCGTCAGCAATTCCTGAAAGTAAAAAAGGAAAAGGATGTGGCTGAGCCGGGTTTTTTCCGGCAATTAATTTCCGGAAAAGAAGACATTTACCATTACCTGCCTGTATCGGCTTACGAAAAAAAAGGTGACAGCATCATCGTACAAAAGTTTATTGATGCCGGTCTTACAGAAAGACAAGCTTACGCTTCTTCACAAACCGCTGAAAAACCCGTTGTAACTAAAAATTTTTTACTGGGTACTGATAAATACGGCAGGGATATCTTAAGCCGGATCATTGTGGGCACCAGGGTCAGTTTAAGTGTGGGCATCATTACCGTAATTATTTCTCTGAGCATTGGCCTGGTACTGGGATCACTGGCAGGTTATTTCCGGGGAAAGACCGATGATATCATCATGTGGTTCATCAATGTTATCTGGAGCATCCCGACGTTACTATTGGTGTTTGCCATTACGCTGGCATTGGGCAAAGGTTTCTGGCAGGTATTCATTGCCGTTGGTCTTACCATGTGGGTTAATGTGGCAAGGCTGGTGCGGGGACAGGTGCTGGCCGTCAGGGAACTGGAATATATAGAAGCCACCCGGGCCCTGGGTTTTTCTCACACAAGGACAATTGTCCGGCATATCTGGCCCAATATCATGGGACCGGTAATGGTGATTGCTGCCAGCAACTTTGCTTCTGCCATTGTTATTGAAGCAGGTCTGAGTTTTTTAGGAGTAGGCGTACAACCACCACAACCCAGCTGGGGGCTGATGATAAAAGAAAATTATAATTTCATCATCACACAAAATCCGATGCTGGCCCTGGCGCCGGGGTTTGCCATTATGCTGCTGGTACTTGCCTTTAATCTTTTCGGAAATGGTTTGAGAGATGCCCTAAACGTCCGCGGAAGGGTCTGATAATTTATCCCCTGTATTTATATCCGTGATGATCAATACAGAGAGGCAAAGAAAGAACAGGCTGCCTACTTTATCAGTTTCTAGCAGGTCGCTTAAAAAGTTTACTGTCAGGATCATTGTTAATACCACCCCGGTAGTAATAGCAGTGATTTTATACAATGGTTCCTTTATCCGGTGATATAAATGCTGTGCATAATAAAACATAGCTCCGGTCAGCAACAGAAAAAATAATAATCCCGGCAAACCCTGCTCAATGAAGGTGAGCAGAAAATAATTGTGTACAGTGGAATGATCTTTATTATCACTGACCCATGTCTTATACGCCGGTACGGCATATGGTTTATAATTGCCGTAGAAGGTATTGGGTCCATAGCCGGTCAGCCAGTTATCTTTTATCATCCGTACCCCTGCAATCCAGCGGTAGAAACGTTCGGCAGTTGATACATCTTTCAGCTTGTAAGTAGCCACCAGGTGCTCGTTAAAATCTTTATGAAAAATAGTGGTCTTATAGTCATGAGCATACAGTAAATAACGGTCACCGCTTTTTAACCAGAATAAAGACGTAATCACTACAATTAACGCAATGACATAAGCATAAATGAGCAGCCGCTGCTGTATCAGCCAATAGGTAAACAAACCTGCCAGTAACGCCAGCCAGGCGCCTCTTGCATACGAAAAGAAAAGAGCCACCAAAACAACTATCAATGCAGCCCCGGCCAAGAACCGGAGCTGTTGATTTTTTGTCAGCTTATAAAAAGCAATGAATACCGGTACAAAACAAACCAGCATGGCAGAGTAGTTCACATGATTCCTAAAAAAGGGAAACAGTGCATCATTGATACCGGCAAAGCTGAATCCCAGTGCATAATGCCTGTAAAGCGTTACTACCGTAACTACCAGCATAGCGGCAGCTAACAGTATCATTGCTGTAATAAATAATTTTCTTTCCCGAAACAAGATTAAAGGACATAAAACAAAAGCGCCGACATACCAGCTCTTGGCCAAAAGATATTTGAAGGAAATTATTTTATCTGAAGAAAAAGCAACTGTAACTATTGTCCATAGTATAAGCAGAAGCAATAAGAGCAAGAGCGGATGTTGTAAGTCCTTTTTAGATATTGCCCCCGGTTTGCAGATCCAATAAGCCAGGAACAGGAATGAAGCAAGCAGCATCAGCGGCTCATCGGGCAGGTCAGTGCCCAGCCCGGAAGAAAAATTAAACTCCATCGAAAAGGGCAGTGAAACAAGCAGCAGGAAAAAAATCAGCTCTTTGTATTGCCAGCCGGCACACAGCAACAAAAAAAGAAAGGGAGCAATTGCTATCAAATAATTACCCGTATAAACCGAAAAGCCTGCAGCTATAAGAAACAGTGCTGCCAGCCCGGTAAAAAAAATGCTGTCTTTATAAGAAACCCTGATCACTGACCGGTTGATTTTTTTCTTTCCAGCACCAGTGCTGCGAGAAGTGAGAAAATAAAAGCCAATACAGCTGTTGCTACCAGCAATTGTATTGTTTTGGGCTGATCAGGCCATTCTGCAGCTTTTGCTTTTTCTACCGTAATGAGCACCGGAGGTTTGGTGTCAACCATTAATTGGTATTCACCAATCAATTTTTCATACTGACTGATCTGGTCTTTTCTTTGAGTACTGTTATCAGCCGAATTCATGGTACTGTCTGCCACCTGCTGCAATTTTTCCTTTCTGCTTATCAGTCCCTGCAACGTAGCAAGATTGCCTGCATTCTGCAGGTCCTGGTGTATGGCTTTCAGCTTCTCCATAATGGCATTGGCCAGCTGAGGCGCAAGGTTCTTGTCGGTATCCCAGCA
>DASUDW010000311.1:0-3452 GCA_036275415.1 Chitinophagaceae bacterium | reverse complement strand
CAAAACGATAATTACCCTATCATCTTCCACCACCACCGTAAAAGAAATAACGAATGGTAATCACATTAGAACGCTGGCAAGAGGCGCAAACGGCTGAAAGGCAACATCACACCTTCACAAGAAAAGAAGGGCGTGAACACTATCTAAATGCCTATAAAACGTATTTTGAATATTTAGGAATTGACTTTAACCACGAAGGCAAAACCATTGTTGAAATAGGGTGCGCTGATTTCCCTGCATTGGAACATTGCACAGTAAAAAAGGGTTATTTAGTAGAGCCTATGCCTTCTGAATTACTGAAACAGTTAGTAAGCGAAAAACCTGAACTTGAATTAATACCGTACCCTGTTGAACACATTGAACTACCTGAATGTGATGAAATATGGTTATTAAACGTTATGCAGCACGTTATTGACCCAGATTTATTTATTGATAAGTGTAAGAAGGCGGCAAAGGTGATTAGATTTTTTGAGCCTATTAATTGGCCTATTGAAGTTTATCATCCACATACTTTTACCTTTGGTTATTTTCAATCTCATTTTAAAGATGCTGAATTATACAAAGGGGATAAAAAAGATTTTCACACAGCAGAATGTGCATACGGAACATGGTTACAAGTTTAAGCATAGGAACGGGAGGACTTGGAAGGTTCGGCAATCAACTATTCACGATTGCGGGAACGATAGGCATAGCCCGTAAAAACGGGATGGGATTTGGTTTCCCACGTTGGAAGAACTACGATAACGCTTTGTTTGGCGGTGAAGTAACGGACTTTAAAGAACACTTTGTAAATCCTTTGCCAGCTATCCCCGATGGGAGGCAATGGCAAGAGTACCCTTACTTTTGGGGGTATAAAGATGTAGTTTTAAACGGTGGTGATTGGAACATTCACGCACATTTACAAAGTCCTAAGTTTTTCGAGCATTGTATGGACGAAGTGAGGCATTATTTTAGGATGAAAGACGAGCCTTCTATGCAAGATGTGGTTTGTGTTCATTATCGTGCAGGGGACTATCAAACGGGAGATAAAGCCTATCATCCACGCCAAACAAAGTCTTATTATAAAGAAGCTATGAAGCATTTCCCGAATGAAATGTTTTTAGTTTTTAGTGATGACTTAGACGAAGCTGAGGAAATTATAGAAGGTAAAAACGTTCACTATTTTGAAGGCGAAGATTATTTGATGGACTTTGCATTTATGAAACAATGCAAGCATTTTATCATAGCCAATTCAAGCTTTAGCGCAATGGCAGCTTTATTAGGTGAACATCCTGAAAAGAAAGTAGTTGCACCTTCTAAATGGTTTGGTAATTTTGTAGCTTTGGAAACAAAAGACATTTATCACAAAGACTGGTTAATAATTAAAATATAAACAACATGAAATCAGATTTGACATTTAAAATGGGGTTGCAAGGCCTTATTATGTATTGCGAAAATAATAGTTTTAATACGATACAAAAACATTTTAGAATATCAAGTGCGCCTACTTTAATAAGAAGAACAATAAAAAATCTATGTTCTATTTATGATTTAAAACTACAAAAAGATTATAATTCAATAGGGTATCTTTTAGTAAATGATGACTTTAATAATTTAAAAGAACTTGCTAAAAAGGAATTAAGTAAAGAAGATTATTTTCAAGAAATACCCTTAGAGGAAAAAGTAGAAAAAGGAATATTAATGGGTTTAATTGAAGAAATACACAAAGAAAGAATTGAATTGAATAGACTTCATAGTGCTTTTAATGAAAAAATAATAAACCTTGAAAGGTATATAAATAAATTAAATAAATGAATATTCTTTTTTCAATCCATTTATACTATCCCAAACATTCAGCAGGTGCAGAAAGTTATGTAAGAAGTATGGCTAAAGAACTTATAAAAAGAGGTCATAATATCAAAATACTTTTGCATCAAGCTAATCAGCACAGGATAACAGAAATGTATGAGTTTGAAGGTGTTTTAGTTTTCCCGCCTGAACCTTACATGATAGAACGGTTGTTTGATTGGGCAGATGTTGTTTGTTCTCACTTAGATTACAACAAATGGACTTCATGGGAATGTGCTAAAAGAGGGAAGAAATTTGTTCACATTGTACACAACGATATTACTTATCCGAGTGTAGTAGATAGCCCCTGCCCTGTTAAAGTGATTTATAACGCTGAATGGACTAAAAAGAATTTAAACTACAAATGGCCTTCAATAGTATTCCCACCGCCAGTTAATACAGATACGATTGCAAAGGACAGGCAAAAGAAATACATTGCAATGGTTAATCTAAACCACAACAAAGGGGCGGCACATTTTTATTCAGTAGCTAAACGGATGCCTGAATATGAATTTTTAGCAATAAAGGGAAGTTATGATAACCAGTTGCTTACAAATTTGCCAAATGTTAAGACGGTAAACCCTACCCCATACATAAGAGATTACTATAAAGATGTTGCTGTTTTGTGTATGTTGTCTCATTATGAAAGCTGGGGTTTGGTCGCAACAGAGGGAATGTTGAACGGTATTCCCGTTGTAGCAACCCCCACAGAAGGATTAAAAGAGAATTTAAAAGATGCAGGTATTTTTGTTGATAGGAAAGATACAGGTTCTATTGTAAAGGAGTTAAAGAAATTAATGACCGATGAAAAGTATTACGATAAATGGGCAAAGAAAGGACTTAAAAGG
Source organism: Chitinophagaceae bacterium (assembly GCA_036275415.1). GTDB lineage: Bacteria > Bacteroidota > Bacteroidia > Chitinophagales > Chitinophagaceae > JJ008. The sequence goes on along the minus strand of DASUDW010000311.1, from coordinate 777 downwards.
GCGAAAGAATTAGAACCAAAATGGGATGAATTGGAAAATTTTTTATTAACTTAGTATTTCTCATACAGTAGTTTAGGATTCCCCCGATGTTTTTACATTGGGGTTTTTTGTAAGTTGACAGCACAAAAAAAGAGGCTTTTTATAAGTTGTAATTTGCTTTCATGAACGAGATTTGGGAACTAAAAGTAACAGACGGGAGCGAACCCGTTAATCTTGCAACCGCTAAAGAATGGTTGCGGGTTACTTCATCAGATGATGATGATTTAATTACTTCACTTATAACAGTAGCAAGAAAAAAAATAGAACGTTTTACCACACGTTCTTTGGTAACTAAAACAATCGTTTTGACTGGTAGGATTGAAAAAATGTTTAAGCTACCTTATGCGCCTGTAAATACAATTTCACAAGTAAGGGTTTTAGACGGTCAAACAATAGGAACGGGTGTAAACGAATGGGAAACATTGGACGCTGACGAATGGCAGGCAGTAGGATATTATGATAAGCATTTCAAGCCATTTTACGGGGGTGTTTATGAAATAACCTACACAACATTAGCCGATTCAGATGGTGGCCTTCTTACCGATTTAAAAAGAGTTTTATTGTGGCTTTACGAGAACAGGGGCGATGATAGTGATGCCATGCCAATGGAATTGATGAGCAACGCAAAACAGTTAAAAGATTATTCATGGGAGTAGGTGTGGCAAGGAAAGTGAATATTGTAGTTGCATCTTATCAAACGGGGGTGGATGGTGTAGAGCCATTAGCGACCCAGATAGG
>DASUDW010000310.1:0-15228 GCA_036275415.1 Chitinophagaceae bacterium | reverse complement strand
TATGATCTCATCACACTCCCGGGAGGTGATTTTACCCTGGCTGTTTTCTTTTTCCTTGATGAGCTCTATCCAGTCAAAAAGGTTACCGTAAGGGTTTAATTTGATGAACTCCCTCCACTCGGTAATAAAATCTGTGGCAATGGGCTTCTCTCCGGCTTTTTTGGTAACGGTAGGATAAGAGAAATGTATATCCGGATGAACTAATTGCTTTGCTTTCAAACAGGCGGGGCAAACCCCGCAGGAATCAGTTTTAAGTTCAGTTTGGGGCTTAGGAAGTTCAGGTTCTCCAAACAGTGATGGCCCTAAGCCCCCTTCAGCAGGTTTGGGGGCACATACTACATATTGGGCAAAGGCCAATGCCAATGGCAAAGCTCCGCTTCCTTCCTTTCCTAAAAAAAGTAATGCATGGCTGAGGCGGTTATGCTGCACCAGTTCAACCAATTGCTGTTTTACAGCTTGCTGGCCTATGATTTCTGAGAAAAGCATGAAAAGCGAAAGTAAACCTTCTGACAATAAAAAAAGCAACACTGAATTTTCAGTGTTGCTTAATTTTTTTACGGGAAAATATTAATTCAGGTACTTCAAAATTTCTTCACTCATGGGCGTTGTTCTCGGGCTAAATGTAGCAATCAATTCCCCTTTTTCATTTACCAGGAACTTGCCGAAATTCCAGGTTACCGGATCGGCAAACCCTTTTTCTTTGGCCTGGGCTTTCAGCCATACATACAGGGCATGGGTGTCATCCCCTTTTACTGATATTTTTTCTGCCATCGGGAAGGTAACACCGTAGTTCTTCTTGCAAAACTCTTTGATATCGCTGTTGCTTCCCGGTTCCTGGCCGGCAAAATTATTGGCCGGAAAACCAATGATCACCAGCTTATCCTTATACTTTTCATAAAGCGTTTCCAGTCCTTCGTATTGCGGGGTAAGGCCGCATTGAGAAGCCGTATTGACGATCAGGATTTTTTTGCCTTTAAAAGCAGAAAAATCAATTTGTTTTCCATCCAGGCCGGGTACTTTAAACTCATAGATGCCGCCTGCAAGCGTAGCTGACAAGGCAAGAGTCAACAAAATCGATTTCATGTACATTTATTTTGAATAACAACAAAGATAATCGTCTTCTGTTCGGTTCAGTTTAAATCTCTTTTATTAAAAGCGGTTTACTGTTTCTCAAAACAACCCAGATCAGGAAGACCGGCAGCCCTGGGTTTTCCGTCCAGGTCTGTTGTAATGGAGGTGCTTATTCCTTTATTAATGGCCGGTGAGCTGGCTTTTAACCGGAAATCAAAGTAATTCCTTGATGTGCTGATGCTGTCAAATTGCGGGGGCTGGTTATTGATCGCCTGGTTGATGGTAACACCGGCAGGTGCTGTTTGTACTTTCCAGAGGTTGTAATCAAAGGTCACATTAAAGGGACTGGAACTGCTTCGCAGGGCCACCACTTCGTCATCCACTATTCCATTTTGGCCCCAGAAAATGCAGTTGCGGAAAACGGCAGTAAGGGCTGCTGTGCTGTTGGGTAAAAAATTGGTAAGTGTCAGCACCGGGTCTTTATGATCCATATACCGGTTGGCAATGGTAACAACGGTACAATGGGTAAACTGGTAATCACCTCCTTTTACCAGAAATAGATTTTTGCCGCAATTACTGATCAGGCAATTCCTTGCCCGGATGCTGCTGTTTACAGCGGCGATACCCGCATCATAGTGGTTATCCAAAATGCATTCGTTTAGTACCAGTTTAGGATTTGCATTGGGCGATGGGTCTGTTAAACCAATTCCCTGGTATGCATTCCTGATCACTGTATAATTCAGCACATTGTCTTTGGAACTAGCCTGGAAAAAAATACCGGGCCAGCTGGCCGGAAAATCTTTGTAAGGCTCATCGAGCCGGTCGCCGGTAAAATATACCCTGTCGGCAGTGTCCTTTAACCCGTTTACCTGCAAGGTTCCGTTTACAATGACGGGGGCATCGGCATGAACATAAATGCGGCACCCTTTATTGATCGTCAGTGTCTGGTTGGTATTGATCACCAGCGACCCCAGTATTACATAAGGAAGATTATTGTTCCAGGTTTCATTCGCTGAAATCACTTTATTGCGCATAAAATGGGCATTCTTCCCCCAGGCTTCCAGTTGCACTTTGCGGTTATTGCCATTGTAACTTACCTGTATGCTGTCCCTTATTACATACGGAAGGTTGGCGGCATTAGGGTTAACATTTACCTGCACAAAAACATATACACTGTCGTTGGCATTGATCTCCAGTCCGTCAAATTGAGAGCCCGGTGTGCCATCCACATTCATTTTAAAAGGAGAGGAGCTGCCGCCCATCAGTTTCAGCGATGAGATACGGAGTTTCTGGTTGTTTTCATTGATGATAGTGAAGTAACGGTAAGTGGAGCCCGCCGTTACAAACACTGTATCATATTTGAGTGTATCAGCAGTAATGTTTACCCGTGCATCCGCTGAAGTGATAAAAGAATCTTTCCGGCAGGAAAAAACAAGTACAACAAGAGATATGATCAGCAGTCCGGAACTTTTCATTGCTGTAAAAATAGAACTATGCGGCAAAAGCAGGAAATGAGATTGGAGTAAAAGGTTTCATTTGGAAGCAATACAAAGTGTGGCCACACTCAGTTGTACATTTTCTGCCTGCAATAATTCATGGCCGCAGGCTTCCAGTGTGGCGCCGGTAGTGATCACATCGTCTACCAGCAACAGGTGTTTGCTGCGAATGGCTGCGGCATCGGTCAGTATGAATTTACCTTCCATATTCTTCCATCGTTCTATCCTTCCTTTTTTGGTCTGCGTTTCGGTGTGTTGCGGCCGGGTGATTACATGATGCAAAACCGGTAGTTGCAGTACCGATGCCATTCCATCACATAAAACAGTGGCCTGGTTATATCCTCTTTTTCTTTCTTTCGCAGGAAATAAAGGCAGCGGTACCAATGCATCCACAGGAAAGCGGCCTGATTTTTTTAGCTGCTCTCCCATAATGCGTCCCAGCTGCCAACCCAGCTCACGGTTGCCTTTGTACTTCAGTTGGTGCATCAGGTATTGCATCAAAGATTCCTTGGTAAAATAAAATTGGGCAGTGGCTGCTGCTACCGGCAATCTGCCCCAGAATATTTTTTCGGCAGGGTTGTCCGTATGCAGTTCAAATTGTGTTTCCGGCATGGCTTCGATGCAACGCATACATAAAACAGATCCGGTGTCCGGCAGGTCTTTGCCACAGCCGGTGCAAACATGCGGAAATACCAGGTGCAAAACAGCTTCTCTTATTTCTTTAAGCAATGCCATACTAAAAAAGATAACGGTACACTTCTTCCACCCGGCCCATCGTCACCACTTCAATATTGAATTTTTGTTTCGATAACCCCTTCTGATTGTATTTGGAAACGAGTATCTTTTCAAAACCCAGTTTCTCTGCTTCTGCAATGCGCTGTTCAATCCGGTTCACTGCCCTGATCTCTCCGCTCAGTCCCACTTCTCCGGCAAAACAGATCTTATCCGGCAGCGGCACATCTTCATAAGAGGATAACAAAGCACACAAAACTGCAAGATCGATCGACGGGTCTTCTACTTTTATACCGCCGGCAATATTTAAAAAGACATCCTTCATGCCAAAATGAAAGCCACCTCTCTTTTCTAAAACTGCAAGCAATAATTGCAGACGGCGCAGATCAAAACCCGTTACCGTTCGTTGCGGTGTGCCGTAAACGGATTGGGTGACCAGCGCCTGCACTTCTATCAGCAAGGGGCGCATACCTTCAATTGTGGCAGCGATGGCAATACCGCTCAGCCTGTCTTCTTTTTGAGTGATGAGTATTTCACTCGGGTTAGTTACACCTTTCATGCCTTCGTCAGTCATTTCATAGATGCCCAGTTCTGCGGTACTGCCGAATCGGTTTTTAAGCGTCCGTAAAATACGATAGGCATAATGACGGTCTCCTTCAAACTGCAGCACGGTATCTACCATATGCTCCAGTATCTTGGGCCCGGCAATGCTTCCGTCTTTGGTAATATGTCCAATAAGAAAAACAGGTGTATTGGTTTCTTTGGCAAATCGCTGAAACTCTGCGGCACATTCCCGTATCTGTGATACACTGCCGGGTGATGAATCAATAAAGGAGGTTTGCAATGTTTGTATAGAGTCCACAATCACCAGTTGTGGTTTTAATTCTTTTATCTCTCTGAAAATAGTTTGTGTGGAGGTTTCCGTGAGTAAATAGAACTCATCATTTATTACGGTACCCGCTGAAGCGCCAATGCGGTCTGCCCTCATTTTTATCTGCTGCTCACTTTCTTCGCCGCTGATATAAAGGACCCTTGCATTCTTTAACGTTAAACCATTTTGCAAAAACAAAGTAGATTTACCAATGCCCGGTTCACCGGCAATCAATACCAGGCTTCCGGGAACAATACCACCACCTAACACCCTGTTGAGTTCTGCATCGGCTGTAAGCAATCTTTTTTCTTCAATACTTTTTACTTCATGGATCGGGATGGTTTTACTGCCTTTCCTTTCTTCTTTATAACCTTTCCATTCGTCTGCTTTCTTTCCTGTTTCTTTTTGCACCAGCTCTTCCACGAAAGTATTCCACTGGTTACAAGATGGACATTGACCTACCCACTTCACACTTTCGTATCCGCAGTTCTGACAAAAAAATGCCGTCTTTATTTTACTCATGCATTAAAATTAAATGAAGCAGGGTGTTATTTAAAAAGTTTAAACATTGACAGGAAGGATTCGCAGAAAAAAAATTCAATGCTTTTCAGCAATTGGGTCCATCATTTCTTTTTTAAAGAGTAAAACCATCTGTTTTTTTATGATGGTTTTGTACGGAGTTTATAAAATGTAAAAAGGGCCAATCTTTCGACTGGCCCTCTTACTTACTAACCCATTAAATTCTATTGCTAAATTACAATTATGCCCCACATTTCAAAATAAATTTTTGCCGTTGTGAATAACTTCCCGGGCCTGACAATTTTTAAATGTATACACATAGTCTCTCTTTTAACATCTTATAAAATAATGAAAATCAATTAAATAAATATGTTTTAGCCGTTCGGCGAGAAAACCTGAATTTTACAAAAACGGTTGTGTGTTATCGTTTTATAATGACAAAACGGCCGAAAAAAAGCGGCCGATCAAAATGGTCATAAATTTGTTATAACCTGTATCAAACAAATCAATTATTAGCGACATGACAAACGAAATTATGTTGGTTTCCCTGCTCTTTTTGGGCATCAGTTTTCTGGTTTCGGCCGTTCTGAAAAGTAAGTTTACCCGGTACAGCAAAGAGGCGCTTTCCAGCGGCCTGACGGGCCGGGAAATTGCCGAAAAAATGCTCCGGGAAAATGGCATTTATGATGTGAAAGTGACCTCGGTAGATGGCTTTTTATCAGACCATTATAACCCCCTGAACAAAACGGTAAACCTGAGCCCGGAGGTCTATAACGGGGCCAGCGTATCCGCCGCGGCTGTGGCCGCCCATGAATGCGGCCATGCGGTGCAGCATGCCACCCAATATGGCCCCCTGATGTTCCGCAGCCGGATGGTTCCTGTGGTACAGGTAAGCTCCATGCTGGTCAACTGGGTGCTGCTGGCAGGTATGATCGTACTGGCTACCACCCGGAACCCGACGGTACTCCTCATTGGCATTATTGCCATGTCAGTAACTGTACTTTTTACCCTGGTAACCCTGCCGGTAGAATTTGATGCCAGCAAAAGGGCCCTCGCCTGGTTGAATACCACTACTATTACCAATACCCAGGAATTCCCGAAAGCAAAAGATGCCCTGAAATGGGCGGCAACCACATATGTGGTGGCAGCCCTGGCCGCCGTTGTACAACTGTTTCAATACATCCTCATCTACCTCGATAGCCGCGACAGGAGTTAAAACAAATTTTGATTTCAATCAATTTTTAAAGGCGTGCAGCAGTTTGTACGCCTTTTGTCTCTTTTTTGCAACCTTAACATTTTGTAAACAAAAAACAACGTTCATGAAAAGACTGCTTAGTCTCGCAGCAGGCTTTTTACTGCTCCTGAATGGGGTGGTTTATGCCCAGCAAAGAGAAGTCACAGGAAAAGTAACAGATGCCAATGGCGCACCTCTCGCCGGCGTTTCTGTAAAAGTAAAAGGTACCAATACCGGTGCTTACACAGAGGATGACGGTACTTACAAGGTCACCCTTTCCAAGGGCCTCAGCACACTGGTTTTCTCCTTCATCGGATATGAAGACCAGGAAGTGGATGTAAAGTCCGATAAATTGAATATCTCACTTACCCAAACTGCCAAAAACCTCAACGAAGTAGTCGTAGTAGGTTATGGTACTCAGGTTAAAAAAGAACTGACCAGTGTGGTATCAAGGGTTAAAGGTTCTGAAGTGCAGAACATGCCGGTTCCCAATTTATCCCAGGCCATTCAGGGCCGTGCGGCCGGTGTGTTTGTGGAATCACAAAACGGTAAAGTGGGAGAGGGTATTAAAGTAAGGGTTCGTGGCGCCACATCCATAAACGGCAGCAACGAACCGCTGTATGTGGTAGATGGTGTACCTCTTACAGGTGGTACGTTCGGAAGTGCTTCAGCCGACATCAACTTCAATGATGTAGAATCTTTTGAAATCCTGAAAGATGCTGCTGCTACAGCAATCTATGGTAGCCGTGCTGCCAACGGAGTTATTTTAATAACTACAAAAAGAGGTAAAAGCGGCAAAACCAAATTTACTTTCAATACACAATATGGTACGCAAAGCCCTACCGCCAAACGTGGTTTCCTGAACGCAGCTGAATACATTGAGTTTTTCAGAGAGGCGGCTGTTAACACAGCAAAATATCATTACAACAGGGCCGGCAACTGGCTGGGTTTTGCCAGTGAAGCTGCTGCTATCACCAATATGACCACCTGGATGGAAGGCCGCTTCAGGAGATATAGCGGATTCAACGATGACTGGAGGACATTAAAAGTTAATACCAACTGGGAAGACCTTGCTTTTAATGATGATGCAAGATCAAGCCAGGTGGAACTGAACGCACAGGGCGGTAATGATAAGACCAAGTTCTTTATCAGCGGGAGCTTACAAAACCAGGACGGTATACTGGTAGGTAATGAGTTTAAAAGAATAGGTCTGCGTTTCAATCTTGACCACCAGGTAAACAACTGGCTGAAACTCGGATTGAATGCCATGAACAATAAAACAGTAAGAAACAGGGTACCGCTGGATAATGCTTTCAGTACTCCTATGCAGATCGTGGCCCTCGCTCCGATCACTCCGGTAAGAGATGCCAACGGCGCTTTATACGACCGTCCGGTTACCACTTATTATAATCCGCTGATCGATTTTGAAGATGCCATCTTCAAAATCAATGGTTATCGTACGCAGGGTAACATATACGCTGAAAGCCGTATCATGAAAGGACTTACTTTAAGAAATGAACTCGGACTGGATATGGTAAGCCAGTCGGAAGACCGCTTCTGGAGTTCCCGTACACTGGCCGGTGCCGGTATCGGTGGTTCTGCCCGTGCACAATGGCTGCGTAATACCCGTTGGGTTACCAACAACTACCTGAACTACATCAATACGTTTAAAGACGTTCATAAAATTGAAGCAACCGCTGGTATCAGCTTTGAAAACAGGTATGATGAATATGTTTATGTAGAAGGAGAAAATTTTGCAGATGAAAGCATTAAGACCCTCGCCGGAGCCGGTACCATCACAGCCGGTGAAAGCACACAGGATGAAAATAACCTGTTCTCTTACTTCGGAAGGGTGAACTATGGTTATAAAGGAAAATACCTGGCCAGTGTAAGCTTCCGTGCCGATGCTGACTCAAGATTCGGTACTAATTACAAGTACGGTTACTTCCCTTCTTTCTCTGCCGGATGGATACTGACAGAAGAAAATTTCCTGAAAGATGTAAAATGGCTCAGCTTCCTGAAACTGCGTGGCAGCTATGGTGTGCTGGGAAATAATACAGGTCTTGGATTTTATGCTGCCCGTTCACAATACGGACCTGTTACCTACGGTACATCTTCCGGTCTTTCTATTACCAACTTCGGTAATGATGACCTCCGCTGGGAAAAAACAGCTTCTGTTGACCTGGGCCTCGATTTCGGCTTCTTTAATAACAGGCTTACCGGTGAATTCAACTGGTACAAGAAGAAAACATCAGACATGCTGCTGGCGGTACCTGTTCCTTCACCTTCCGGAACTACTTCAGTACTGGGTAATATCGGTGAAATGGAAAACAAGGGTATTGAAATTGTGCTGAACTCAGTGAACGTTTCTAACAAGAACCTTCGCTGGACTACCAGTTTCAATATTGCACGCAACAAGAACAAACTGACAAAACTCGATGGGGAGCAGAAAGAAATATTACCCAGTGATGCGAGGTTTGCCAATGCACTCATCATCGGTCAGCCGATTGGTGTATTCTATGCTCCCCGCTTTGCAGGTGCAGATCCTAACAATGGCGACCCGCTTTTTTATAAAGAAGACGGTAAAACAACCACCAGCTCCTATAACGAAGCAGGCAGGTTTATCGTTGGTGACCCCAACCCGGACTGGATCGGCGGTATCACCAACACTGTTACCTGGAAAGGTCTTGAGCTGAACTTCCTCTTCCAGGGAGTATTCGGCAACCAGGTGCAGGATGGTGCCGGTGGATTTATGAGTGCAAGCGGCGACTGGTTCGATAACCAGACCCGTGACCAGTTGAACCGCTGGCGTAAGGCAGGTGATATTACCCAGGTGCCGGAAGCAAGGATCAACCGTTGGGGTGATTTTGAAAGCCCCAGCATCAGTACCCGTTACATTTACGATGCAGATTATATCCGCTTGAAGAATGTAACGCTGGCATACAACATCCCGCAAAAATTAGTAAATAAGGCTAAGCTCTCAAGTGCAAGGATCTATCTGAGCGGTGTAAACCTGTTGACCTTCACCGATTATCCCGGATGGGATCCTGAAGTGAATACAGATTACCGTGTTTCCAACGTAAACCAGGGCAGTGATTTCTACGCAGCTCCGCAGATCAAGAGCTTTGTATTCGGTATCACACTTGGACTTTAATTTATTCCTTATTATCTAAAAAGACTATTATGAAAAAAATATTTCTATACATCGCAGTCGCCGGATTGATCCCGTTTACCGGTTGCGATAAAAGACTGGAATTAAAGAACCCCCAGTCCATTGATGCCACAGATGCATTCTCTTCGGATGCTAAAGTGAAGAAAGTACTGGTGGGCAATTATGAAGCCATGGGCGGCGCAGCCATGTTTGGCGGCGACGTATTGTGGATGAGCGAACTGATGGCCAGCGGCGGAGAACTCAACTGGGTGGGAACCTTTCCGGATCCCCGCCAGATCTGGAGTAAAAACATGCTGACCAACAACAGCAATGCCGCCGCAACCTATGCACAGGCCTACCGCATTATTTTCAATGCCAATAACATCATCGCTAATATCGGCGTGGTGGCTGCTGCCGACCAGGCAAGGGTAAGGGCAGAAGCACAATTTCAAAGGGCATTGGCTTATTTTGAACTGATCAAGTTTTTTGGTGAAAAACCTTTTTTTGCCGGAAGCCCTTCCACACTGAAAGGAGTTCCCCTGATCACTTCACCCGGCCCCAGTGCACCACAGGATCCCCAATACCTGTTGCCAAGGGCTTCCGTGGATGCCGTTTACCAGCAGATCATCACCGACCTTACCCAGGCAGAAACCAACCTGCCTCATAAGAACGGTGTTTATGCCAATAAATCTTCTGCAGCATTGGCTTTGGCGAGGGTTTACCTGCAGCAGGATAACTACACCGGTGCAAGGGATGCTGCCGATCGTTGTATCACTTCTGCTACCGGTAACGGGTTCTCCCTGGTAGGTACTTATTCTGCAGCATTCAATAACTCAGCCAATACCACCGAGGACCTGTTTGCTATCCAGGTAACCAACCAGGCAGGTACCAATAGCTGCTTTACTTATTTCAGCACCGGTACCTATGGCGCCAGGGATGGCGATATTGAAGTAACGGATGCGCATTACAATAAATACAATGCTGCTGATGCCCGCCGTTCAATCTTCTTCTTCGAAGCAGGTGCATGGCGTTGCGGCAAATGGAGGGATATTTACAAGAATGTGAAAGTGATGCGTCTCGCAGAAGCTTACCTCACCAGGGCTGAATGTAATTTCCGCCTGGGCACTTCTGTTGGTGCCACTCCTTTGACAGATGTGAATCGTACCCGCAACAGGGCAGGCCTTTCTTCACTTGGAACGGTAACCTTACAAAATATACTGGATGAAAGGGAGCTGGAACTGGCCTTTGAAGGTCAGGGTATCTGGGATGCAAAGCGCTTAAGGCTCACCGTAGATGGTAAAGCATGGAATGATAATAAAATGACATTCCCCATACCGCTGCGGGAAATGAATGTAAACCCTAACCTGGTGCAGAACCCCGGTTATTGATACAAGGCTGACTGCTTAATACACAAGGCCCCGCTAACAGCGGGGCTTTTTGTTTGAATATGTTTTCCGGGAAATAATCTTAATTACAGCTTGATCTCCTCGTCGTTCTGATCAAAGAATTTGTATTCTGTCAGGTGATAGTTACTGTCTTTCTCCAAACGGGTCTTCTGCCCGAATTTGCGTTTCCACTGCGCCATCTTGGTATTCCAGGGCCATCCCTTGGTGAGGTAGGCATACAAAATGGGGTGCACCACCAGTTTCAGGTTGGCATTCTTGTGGGTGATCAGGTAACTTAAATTCTTTTCGATTTCATCCTCCAGTAATAATGTGGAGGATATTTTACCGGTGCCGTTGCAACTGGGGCATACTTCCTGCGTATTGATATTGACTTCCGGCTTCATCCGCTGGCGGGTGATCTGCATAATGCCGAACTTGGAAATGGGAAGCACGGCATGCTTGGCCCTGTCAGGCCGCATGAACTCTTCCATCTTTTCCATCAGCTTACGTTTATTCTCCGGCAGCTTCATATCGATGAAGTCCACTACGATAATACCGCCCAGGTCACGCAGGCGCAATTGCCTCGCAATTTCATCTGCCGCTTCCAGGTTTGTTTCCAGTGCATTCTGCTCCTGGTTGTTACTTACACTCTTGTAGCCGCTGTTCACATCGATCACATGCAGGGCTTCCGTGTGTTCAATAATAAGATAGGCACCGCTGTCGAGGTTCACCGTTTTGCCAAACGATGATTTCACCTGCTTGGTGATGCCGAATGAATCGAAGATGGGTGAACCGTTATTGTAATAGGAAACGATATCTGTTTTTTCCGGCGCAATACGCTGGATATAGTTCTTCGTATCACTGTAAATATTCTTATCATTCACCACAATGCGGTTAAAGTCCTCATTCAGCAGGTCCCGCAGTATGCTGGTGGTCTTGGTTTGCTCACTCAATATCCTGTTTGGCGCTACCGCTCCTTTCAGGTTTTGCTGAATGGTCTTCCACATTTCCACCAGTGCCGAAAGGTCTTCATGCAGTTCGGCCGTATTCTTTCCTTCAGCAGCCGTACGTACAATAACGCCAAAGTTTTTACTCTTAATGGCCTCCACAATCTTTTGTAAACGCTTCCGCTCTTCAGAAGAATGGATCTTCCTGGATACGGCTACGATATCATTGAAAGGCGTAAGTACGACAAACCGGCCGGGCAAGGAGATTTCGCAGCTTAACCGCGGCCCTTTGGCCGCAATCGGCTCCTTCAGTATCTGTACTAAAATATTGGGTTTGCCGCCCAGCACTTCATTGATCTTGCCGGTCTTTACGATCTCCGGCTCAATGGTGAATTTGGAAAAATCAAGGCCTTGCTCACTTTTGTCGTTCATGCACATGCTGGTGAACTTCAGCAGTGATTTGGCATAGGGGCTCAGGTCAGTGTAGTGCAGAAAAGCATCCTTTTCAAAACCCACATCCACAAAGGCAGCGTTCAGCCCGGGGATCAGTTTTTTCACTTTTCCCAGGTACAGGTCGCCCACGGCAAAACGGGCATCGCTTTTTTCGCTATGCAGTTCTACCAGTTTCTTGTCCTCCAGCAAGGCAATCTCTACGCCCTGCGGAGCCGCATTGATAATAAGTTCTTTGTTCATTACAGCTTACATAAATGAATCACCTTAGTGCTGTAAACACCAGTTGCACATAATCCGTACGGAATGCCGGGATGATCTGCGGATAAGTTTTGCGGAGGGGTGGGTGAGCTGCAAACAAATACGGCAAACAACTGGCGGACTGAGGTCAGGTTGATAAATTGATTAGTCAAAAAGTTGACAGGTTGTAGCCCTGTCAACTTTTTAACCGCTTAACTTTTTCAACTTACTTGTTCCTCTTCTTATGACGGTTCTTTCTCAGTCTTTTTTTACGCTTGTGCGTCGCAATTTTATGACGCTTCCTTTTTTTACCACAAGGCATACTCAAATAATTTTTTAATCTGGTTTATAAATAAGTTTTACAACTTCTATTTTGTCAGCTCATCTATCCGCTGCTGCAACGCTTTTTTCAACTCTGCCTCTTTTACCAGTCCCAGGCATTGCCGGTACCAGCTAACGGCGCTTTTCTTGTCACCGGTACGTTCATACGTATCGGCCAGTAACAACAGCACTTCCACATTGCCGGGTTGCAGCCGGGTTACAGTCAGCAAACGGCTGATGGCCTTATCATATTGCCCTGATAGCAGTGATCCTTTAGCCAGTGTCAGCTGTCCGTAGGTGTTGGTACTGTCCCTGTCCACCACCTCTTTTATTTTGGCAATGCCTTCCAGCGGGTTGGAGGAAATATTGCCAAAAAGGTAGCAGGCGCCAAGGCCTACTTTGGAGGAATCGTTGCCCGGGTTGATTTTTAAAGATCTCTCAAATAAATCTTTGGCCTGCAGGGCCTTCCATTGTCTGCGCTGTTCTGCTCCGTCGGTCTGCAGGTTCTCCAAAAATAAATGGGCTGCAAAGGTGAGGCTTTTTTCCGAATTTTCCAATCTGGCGGCTTCGGCGGTATACCAGGCATATGGTTCAAAGATCCGGGCCGTATCTGCCCAGTACCGGGCCAGCAGGTGGTACAGGTGGGCCTGTTCCTCCGCCACTTTTTCTTTGGCAGCCGCTGTTTCCAGCTTGCCGAGGGCTGCTGCCTGCTCCGGTTTCAACTGTTTTTTGGCCAAAAGCAATATGCTGTCAATACTAATACCGCCATGATCATGACCGTCATCGGGACTATGCTGTTCTGTCGCTGTGCTGGCAATGGGTTTCTTTGCCGGCACCGTTCTGCCAAAAAAATATAAAACGCCGGTCAGCGCCAACGCTGCGGCAACAGTGATCCATTGGGGTCTCTTCACTCAACTAAAATTTAAGATGGCAAAAGTAGCCCCAAAATAGTTGTAATCCGTTAAAGAATAAGGAGAAATCAGGCTGCCGCCGGCTAAGGCCTCTCTTTGCAGTAAAAGAATCACAGGCAGAAAAAATACTGCCGCTCCATACTATAATTATCAGGGTAAAACTATTCCCTTACTGGGTAAGGGTTTATAAATCTCCATCCTCACCCGGGCCGGCATCAGGTTTAGGCTCTTTCAGCTTCTTTACTTCCGCAACAAACTCTTTGGCGGGCTTGAAAGCAGGTATATAATGCTCGGGGATGTGTACCGCAATGTTCTTCTTGATGTTGCGACCGATCTTGGCGGCCCTTTTCTTGGTAATAAAGCTGCCAAAGCCCCGGATGTAAATATTTTCACCACCGGCAAGGGTGTCTTTTACTTCTTTAAACATAGTTTCAAGAGTAACAAGCACATCTACCTTGGGTATGCCTGTTTTTTCAGAAATCTGATTGACCAGGTCGGCTTTTCTCATGGTTGCAGGGTTTAAGTGGGTTTCTGATGCCAATTTATGACAAAAATTAGTGATAGTCAAGCAAATAGGAATAATTTTTTTCAACCGCATGTGCATTCCGGGTGTTAATTTGCCGGATAATTCAAAAATTCACCACTTTTCCGCCCCAAAAAGGACGGCTAAACCAGCAACCAGTAACCAGCAACCAGTAACCAGTAACCAGCAACCAGAATACCCCAGCGATGAATACCCGTCAAAAATTCTCCTCACAACTGTTGCGCTGGAACAAGACCCGCAACAAGCGGCAAATGCCCTGGAAAGGAGAGAAAGATCCTTACAAGATCTGGCTCAGTGAGATCATCCTGCAGCAGACAAGGGTGGAGCAGGGGCTGGCTTATTATAATAACTTCATCAAGACCTTTCCTACTATTCACCAACTGGCCCAGGCGCCGGATGAAAAAGTATTCAAACTCTGGGAAGGCCTCGGTTATTACTCCCGCTGCCGCAACCTGCTGGCAACAGCCCGGTTTATTTCAACGGAACTCAACGGAAAATTTCCCGACAGCTATGACAATATCAAAGCCCTGAAAGGGGTAGGTCCTTATACCGCTGCCGCTATTGCCTCCTTTGCCTATAACCTGCCGCATGCCGTAGTGGATGGCAATGTGTTCCGGGTACTCGCAAGGGTGTTTGGCATCAGCAAAGCCATTGACAGTACCGAAGGCAAAAAACAGTTCACGGCACTGGCGGAAGAATTACTGGATAAAAAACAACCCGGCCTTTACAACCAGGCCATTATGGATTTCGGAGCGGTGGTATGCAAACCGGCCGCACCCCTGTGCGATACCTGTGTGTTTAAAAAAGACTGCTACGCTTTTCAGCATCATAAAGTGACCGCACTGCCGGTGAAAGAAAAAAAGATCAGTATAAAGAAACGCTGGTTTTACTACCTCGTCCTGCAGCACAATAATACGATCGCCATCCGGCAGCGTACAGAAAAAGACATCTGGCAGGGATTGTATGAATTTCCATTGATCGAAACAGCAACGGCAGTTGATACCACAGTTATACTGAAACAAGCTGAGCAACAAAAATGGCTGAAAGCAAAAAGCTATTCGGTAATAACAATTTCTCCTTTACATACACAACAACTTTCTCACCAGCATATTGCCGGGCAATTCATTGTTATCAAGCTGAAAGCAAAGCCTGCTGCCGGCGACTGGCAATGGATCAGTCCGGAAGAATTGCAGCGTTATACCTTTCCGCGGATGCTTCGGCATTTTATCAAAGATGGGCCGGGAGTGTATTAAGAAGTGGCCTTGTAAATGCTGCTGTTTTTGTCTCCTGTTTTTTTAAGCAATTTCTTGTCAGTGGCCAATTTCAGGTCCCGGCTTGCGGTAGCAGAGGAAATCG
>DASUDW010000309.1:0-6008 GCA_036275415.1 Chitinophagaceae bacterium | reverse complement strand
ATTCAAAGGGTTGCAGGGGCCGGTGGTAAGTACTCCTTTATTATATGAAGACAAAGTAATATTTGGTGCCTGGGACCGTCATTTATATGCCCTGCAACGAAATACAGGCAGCCTGGCCTGGAAATGGAACAACGGTTCATCAGTCCGGAATTTTTCTCCTGCTGCTTGCATACCAGTGGCGTCAGACGGCGTTATTTATATAGTGGCGCCCGACAGGTATATTTCTGCCATTGAAGCTTCAACAGGTAAAACACTTTGGAGAAACAATGATGCCACCGTGCGGGAATCGATTGGCATATCAACAGACGGGAAATGGATATACGGTAAAACGATGCAGGATACTGTGGTGGCTTATGCAGCCTTAAAAGAAAAGCAAAGCGCCGCATGGAAACTGAATGCCGGTTTTGGGTATGAGCATGTGCCATCTATGCTTATTGAAAAAGAAGGCTTGGTTTTTTTTGGCACAAAAAGCGGTGTGGTGTATTGCATTGATCCCGTTAAGCAAAAAGTTGTTTGGGCGCATAAAATAGATAACTCGATGGTGAATACGGTGAGGGTTATTTCAAAAGACCAGCTTGTAGCTGCAACGATGGATGGAAAACTGGTGATGTTGAAAGTTTCGCCGGATTGATCAGCTTCATTTTTCTCTTAATAAAAAAAGCTACCTCTTTGGGCAGCTTTTCATTATTTATGACAGTTCTGTTTTACAGCAACATAGTGATCGGGTTCTCCAGGTATTTCTTGAATGTCTGAAGGAAGGCTGCACCGCTTGCCCCATCCACACTGCGGTGATCACAACTGAGGGTCACTTTCATTACATTGCTAACGCCAAAACCTTCTCCTTTCCTGACAACCACTTCTTTAATTCTTCCGACAGCCATGATACAACTGTCTGGCGGGTTGATGATGGCAGTGAATTCATCAATGTCCATCATACCGAGGTTGGAGATGGTGAAAGTATTACCGGTAAATTCATTAGGCTGCAGCTTTTTATTCTTGGCTTTCCCGGCCAGTTCTTTGCTTTCCGCAGCAATTTGCGGCAATGTTTTCTGATCTGCAAAACGGACTACCGGTACAATCAATCCGTCTTCGATGGCTACAGCAATGCCAATATGTATATGGCTGTAACGGCGGATTTTATCACCCATCCAGGATGCGTTGATGGCTGGATGCTGCCTGAGTGATAAGGCAACAGCTTTTACCACCATATCATTAAAACTGATCTTAACTGGGCTCAGTTCGTTCAGTTGTGTTCTGGCGGCCATGGCATTATCCATATTTATTTCCATCGTGAGATAGAAATGCGGGGCGCTGAACTTGCTTTCTCCCAATCGTTTCGCAATTACATTACGCATTTGTGAGTTGGGAATATCGGTATATCCTTCTTGTGCACCTGCCGCCGTAAACGGTAGTATATCAACTCCTCCCGTTTTTGCAGCAACAGGGGCTGCAGCAGCAGTTCCGGGTTTGTAATTATCAACATCCGATTTAATGATTCTGCCTCCGTCACCGCTTCCGGCAATAGCTGAAAGGTCTATTCCTTTTTCAGCAGCCAGTTTTTTGGCCAGTGGTGAGGCTTTTACTCTTCCATTCTCAGTTGCAGCCATTGCAGGTTGGGCGGCAGAAATGGGTTGGTCAGTAGTTACTGCAGGCTGCGCAGCAGGTTTTGGGGTAGCTGCTGCACCAGTTGAAGCACTTGAACTGGTGGCGGCCACAATAGCTTCCACATCTACTTTTCCTTTTTCACCAATGATACAGAGCAAACCGTTTACCGGTATTTTTTCCCCTTTTTGAGCGCCTATGTGCAACAGCGTACCATTCTTATAGCTTTCCAGTTCCATGGTGGCCTTATCTGTTTCGATTTCGGCCAGCACATCACCTTTCTTCACAGTATCGCCTACATTCTTATGCCAGGCAGCAATAACGCCTACTTCCATTGTGTCACTTAACCGGGGCATCAGTACTACTTCTTCCATATTTGTAACATCAAGGGAGGGTGTTGCAGTTTCTGCCGGTGCGGAAGTGAGAGCTGCTGCAGCAACCGCTTCTTGTTTAACTGCCGGTTTTGCAGCGCCAATTAAAGATGAAATGTCTTCACCCGGAGCACCCACAATAGCAAGCAGGTCATCTACCTGTAATTTGCCACCTTTATCACTTCCAACATGCAGCAGGGTGCCGTCTTTATAGCTTTCCAGTTCCATGGTGGCTTTATCTGTCTCGATTTCAGCCAGCAGGTCACCTTTTTTAACAGGATCTCCCACTTTTTTATGCCAGGCAGCAATTACACCTTCGGTCATCGTATCGCTGAGGCGGGGCATCAATATCACTTCGGCCATATGCCTTAAAATTTTGGCCGAAATTAAGGTAAAATGGGCAATACTTGCCTTTGCTTCAAAACAGCGATAATTGAATGAATATTAATAGTCCAGCGTAAGATTGAGGCGGTCTTTCAATTCTTTCACTAAAGGATACATTTCCACCATTTTGTTGTATTGTTCTGTTGAACTTAGCGGAATTTCTATGACAGGCCTGTTCTCTGCCTTTTCTTCTACTGAAACGCTGAACTGCAACAGGCGGTTCTGTAGCCGGTCTCTTAGAAACGAAAACAGTTTATTCCTTTCCTGTTCAATGAATTGCCTTTCGATGGAATTGGCGGTTACCGCTTCAAATGAATTGGCATCTTTAATACGCAACACCGCCAATTCAAACGGCTGTACAGCCGGGCTTTTCATATTTTTAAGCGTCACCACATATTCAAACCAGGCTTTTTGCAGTTCTTCTTGTTGCAAAGGGTGATTGGCGGCATCTGCAGCATTACCGTTTTGTTGAAACTGCTGCCTTATTTTATTGAGTGCTGTTATTTTTGGAACGGAGCCGGCAGATGAAGTAGTAATTTCCCTTTGTTCTGTATCCGGTTTCCTGTACTCGGTTTTTCCTTCGTTTACTTCCGGGTTTGGGTGAACAGCTGTTTCAACCAATAGCCTTGCCCCATTTTCCTTTCCCACTTGTTTTTCTTTCTTGGTTACAGGGGCAATGGGGGTGAGGGAACGAAAAGCAATTGGTTTTGCTGAATCAATTATTTTTTTTTTACCGGAGGCGCTTCCTTCTGTTGTCAGTTCGATAGCCTGTTGCAGGTAGCAAAGTTTTATCAAAGCCAGCTCAACATGTAATCGTTTGTTCCGGGCTGCTTTGTAATTGATCTCTGCTTCATTAAGAATATTGAGTGCACTAATGAGAAGGGCCGGAGAAACATTTTTTGCTGTCTTTACATATTTGTCTTTGAAGCTTTCTACCACTTCCAGCAGTGAAGCCGCTTTTTCATCTTTACAAACCAGCAGGTTGCGGATGAATTCGGCAAAGCCATTTAGCACCAGGTCTCCTTCAAATCCCTTTCGGTTAATATCATTATATAGCAGCATGGCGCCGGAAAGATCCTGTTGCTGCATGCAATCCAGCAATTGGAAATACACTTCGGCATCCAGAATATTAAGGTGTTCAAGGGTATTGGAATAGTTAAGTTCACCATTGGTAAAACTTACAATTTTATCCAGGATGCTCAGCGCATCCCGCATACAGCCTTCACTCTTTTGTGCAATTATCTGCAGGGCTCCTTTTTCTGCATGTATGTCTTCTTTGTCACAGATTTCCTGCAGGTGATCCACCGTATCATTAGTGGTGATGCGTTTAAAGTCAAAGATCTGGCACCGGCTCAGGATTGTGGGAAGTATCTTATGTTTTTCAGTAGTGGCAAGTATGAAAATAGCATAGGAGGGTGGTTCTTCCAGTGTTTTCAAAAAGGCATTGAAGGCGGAAGAACTCAACATGTGTACCTCGTCGATCACATATACTTTATATTTCCCGGTTTGCGGAACAAAACGCACCTGGTCCACCAGGTCTCTAATATTATCAACAGAGTTATTGGAGGCAGCATCCAGTTCAAAATAATTCATGGAAGCCCCGTCATTGAACGATTTGCAGCTCTGGCATTTATCGCAGGCTTCTCCTTCTTTGGTTGGGTTTTCGCAATTGATCGTTTTAGCCAAAATCCTTGCACAGGTGGTTTTGCCCACACCCCTTGGCCCGCAAAAAAGAAAGGCATGCGCCAGTTGCTGGTGCTTGATCGCATTTTTCAAGGTAGTGGTTATATGCGACTGACCAACGACGGTGTCAAAAGTTTGCGGTCTGTATTTTCTTGCTGAAACGATAAATTTATCCATATGCCCCCATCCCCCTTATTTTGAAGTTATTTTCGTGCCGGACAAATCTAAAATCTTAAATCTGAAATCAAAAATCAAATTAGTACCGGGTGCGGTTTAAACTCCTTCGTCCTGTCAAATAAATAGCGGTAAGTGGTTAATATCCGGCTGCGGTAGGTGCCCAGGGCTTCAGCCACATTGATCATTTTGGGGTTGAACTCCCCAATCCACTGCATTTCATAATCATCATAAATGGTATTGCCGATTTTATAATTACCATTTTCAATGGTAAGTTGCTGTATCATCTTACAGCCTTCTACGATCATATAACTGTCAACACCTTTTCCCTGCCATTCTGGTACAATGCCAAATACCAGCCCTGTAAATTTTGGATTTTTCTTTGTTGCCTTTATCCAGAGGAATTTCAGTTTGTGAAAGAGGTCAAATTTACCATTCAGGTGCTTAAACCATTGGTTGAGGTCCGGCAGGTTTATCCAGATGCCTACAGGTTCTCCTTTGTAGTAAATAAACCAGTTGATGCGTTCGTCCATCACCGGTTTCATGGATTTAAACATTTTCAGTACCAGTTTCTCTTCCAGTTGTTTCATACCGCCATGGCCTGCCCAGGCTTTATTATAGACTATGGTAAAGTCTTTTGCAAATTTTTCCAACTGGTTTTTTTTAATGTGGGCAGAACTGAAGTTGGAATCTTTGGAACATTCAGCATGTCTTTCATAAAACTTTGATACGAGCCGTGTATTGGCTTTTAACGCAAAACAAACCTGGTTGAAGAAATTTTTGAATCCGTACGTTTCAAATAATTGCTGGTAATAAGACGGGTTGAAATTCATGCAATACATCGGCGGCACTTCATTGCCTTTTACCACGAGGCCCCACCAGCGGTCCCGTTCGCCAAAATTGATGGGGCCGTCCATGGCTTCCATTCCTTTTTGCATCAGCCAGTGTTTGGCCACATCAAAAAGCATATCAGCGGCCGCCTGGTTGTTGATGCAATCAAAAAAGCCAATGCCACCTACCGGAACATCATCGCCTTTGTTTTTATATTTTTTATTGGTAAAGGCTGCAATACGTCCGATCAGTTTCCCGGTATCATCTTTTAATATCCATCTCACCGCTTCGCCATGGCGAAAGGTTTTATTCTTCTCCTTGTTAAAAACATCGTTGATGTCTTTATCCAGCGGACGGATATAAGCAGGATTGTTCCTGTTCAGTTCAACATTTACCTGTATAAATTCTTTGGCTAAATGTGTATTGGTTACTTCGGTCAGTTGCATGGGGCAAATGTAAGAAACGGATGCCATCAGGCTGTTTGCTGCATTGCGGTCAGCTTTTTATAAACACCGTCATCTATTTCAATAAGTTCATTATGGTGTCCCCGTTCAATGATCCTGCCATCATGCAGCACTATTATTTCATCTGCTTCCTTGATAGTGCTAAGCCGGTGGGCAATCACCAGGGTGGTCCTTCCTTTCATCAGCCGGCTAAGGGCCTCCTGTACGGTTCTTTCTGATTCAGTATCCAGGGCAGAAGTAGCTTCATCCAGTATCAGGATAGAGGGGTTTTTCAATACGGCCCTCGCTATACATAACCGCTGACGTTGCCCTCCTGATAAGCGGATACCTCTGTCACCCGTAATAGTTTGGTAGCCGTTTTCCGTCTGCATGATGAAATCATGGGCATTGGCAATTTTTGCTGCATGTATTACTTCTTCTTCGGTGGCATCGGGCCTGCCTAATGCTATATTATTGAAAATGGTATCGTTAAAAAGAAAAATTTCCTGTGTTACAAAAC
>DASUDW010000308.1:0-2041 GCA_036275415.1 Chitinophagaceae bacterium | reverse complement strand
CATTCAATAGTCGCCTGCTGAACATAAGGGAAGGGCCGTTGGCTGAAATATAATTTTTTATGCTCCAGCAGGCGGTTCTCAAATTCAGCAAATGCCGAAAAAGCTTTTGCCTCTTTTGCATCAATTACCGAAGAAAAATTTTTGTAGCCGCCCCCCTGCCAGCTTCTTTCTGCAAAGGCTAACATGATGGGATACACTGCATTCATGGTAATCATATCCTCTTCTTTGTTAACCCTTCTGTCCGGCCAAAGGCAGAGTGTAGCCCCTTTCTTGTCAGCGGTTTCAACCGGTGTATCACAGATGATGTGATGAAAAGTGGCGGCAACGCCTTCCAGGGGATCGAAATGGTTGAGGTATAAATGCCTTGAATCAATGGAATAATACCGGGGCTTAGGGACTGTTTTACCATTCCACATTTGCAGGAGGGTACCTTCCGGCACATTACCGCCCGGATCCCAGGCCACCACCTTTTTACCCAGTGAACGGAGCAACTGAACCATAGCTGGCAGAAATTGCCGGTTGGTGATCTTGACCTCATCCCCGCCGATATGAACAACCGGTACATCAAGTTCTGAACACAATTCTTTGATAATTGCTTTACAGATGGCCATCCCCGAATCCGTCTGCATACCGGTACCCATGGCCCGGGTAAACGCTGCGCTGTGGCCCGGCATATCTATTTCGGGGACCAGGGTGATGTAACGTTCCTTACAATAAGCAATCAATTCTTTCATCTCATCGAAGGAATAATACTGACCGGGATTGCGGAGCATACATTTCGCATCCGTTAGTTGCGGAAACTGCCTGCTTTGAAGCCGCCAGGCAATATCTTCGGTAAGATGAAAATGGAAAACATTGAGTTTATAGGCTGCCATCACATCGATCTGCTCTTTCAGTAATTGCACCGACATATAATTGCGGCCCGCATCCACCATATATCCCCGCCAGGAAAAAGCAGGCTTGTCCGTAATATCACAGGCATCTACCAGCAGTTCATCCCTCATCAATTGCCGGAGTGTTTGAATGGCATTGAAAATTCCGTGAGCAGACCGGGCCGTAACAGCTATTTTAGTTGAAGTGACTTGTATTGAACAGGACTCATCATCCGTGCCGGGCTGTAATGCCTTCTGCAGGTTCAATTCGAAATGTACTTCGCCCTCCCGTGCTTTATTGCTAATGACCAGTTGCCTGCCGGCGGCGGCAACGATTGCCTGCAGCCGTTTGGCCTCTTTTAGCAGCGAGGTATCCGACAGGATAACAGCAACCGCACGGTGCAGCGGGAAATAACCGTTGTTCCATTTTACTTGCCGGGGTGCAGGAATAAGAGAGGGCTTTTCGGGCACACCCATCATATAGGGATATACAAGGTGCTTCCATAAAATATATCCTTCGCCGGTAAGATGCAGCCCGTCATTGGTATATTTTTCATCCAGCTTTCCGGCACTGTTGCAAAATGAAGGATACAGGTTGACAAAAGTAAAATGGCCCGTTGCCGCAGCCCTGCTGAGGCTATTGTTAACCTTTAACACAGCATCGGTTTTGCTGGTATGCCCGCTGAATTTGCTGAAATGATCAGATACCGGCAGTATACTTTGTACATAACATTGCGTGGAAGGGCTCTCCTGTTTCAACCACGCTGTTGCAAGCAAAATATTTTTTACCACACTGTCTGCGGATATACCCCTTGCCAGGTCATTAATACCAATCATCAGGAATACCTTTGCCGGCTTCCTTTTCACCACTTCGTCCAGCCGCTTTAACACCCCGGCACTCATATCGCCGCTGATGCCCCGGTTTTTAATGCGCAGATCGGCAAACAATTCACTCCACTCTGCCCCGTCGGTGATGCTGTTTCCGATAAACAGAATATCCCCCTTTGTAACGGGCAGGGATTGAAATAATGAATAGCGCTGGTGATAATAGGTACTGAATAATGAATCAGGCAAGACCGGTAAGCTAAGCTGTGCCTGACTGCTAAACGGCAGCCCAAGCAACAGCAACCGGCAAATTGTAGAAAGCAGCTTCATACTATGATCTGTCT
>DASUDW010000307.1:0-3680 GCA_036275415.1 Chitinophagaceae bacterium | reverse complement strand
GCACTCAACTTCGGAAAAGAGAACAAGCTAAAGTATAATGGCAAAGAACTACAATCTAAAGAGTTCTCCGATGAAAGCGGGTTAGAATTAACCGATTTTGGTTGGCGTATGCAAGACCCGCAGATTGGAAGATGGCATAATGTTGATAAAATGGCTGATGGATATTATCATCTTTCTTCTTATACATATTCACTAAATAATCCCGTTAGATTTACCGACCCTAATGGCCTTTTTGTAGTTGAAGGTGATAAAGACCAGCAAAGAATCATAAGAGCTCACATATCCCATTTGCGTACAAATATTGAAAACATGAATGATAAGCAGTGGGCAGCCTTTAGTGAAGCTTCGGGATACAAGACAAAAGATGAATTGTTTGATAGAGTGTTTACAGATGGTGAAGGGCCAACCCTAATGTTTGGAAAACGAAATGAACAAACAGGCGATGGGCATGTTCTTACTGAAGCTGACGGGAATGGTGGATTTACGGATAGGTCAGTGTTTGGCTTTTTTGATGGAGCACAAACCATCAAATTGAGTCCTCTATTATATGAAGTAGGAAACAACTTGCTTGAACAGGAAAAAGGGAATGGTAATCCTATAGGAATGGCCTTAGGAAGAGGCGGCTTGAAAAATTATGATTTAAAGGCAGACGGGAATGCAGCGTACGATTTTATGTCTATTATCTTAGGACATGAAGTAGTACACTTTGGGGCACAAGCTAATGGTAAACCAGAAACAGTTACCCCTTATCCGGGAAATGAAAGTGGTGAACGAGGTCAGTTCTTTACAGACAAGGCATATCCAGGGCGCAATCTTAATTGGGATGCTAAAGCGGCAGGTGTAGCAGTTTATATAACCTTCTTTACTTATGTTACTGCAAACTGCCCCATAGAGCCAAATCCTTGCTCACTCCGTGGTGATACAAAAAAGTATGACCCTCAAGAAAGCGATAAGCGAAGGGATGCAATCAAAGGCCATTTACAACACAACTTTCCTGAATATCAATAAAGCAACTCTATGAAAAAGTATATTATCCTTTTACTATTATTGGTATGTATAAAAAGGGAATTGAATGCACAGCAGAATATTATTGATAGTAATACCATGCTGCTTAATAACCTTGAAGCAAGGTATAAATCTCCATGCATCAAATACGAGCAACATAAAGTAAAGAAAAGAGCAATTAAAGAAGATAGAAAGGTAATTGATGGTCTAAACAAAATATATCAGACACCGGGACAGCTTAGTGATTTAATCAGCCTTTTGAAAAAAATGGGCTATAGAGAATCAAGCAAAATAAAACAGCAAGGTAAAATAGTTGATACGGTGATTTATGAAAAGATTACCGAAGGTCAATTAAACGGATATGTTGAAATAGCTTATAATATTGGGGAGCAGAAACTTCTTTCAAAAAAAATAATATTAGGAACTAAGAAGGGTTTTTTCTGTGAGACTAAAGAACTCTGGAGCAACTCAAGCATTGATTTTATTTATCTACGTAGATTTATCAGTAGGATTAAAATACCATTACAAGTGGCATGGTCAAATGCAGAACTTGAATCAAAATAACAATAGCCGCAGTGATGCGGCTTTTGTATTTAAAGAGCTATGCTTTTTTTCCTGCCCAGCGTCTCCACCACTTTACCCGTAAACTTTTCTGCCCATGTCTGCCCGTGATTGGATAAGTGTGCAGGCAGGCGACATTGGGCAAGATACGGAGCAGAATGGTGTAAGTACTAACTTTTTTAAATGCCGGTACGTAAAAGTATAGCAAAAAACGCAGGTCTTTATTTTATTACTTTCACCTGCTACAAGTGGTTGCCATTAATAGAACAGACTAAAGGTTATGACTTAGTGTACAAGTGGTTTGATTACCTCAAAACACAAGGCCATTCTATTACAGGTTATGTTATTATGCCCAACCCTGCCTACCGGCTGGCAGGCATATACATGTATTGATACACTTTAGTACATCAAATAAAAAACTAAACACCGTTATTGGAGATGGGAAACGATTTATAGCTTACGACATCATCAAAAGACTAAAGGAAGCAGAAGCGGCAGAAACCCTTTCTATACTGGAAAAAGCAGTACAATCAAAAGACAGGGCTAATGGCCACCGCCATGAAGTATGGAAGGAATCATTTGATTGGAAATATTGCGAAACGGCTAAGTTTGCTTATCAGAAGCTGTTGTACATCCATAATAATCCTTGCAGTGGTAAGTGGAACCTTTCACCTGATATTACAAAGTATGAACATAGCTCAGCGAGGTATTATATTTCGGGAAAACATGCTGCATATACAGTAAAGGATGTTGAAGAGGTGTTAAGCAAGTTGACCCAGGTAAGTGCGGAATAAACAGGCGTAGGAGGTAAAGAACCGCCCAGCGTCCCTGCATACCACAAAGCCGGGAGGAGGAGACGCCGGGCGGAAAAAATCGGGATTACATTTATGCAAGAATTCTTTTAGGTTCAGGCTATAGTGCAAAATGGATTGAGAATTACTTAGATGATGAGAAAAAGAAATCAACCCACTAACGATGAAAAAATATTGTTTGATTAGTTACTGTTTTTTGGTTTTCATTTTCTTTGTAGGATGTACTTCTGTAAAAGTGCCAGGGGTGTATCGGTCAAGAGATGGTTTGTATAAATTGACTTTGAACATCGATTCAACATTTGTATTCGGCTACAAGTTCCAGTTTGATTATAAATATTCTCATGGCCTTTTTAAGGTTGTGGACAATAAGTCTATAATGCTTCGCAGCTCAATTAAAAATAAAGCAATACCAATAAGAGTTAAGACGGTAAATGAAAATCAAACTTCTGAAGATAATGTTCTTAGAATCAATTTTATTTTTCCAAAAAATGAGAGCCAGTACTATAAATGCCAGATACTCATTAACGGAGTAGTTTTTGAAAACAAACATTGTGACTCTTTATCTTTTGTAAGGGTAGAAAAGCCACTCAATAATTTTTCATTGGGTATTAGCGCAGATGAAAGAATGCCAAGTCGTTTTCTTGACACCTTATACACTGAGGTTTTTACTACGGCTGTGAGCCGAAGAAACAATTTATCTGTGGAGTTATTGGTTAACGATTCATTGTTTAATTATCGAATTTTTGATGATAAGATTATAAAAGCATCAAATAGGAAGTTGGCAATTTTTGACGACAATAAAAATTTATTGCTATTTAGAGAAAGATAACAGAAGTGATGAAGTTAAAATGACAAAGCCCGCCCCCCGTTGTTCGTAGTATTCTTTCTTTCCTTCACAGCCGAGTGTCCATTCATTCAACTTCTCAGGCTTTCTTCCCGCCCGAGTGTCCGTTGCACTTCACAGGCGAGTGCCGGAAGGCCTTGTGAGCTGGCTTTGTGGCACTCGCCGTACAATCCTAGCAGAATGCTGTAAATTAGACAAAGCCTGTTAAAAGACAAATAACAGAACAAGACGGTGTATTCTTTATCACCTATCTTTCCACGCCGATATGAAACTGAAGTATAATCTTACTCATTTTTCATATTCCTATTTTGTAAATTGCATAAAAGTTCTTTGAGGGGGATGTATATCCGTTCGGGTTAACAATGAGTGGAATTAGCAGCAAGGCGCTTGCGTTCGGTAAGGAAAACAAGAAGGGTTATGCGGGGAATGAAATGCAAAACAAGGAATTTTGTGACGGC
>DASUDW010000306.1:0-5880 GCA_036275415.1 Chitinophagaceae bacterium | reverse complement strand
ATTGAAAAGCACAAGGGCACCAAATGGGCCAAAGTGGGAGTGGTAGTAACGCTGATCCTGAATCTTGGCCTGCTGGCAACATTTAAGTATGATGTGTTTTTAGTGAACCAGGTGAATGCGCTGCTGGGCACTTCCTTTACCGCACCGGGGTACGCATTACCTATTGGTATCTCCTTCTATACTTTTCATACTATTTCTTATGTAGTGGATGTATACAGGGGTGATATAAAGGCACAGCGAAATTTCCCCAACTTCTTAATGTATGTTTCTTTGTATTCGTCCCTGGTGGCGGGCCCCATCATCCGTTATGCCCATGTGGCAACAGAAATCGACAGCCGTAAAGAAAACCTTCGGGATTTCAGCCTCGGGGTTTCCCGTTTTTGCATCGGTCTTTTCAAAAAGGTGGTGATTGCCAATGTTGCGGCAGAACTGGTAAAAAAATACATGGGAGACAATAGTGATTTACTAACGATGACCGAACTATCTGCTTTATCCAGTGCAGAAGCATGGTTTGGCCTTATAATGTTTGCCATACAGATCTATTTCGATTTTTCCGGATACTCAGATATGGCAATAGGGCTGGGAAGAATGTTTGGTTTTCACTTCAGGGAAAACTTTGAGTATCCTTATATATCTAAATCCATCAGTGAATTCTGGAGACGCTGGCATATATCATTGGGAAGTATTTTCAGGGATTATGTGTACATCCCGCTCGGCGGCAATAAAAAAAGAGTGTATTTCAACCTGCTGGTGGTTTGGTTTTTGACCGGCATGTGGCATGGCGCCAGCTGGAATTTTATCTTCTGGGGTTTGTACTTTTTTGTCTTTATTGCCCTCGAAAAAGCATTTCTGTTAAAAGCGCTGGATAAAGTGCCGGCATTTATTGCACATATATATGCTTTGCTGATCATCATCCCGGGCTGGGTGATTTTCTACTTTACCGATACACATATGCTTATTGCTTATGTACAAAAGTTATTTTCATTCGGCGGAGGAACCAGTGCCAGTAACATGGACCTGCAGAACACTATCAGCACCCATTTGTTCTGGCTGATAATGGCAATAGTATTGTGTATGCCGGTTTATCATAAGGTAAAAGCATTTATTGACAGGAAAGCTTCCAGGGCTGCAATTTATGATACAGTGACTATCGGATTCAATGTACTATTGTTATTTATTTGTGTGGCGCAACTGGTGGGTAAGAGTTATAATCCATTTATCTATTTCCGGTTTTAACCGGTTAAAACTTGTGATTTTAAATATGAGTGAGGCAATAAACAGAAAGATTCAGGTGATCAATGTCAGCATATTTTGTGGTCTGTTGCTGCTGGGTGGTATTATTTCTCTGGCCATGAAGAAACAAGCTGTTTCAGAAGAGGAGAACCGTAAACTAACAGCTTTTCCGGTTTATGCAGACAGTACTTTCTGGAGCGGAGATTATTTCCGGCAAATTGAAATGTATTATGCCGATAATTTTCCTTTTAGGAATAATTGGATAAATCTGTCTACATCTTTCAGAAATAAACTGGGTTTCCAGTCTGGCGAGATTAAGATGTACGACCAGGTTAATAATGCGGAGGCGAATGAAAAAAAAGATACCACTAAAGATGTACAAAATAGTGGCCCCTTACCGGACGATGGCGCCGTTGGTGAAGTAAAGAAAAGGGTTTTTGTTTTTAAGAGCAGGGCTTTTGAAATGTTTGGCGGTGGTGAAGCCATGGGTAAGTCTTATGCCAATGTCATCAATTCGTATAACCGTTTAGTATCTCCCGGAATACAGGTGTATAACCTCATTATCCCTGTAGCGCTGGAGTTTGAGATCACAGAGAAGTATGCCAAACTGCAAAAACCCAACCGCCCGGCTATTGAAAATATTTACAATACCCTTGATTCCAGCATAAAAAAAGTGTGGGCCATTGATGAAATAAGACAACATCGTTCAGAATATATTTATTTCAATACCGATCATCACTGGACAAGCCTCGGAGCTTATTATGCCTACCGTGCTTTTTGTACTACAGCAGGATTAACCCCTGTATCATTGGACACAATCCCTTCTAAAGTGAAACCCTCTTTCCTTGGTTCACTTTACCGGCTTACAAGGGATGAGTCATTAAAAAGTAATCCTGATTCTGTCCGTTATTATTTATTCAGGGATTCGGTCAACTTTTTTGTTGGGAGCAGTAACAGTATTAATTACTGGGCAAAATCGAAAATGTATGGCGAGGGGGCCAGCGGCACCAACAGTTATTCCGTTTTTTTACAGGGCGATCTGCCAATAGTAAAAATGGAAACCCAGCACAAGAACGGCCGGAAAGTCGTTATTGTAAAAGAATCATACGGTAATGCTTTCGCTCCTTTCCTGATCAATAATTATGAAAAAGTGATTGTGGTCGATCAGCGTTATTATACAGGCGATTTTATGGCTATGCTGAAAGCTGAAGGAATCAATGAACTGTTATTTATTAATAACATATTTGCCGCCCATACCCCTTTCCATATTGAGAAGATCAAAGGGTTGAAAAAGTAAGACTGATCAGAGTTTTAAGTTTTTTCTGACCCAGGCAACTTTTGGTTTCAGTTCATTAGTGTATTTGTCGCCCGTGGCATAGCCCACACTTTTCAGAAAATGATAGTAATCGGCTTTAGGGTGTTTTTTGCGCCATTTCGAGTAGCGTTTATCCTGCCAGGTTTTGTAATAGGCAATACACTCTTCATCAGAAGAGAACTTTTTACACTTATTTCCTTTGATGTAGAAACCAAAAAGATTATGATACCGCAGGCAGCATTTTTTACAATTGAGCCAGCCGGTTTCCTGTATACATTGGGCCATTACAAAATCCGGATGCAAAATGCCGGCTGCTTTTATGGCATCATACATGGCCTGTAATTTGGGAACATTGGACTGCTGGGTAAAAGAAGAATGAGTGAAAGTGAGCAATACAAAAGCTATAAGTAATCTTTTCATGCTAATCACTTTGAGTTGGTAATGCGGTTTATGGTAATAAACTGATGAAAGTTAAATATACAAAAACCACGGCCTTTTATCCAATTCCTTTACTTTGCAAAGTGAAATTTTATGAGTACAAAACTGATTATAGATCAAAGTAACCGCCTGAAAGAAATCAGGGATAAGGAGTTTCCCGGGCAACCTGCTGCTTTAAGGGCTATTGCCCATTTTTTTTCTTACCTGTTTCATCCGGTTTTT
The DNA here is from genome assembly GCA_036275415.1 of Chitinophagaceae bacterium. Lineage (GTDB taxonomy): Bacteria > Bacteroidota > Bacteroidia > Chitinophagales > Chitinophagaceae > JJ008. The sequence continues at coordinate 2,672 of DASUDW010000306.1, read as the reverse complement.
GTACCGGTTTACCTGGTTGTTTTCATGATTTATATACACCCTTATTTATTTGCCGGCTTTTCACCGTTTGATAAAGTAAGGAATGTAGTAATGGCCTTTTTAATGTATACTTTTTTCCCGCTGGTTACAGTTTTATTATTAAAGGCATTAAAGTTTATAGAATCCATTCAACTTCATACACAAAAAGACAGGGTAATACCATTGGTGGCCTGCGGCATCTGGTATTTCTGGATATGGAATGTATGGCGCAACCTGCCTGATTACCCGGCAGAAGCAGTACAGTTTACCCTTGCTGTGTGGATCTCTTCATTTTTGGCATTAATGGCCAATATCATTATGAAAGTGAGCCTGCATTCCATGGCAATGGGTGTGATGCTTGGCTTTATCAGTTTACTTGCTTTTTCACAAGACCTGCATTTTGGCGTTTATCTTTCGGTGGCTTTATTGATAGCCGGGCTGGTATGCACTGCAAGATTTTTAGTCTCTGATCATTCGCAAAGGGAAGTATACGCAGGTTTAGCTGCAGGTATCTTATCTGTTATTATAGCAAAAATCGCAAGCTGAGATAATCATTCTCTCCACTTGCGATGTATAGCGGTTTTCCTTATTTTATAATACGCTGATGGTATAATTGCCCAGCATGCCGTAAGTCGTTGCATTTGCATTGGGCACAACGCTTGCAGCAACAAAATAAGTACCTGCATTGAGTAGTGTACTGGCGTTCAGGCTGCTTGCATTATCAACGGTAAATAACAATGTGCCCTGGCTGTTGTATACGGTCAATAAAAGATCAAGATTGCCTCCGTTGTTAGCAGCCCCTGCGGCTACAGGTGCCAGGTTAATCGTTTTTGCACTGGTAAAACTAACTTTGAAAACGTCTGTATCGGCACTGCTGTTAATGATACCTGAAAGCTGGCTGCTGAGGGTTGCAGCGCTGCCGGTGGTATTGGCATAATCATCTGTTTTGGCGCCTACTACATTGGTTATAATTCCGATATCGTTTTGAAAATTTGAACATCCGTATGGGTTTGCTCCATTGTGCCAAAGGGTTACATTACTGTAATAGCCTACACCCATGATAGGCGCCCAGCTAAGTTCACCGGTACCGGCGCCACTGTTGTAATCTGAAAGCTTTAGGCAGTTTGCATCATATCTTGACTGATGATATAGCCCAATTGTATGACCCGCCTCATGCGAAGCGGCCTCAGCAATATTCTTTGTATTATAATTGAGTAAAGATGAAAAAACAAAGCAGGGTGTATTATCTCCCCAGGTAAATGAGTTAATATAGGAAACACCACCGGCTTGTCCGTACCACTCCCAGGTTTCAGTAATAATGACCCTCATCCTTTTATATTGAGGAGCATTATTGTAAACTGTTTCATTGGTGGTGACTGTAACATTAAACGGGCTGTAATCAATGCTTACTCTTTGAATGATTTCATTGATTGCTGTAGTGGTAAGGTTGGCGGGGGCACAATTGATATCACCGGCATAATTCCAGGATGTGCCCCTTACAAGCTGACCGTCAAAATCAAGCAAGATAACCGGGCCCTGGGTAGTGCCAGAACCTCCCGTCACCCTTCTGTCAGTAATAACTGGCTCCTGAATAAAAGCCCTTTTCGACAGATTAAAATCTTTAATACCGAATGTACAAAGCTCAGGTTTTGCCTGCGTGGTAGAGGGAATTTTTTGATCGGATACAAGAGATGGAATCTCCGTTTTTTCCGGTTTAGTACAGGCTGCTACGAACAGGAGGCCTGCAATCGCTACTTTTTTCATTTGCCTTGAGTTTAATCAGAACCTTAACCAAAAATTGAAATGCAAATTTCTTTGCTAAAGAAAAAGCGATGCAAATTGTTCGATATAACTTGGTTTTTGGGTGACGAAACTCACATTTCTTATATGATTTTGATTGAAGTCAAATGCCAACTCTGATTTTGTAGTTGATTAACTACGTGTATGTGGTTGAAACAAGAAAAAGTATAATTGATGATGAACCAGGTACTCTTTATTAACCAATAAGTATATAAATATTTATTGATTTATCTACCTCTATTTTAAAATTACTTTAGTAGCAAAGAAGATGAACTGCAAAAAAAAGGAACTCTTGAAAAATGAAAGTTGCTTTATCAAAACGGCACTAAATTCAATAATCACAACTCATTATTTGTTTATAAGTAATGTAATATTTGTACTACTTAATTTGAAATAGTCCTCAAAAATATCTTTTGATAGCGTCTTCCTTAGCCGTTCTAAATTCAATTTTTGCCTTTTTACCGCCAATTTTAATGGATTTGTCGACTTAGTTCTACTTGCATCATTGCGGTGTGATAGTTTTACACATTAAATTATTTGATAAATCAATTTATAGGTGACTGCCTAATAAGTTGATCAGTACAACTACTAAATAAAACAAACTTTTAAATGAGTAATTTTTACAAATTCTCTTTCATTATTCTTGCCCTGATTTTTGAGTGCAAAACCAGTTTAGCACAAACTCCGGGGTTAATTATTAGAGACGGTAATGGGGTAATTCCTCCGGCAACACGGTCATCAGTGCTCGACCCCAACCAGGATGGCTGGTCATCTGTTACAACAGCCGGTTTTATTGGCAGCGATATTGGTGCCGCTTACAGTGAAATACCTTACAAGCCAATTCCGCCACTTTT
>DASUDW010000305.1:0-2679 GCA_036275415.1 Chitinophagaceae bacterium | reverse complement strand
TCATCCCCATCGCACAGATTTAGGACCAGCGGTGTTTTGACGGATTTATTTTCTGCAATGGATTGTATTACCGATGGAAAATTTTCCATTGTCACCGGCTGCCACTTCCATTCCGTTTCCAACTCTTCAAAAACCCGGGTATATTCTTTTATACTTTGGCTGAAATCGTAATAGTATTGAATGTTGGGATCGTCTGATTCCAGGTGTGGCGCCAACACCCAAACCAAATAGGGCTGTAATAATCTTTTTGCATCTGCTGCATTCATAACGGATCAGGCTACTTTTTTGCGGGTATTTTTTTTAGCCAATTGTTGCTGAATAAAATCGGTGAGCTGGTATCTTTCCCTTGCTTCTTTGGATAAATAGGCTGCGCCCCGGATCTTTCCCTGGCAGCAGGGATGACCACAATAGCACTGAAAGGGCTGGCTCATTTTCCATTCAGTAGAAGGATAAAAGAAGGTTAGCTCATCCTGTGGGTTTATTTCTTTCAGCGCTACAAGCTTAAGTGTGGTTGTATTAAAAAAAACATTCGGCTCGCAGCTATGATTAACATATTGCAGAAAACCTGGCTGAAGCGTAATGTGTTTGCCGGTATCAATTTGTACAGTAAGGTAAGTGGGCTCCGCTGAGATGGTGCTTGCAGAAAAATCAACAATTACTTCTCCTGGTAAAAATGATTGCAGCGCAAATAATCCATTTTGTCCGTTTGCAATGGTTTGCCGCACTTCGGCAATTTCATGTGTGCTTACTATGCAATATGCATGGCTGGGGCTTGACTCCATAAAAGGGTTAGTAAGTAATGATTGAAGTTATAGATAAACTTTAATGTGACAAGTTTAATAAACCTGAATGTGAATAATTAAAACGTAACAACCCCTATCCGGGTAAACAAGATTGACTGCAATCCTTGCTAATGGTATAAATTTGCCGGCTCTGCAGCGCATTATATAAGTGGTGCAGTTGTTTTTAAGATGCGAATTATTCTACTGCTTTGCTTTTATATTATTTCCATTGTTTCTTCGTATGCACAATGTACAGGCGGCCTCAGCAGTTTTCCCTATATCGAGGGTTTTGAATCATCCGATGGAGGATGGGTTTCCGGGGGCACGGGTAACGACTGGGCATGGGGCATACCAGCGAAGCCGGTTATCAATGCAGCGGGAAGCGGCTCCAGGTGCTGGGTAGTGGGAGGTCTTACCGGCAGCGGTTATACAGATGGAGAAGCCTCCTGGTTGCAAAGCCCCTGTTTTGATTTCACCAATTTGCAACATCCCTATATAGAGTTCAAAGTGTTTTGGGAAATGGAGCAACGTTTTGACGGCGCAAGTTTTCAGTATTCGCTGGATAATGGGGCTACATGGACAACTGTGGGACGGGTAAACGATCCATCGAATTGTTTAAACGCCAATTGGTTCAATTTTTCTCCTATCACTTATTTATCGCCGCTTACATCTGTAAGAGACGGCTGGTCGGGCAACCGCCAACCAACTTCAGGCAGTTGCCAGGGCGGCAATGGCAGCAATGGTTGGGCGCTTGCCAAACATACAATGCCCTACCTGGCAGGTAAAAGCGGGGTGCTCTTCCGTTTCATTTTTGGCGCCGGTACAATTTGTAATAATTATGATGGCTTTGCTATTGATGAAATATTAATAAAAGAAGCCCCGGCAAATGATGCATCTTTTACTTACAGTTGTGTAAACAGCAGAACGGTGAATTTTACCAACACCTCTGCCCTTTGCCCGGTAAGCTATAGCTGGAATTTTGGTGATCCGGCTTCGGGGGCCAATAATACTTCTTCGCTTGTTAATCCATCACATACTTTTTCCGGACCGGGAAAATATACAGTTGCACTTACAGCCAGCGGACCAGATAATGCGCCTTCAACGTTTACCAAAGACATTTACATTATAGATGCACAAGTAACTATGCTGAAAACCGTCAATTGTCAGACAAATACGGGAGGTTCATTAACAGTTAATGTGACCGGTGCTGCAGGAATACCGCTGAACTTATTATGGAATACTGCTCCGCCACAAACGGGTACTGTTATTTCCGGGTTATCAGAGGGCCTCTATACTGTACAGATATCCGGCACAGATGTTTGTCCGTTGACGGCAACCGGTAAAGCGGAGAAAGATTTTTCTTGCTCAGGTATTTATTTCCCTTCCGCAATTACTCCTAATAATGATGGCAGAAACGATGGCTTTGGTCCATTGGGCAGTTTATTGTCAATTACAGAATATCAGTTAAGTGTTTACAATCGATGGGGAGAAAGAGTTTTCTATTCAATCAATCCGCTTGACCGGTGGAAAGGAAAAATAAAAGGTCTGAACACAGACAATAACTTATTTGTATGGTATGCAGAATTCACTGTTCCTGGCAAACCAAAAGAAACCAGAAGGGGAACAGTAGTGGTGATAAGGTAAATGGGTTTTTAAAATTGTTTTACGATTAACAAGGAGATGTCCCATGGGGACAAAATATTGGTAGAAAAGATTGTTCAATGATTTTGTGCGTTCCGGAGGAACGCTATATGCATTTATGCGTTAGCCTTATCTTCCTTCCTTTGCTGCATGATGCCCAATGCCGCCATTACCATTTTTATTTCACCGAAGGTGATTTCAGGAGGCAGTTTTTGTTTTATCGGAGCAGTGGAAGAGCCGTCAAAATCTTTTAACG
>DASUDW010000304.1:0-5352 GCA_036275415.1 Chitinophagaceae bacterium | reverse complement strand
AGCATTGGGGAAAAGCATTTCTTCCAGGCCTGCTGCAAACACACAGCTAAACTCCAATCCTTTGGCTGCATGTATTGTCATTAGCTTTACCGTATCTGCATCGGGGTCTTTTTCATCAGCATCCGTCAGCAAAGTGATCTGCTGTAAATATGAGGCAAGCGATTTATCTACGAGTTCACCGTCTTCATTATCCGGACTTTCTGTCCATTCTTTAATAGAATTCAGCAACTCCTGTATATTTTCATACCGCTGTACTCCTTCGGTACTTTTATCGTTGAACAACTCTTTTACCAAATTCGTTTGCTTGCCTACATGAAAGGCTACTTCGTAAGCATTTTGCTTTGTCAGCATGCTGGCAAAACTTTTTATCATGGTGGCAAATTCATCCAGCGCCGATAGTGTTCCTGCTTTAAAACCATATTTCGCTGCATTTTCTACCACCTCCCATACGCTGATATTATTTTCATTAGCAATGAGAATCAGCTTGTCAATCGTTGTTTTGCCGATTCCCCTTGCCGGATAGTTGATGATCCGTTTCAGCGCTTCTTCATCTCTCGGGTTCACAATGATGCGGAGATAAGCCACCAGGTCTTTTATTTCTTTTCGCTGGTAAAAACTGATGCCGCCATAAATAGTATAAGCAATGCCCATTCGTCGAAGCGCTTCTTCAAAGGCCCGGCTTTGTGCATTGGTGCGGTAAAGAATGGCAAAATCCTTATTGCTGTAATGATTACGGAGCTTTTGTTCCTGTATGCTGTCGGCCACAAATTTTCCTTCATCATTGTCCGTCATCGTCCGTACCAGCTTAATTTTTTCTCCTTCTGCATTATCCGTAAATAACACTTTTTCTATCTGGCCTTTATTGTTCCGTATTACTTCGTTGGCCACATGCAATATGCTCTTGGTGCTGCGATAGTTTTGCTCCAGTTTTACAATTTTTACATCATCATAATCCTTCTGGAACTGTAAAATATTCTGTATGGTGGCCCCACGGAAACTGTAAATACTTTGTGCATCATCTCCCACCACACACACATTCTCATACATGGCGCCCAACAATTTGATGATCTCATATTGTGCCGGATTAGTATCCTGGTACTCATCAATCAATATGTACCTGAACTTGCGCTGGTATTTGGCCAGGGCTTCCGGTACATTTTTCAGCAGCTCATAGAATTTGAGCAGCAGGTCATCAAAATCCATGGCCCCGTTCTTGAAGCAGCGTTTTACATAGGCATCGTATATCTGACCAATAGCCGGACGATTGGCCCGCATATCTTCCTGCTGAATGGCATAGTCGTTCCGGTATTCTGCAGGACCTACCAATGCATTCTTAGCTGCTGATATCCTGTTGTAAACAGTATTGGGCTTGTAGTGCTTGTCATCCAGGTTCAATTCGTTGATGACTGTTTTCACCACACTTTTGGCATCGTCTGTATCATAAATGGTGAAGTTGCGGGGATAGCCTATCTTATCTGCTTCAAACCGGAGTATTCTCGCAAAAACGGAGTGAAAAGTGCCGATGTACAGATTTCTTGCTTCACCATCACCCAGGATCTTTTCTACCCTTTCTTTCATTTCTTTGGCCGCCTTATTGGTAAAGGTCAATGCCAGTATATTGAAAGCATCCACGCCATTGGCCATCAGGTGGGCCACCCGGGTGGTCAGCACTTTGGTTTTACCGCTGCCGGCGCCGGCCACAATCATCAGCGGGCCATCAATATGTAAAACAGCTTCCTGCTGCCGCTCATTCAATCCTTTTAAATAATCAATCATTTCAATCGTACAGCCCGGTTTATCAAAGGGCAAACACGGCTGCAAATTACAGGGAATGCATGAGAGCCTCAAACAAGGAAGCCGCTGTGAATAAGTATTTTACCGGATGATAACTTTCTCCTGCAAAACCGTATCCTTCAAACCTGTTGGTTTATCCTCTACCGGATCGGTACCTGTGGCTATACCGTAAACCTGGTATTCGCCTTTGGGCAGTTCCCGGACTACAGCATGTACGGTTGAGCTGCAACGGCATTTACATCCGTGGCCAAACCAATATTCTGTGAATGTAATAGTCTTATCCTTTTTTTCAATAGCCACTTTTACCTGCCTGCAGCAAAGGTGTTGTTCAAAGCGGTTATAAATAATAGAATCTGCTGCTGCTTTTACGCCCATTTCGCCGGCAGGGGGCAGCTCAGGATAGTCCTTGTATTCACCGGAGGAAGGAAACTTTGTGTTGTTTCGGGTAGCTGCTTCCGCACAGCCTTTTACTGTCCAATAACTGCTGAGTGACGTATCTAAAACAAAGGCTGTGGATTTGTTTTCCGGTGATGCCACCGGATTTGCTTCTTTTCCCTTTTTACCGGTGCAGGCGGTAAGCAGAATAACTAACAGCAACATAAAAGATAAAAATGTCTTCATAATCGGGTCTGTTTTACCAAATAGCCAAATTATTGGATGATGTGATGGTTTATGACTGACATTTATCAAGGCAATATGTGCTTTTACTCATGATGGTTTAACCTTAAGCCAGCTATCTTACCCGGTGATTTGTGTTTAGCATAAACCGGTTACCGAATAGTGGCCAAAAAATGAACCTTTATGAAAAAAGTCCGCAAAGAAATAATCATGAACCCTGTCCGTTCAGTGGTTATGCTGGCAGGAGCAGCTTTGTTTACATTCCTGTTAATCAGTTTTAACTATCAATCTGTAACCCAGGAAAAATTACTGGGGCTAACTTTTGATGAAGAGAAAAAAGAAGTTACGATAAATGTAACCAGCACGGGATGTACGGATAAAAGTTATTTTCAATTCAAAGTGAGAGGGGCGGTTATTGAGATTATCCGGTTAAAAAGGGATGAATGCAAGCGAATGCCTTTTGCAACAAGTTTTACCTATAGCATGGCTGAAGCCGGTATACAGCCCAATAAGGTTTATGTGATTAAAAATAAGTTTACCGCAAGCCCTGACCTGGCCAATATGCCATAATTATTGCGGATGATAAATTGCTTTTGCGTTCTTCAATACTTCCTGTTTGTCTAACGTCATCGGTTTGGTTTGCTGTGCCAGGAACAAACCCCACTGATCTTTGAAGTGCGGTGAAGCAGGGTCCATAGAAGCGCCAAAAGTGTTGACTGATTCTATCAGCGGCAGGCCACCATTCTTCGGGTATCTTACAAAACAGATATAAGCATCACCGCCTGTTACCTTTCTTAATCCGTTTTTATAGGGTTCCGAGAAAGAAGGAGATAATACATCCGGAAAGCCGAATGCAGGCCTTTCTTCATTTCCCCTCACAAATTTCTGAACATCTCCCAGTGCAATGTCTGTTTTAGCAAAATGTTTTATCATATAATCATACACATACTGGTATGTCTCAATAGCCTCTGCCCTGGTTATTTTTCTTGAAGGGACTCCTTTCAGTTTATCTGCCAGATAATAATACGTTAGCAGAAAAACGGCGGCGCCTTTGCTGGATGCGTTTGATTTCCTGTCCCAGGTTTGAAAAGCCGTAATAACTTCTTTCAGTTGCGGATAATCACCGGCATTTAAATTCAGCATACTGTCAATGCCATATGTATATTTTAATTCTTTCGGTAGTTGCTGATCAAACTTTATTTGTTTGAAAGTGCTGTAATCAACTTTTCCGGTATTGATAAGTTCTGTAACCCGCTGGCTGCGATTGTTGTGATAGGTTTCCCAGCCATCGGTCCGGTCAAATTTATTTCTGTCCAGGTTAAAGGCCTTGTCCGTAGCCAGGAAAGGTGAGTGGTTGGTATTGAATAAGTAGCCCGAAGGCGGATTGATGTATTGTGGTAGTTCTTTTATCGTTTTAAATTCAGTCCACAAAGTGGCAGAAGTATTACCGGGAAGGGTGCTTTTCCAATTGTACTTCGGATCGGGATTTCTCCGGGGCATTTTACCATTGCTGATATAAAAAATAGTATCAAACCTGTCGGCATACATGATATTGAACATAGGCAGGCTGGTCATGCTGAGTGCCCGGTAAAACTCAGAAAAGTTTTTAGCCTTGTTCATACGATACCATTGTTCCAGCGCCTTTATATCCATGGTAGCCGGTACCCGTAATGAAAAAACGCCTTTTGCCGTTTTAACGGTTGCCCCATACTTGCTCCAGTAAATTTTTTTACCGATGGTGACGGGTATGCCTTTTACTTTCAGTTTGGCCTTGTTCACTTCAAGGTCAACCCATTGTCCGTCAAATTTGTATTGATTCTTATTGGCCGGATTCATTTCCAGCTGGTAAATATCCAGTTTATCCTGGTAGTTCACCGTATGCGCCCATCCGAGGTTTTCATTGGTACCATGAAATATCAGGCAGCCTCCCGGAAATAAACCCCCGAGCATATTCCATCCCTGTTCACTTTGCAAGTGTGCCTCGTAAAAGGCCACCGGACCTGTATTTGGCTGGTGGGCATTGATGGCTAAAAAACTTTCACCATTGGTTGTCTTTACTGAGTTCATGGAAAAAGCATTAGAGCCTTGCGGATTGAACCCGGGAATAGTAGCCACCTTGCCGCCCAGTATTTGCGGCAACGCATCATCCACCCCGCAGAAAAGGCTGATGGAAAAAACGACAGCGGTCATGTAATCTTTCTCTGTAAAAGGAAATGCCTTTTTGTACTTTATTTTCTCCGGGTGTTTTTTGGCAAAGGCGTTCAGTCCGGCTACATACCCCTTTACCAATGCAATGAAATCAGGGCTTAGTGTATTCCATTGCTCTTCCACCGTTTGGCGGATGCGCAACAGTTTAATGACATAATCGCCTTCGGCTCCTTTCTTGCCGAGGCCTGTTCCGAGTTTGCCTTTACCGCTCAGCACTACCAGTTGCAGTGTTTCAAAATCATCTTCAGCATGTGCCCAGGCTATGCCGTAAGCTACTTCCGGATCGGTGGGAGCGAATATATGAGGAACGCCGAAGCTGTCCCGGGCAATGGATATTTTAGCGGGGTTGATTTGCGCAATGGCATTGCAGGATGCTAACAAGAGAAAAAAGAAGATTTTTTTCATTGGTGAAATTTAAGAAAATGCGGGTAAGCCTGCATTAATTTGTTTAGATATAGCCTGGGCTGAATTTTAAAAATAATACTTATTGACTCGTAATTAATTCCTGTGACGGCTTTGTAAATATTTTTCCTGTATGATTGCACTCATCGGTTTTCCATACACCTTGCTTTCTACCCAGGAAATGATATCGAGGTAGGCAAATGCCCGGGTTTCAAAACGGTTCTTTTCCAGATGCTTGATGCTTTGCAGGAATTTTTCAAACTCCGGTTTCAGTTGCCGCGGTGCAAGAGAAAAGGAATAACGGAGGAATTTGAACATCGCCTCTTCCAC
>DASUDW010000303.1:0-5627 GCA_036275415.1 Chitinophagaceae bacterium | reverse complement strand
CAAATCAACCGTCAATTCTTACAGCATAATTATTTTACTGATATTATCACCTTCGATCTTTCTGATACCGGAAAGGTCGTTCATGCTGAAATCTATATCAGCATTGAAAGGGTAAAAGATAATGCCCGGAAACTGAGAGTTTCCTTCCGAAAAGAGCTACACCGGGTAATCTTCCACGGTGTGCTTCACTTGTGTGGTTATAAAGACAAAAAGGCGTCTCAGCAAAAGGAAATGAGGGCAAGGGAAGAAGAGCTCTTGAAATTGTATTTATTATAAGGTTCCACGGGACACCGTTTCGGCCTGAAACAGTGTCCCGTGGAACTATTACATTTGTGGAAATAATTATTATGCCTGGAAAAAAGGTTTCCGTCAACACAAGTCCAACTCCATCTATTTTAAAATTCAGGGAAAAGCGGAAGTGGCAGATTAATCTTAGAAGGTATGTTTTGGAGAGGAGCCCCTGTCCTTATTATGCACCATATTTTGGCCTTGATATTGAAAATTTGAGACAGTGGTTTGAGTATCAATTCAAAGAAGGATGTGGCTGGCATAACTTTGGAAAAGAGTGGCAATTCGACCACATTATCCCAGTTACTTTCTTTGATTTTTCAAAAGAAGACGAACTAAAGCTTTGCTGGAATTTTACAAATCTGCGTGCAGAACATTTTCAACGGAATAAGGATCGGGGAAATCGTATGGATGTGTTAGCCGCAAAAAGTTATTTTAAAGAGCTTTATGATAAAACCGGCTATCCGCTTTGCCTTAAACTCCTGCAAAAAATTGATGAAATTGAAATTTCAGAACTAGTTAGCACGGAAGCGCAGCAAAAATTCATAAAAGAACATTCAGAATATCTCAAATTGATTGAGGGTTACTCTCATTTTGAATTTGAATTATTAAATACGGGCCGGAGTATTGAAGAAGTAAAAAAAGAGATTGAGTTCATTAAGAATGCAGGAAAGTAAAAGGTTCTATAGTTAATCCCATTCAAAGTCTTTATTAAAGAGAAGGTGGTTTACCTTTGCACCCCATGTTTCCGGAATACGATGTAATAGTAGTAGGTGCCGGCCATGCCGGATGTGAGGCCGCAGCCGCTGCGGCAAATCTTGGTTCCCAAACACTATTGGTAACCATGAATATGCAGACCATTGCCCAAATGAGCTGTAACCCCGCCATGGGCGGTATTGCCAAGGGGCAAATTGTGAGGGAAATAGATGCTATGGGGGGCTATTCGGGAATTGTTACCGATCTATCGACCATACAGTTCCGAATGCTGAATAGAAGTAAGGGCCCGGCTATGTGGAGCCCCAGGGCTCAAAATGACCGTATGCTTTTTCACCTGAAATGGCGGGAAATGCTGGAGAATACGCCTAATCTTGATTTTTACCAGGATATGGTAAAAGGTTTGAAGGTAGAAGGTGGACGTTGTGTGGGAGTGATAACCGGAATGGGACATGAGATTAAGGCGAAATCGGTAGTACTTACCAACGGGACTTTCTTAAATGGCATCGTTCATATCGGAGAAAAAAATTTTGGCGGTGGCAGGATGGCTGAAAAAGCCGCAACTGGAATTACAGAACAGTTGGTTTCCCTGGGCTTTGAAAGCGATAGACTTAAAACAGGCACACCGCCACGGATTGATGGCCGCAGCCTCGATTACAGTAAAATGGAGGAGCAGCCGGGCGATGACGAGGTGTTGGGCTTTTCTTACCTCGATGTAGAGAGACCAAAAAAACAAAGAAGTTGCTGGATCACTTATACCAACCAGAAAGTACACGATATCCTAAAAACGGGATTTGACCGAAGTCCCATGTTTGCAGGAAGGATTGATGGGGTGGGTCCCAGGTATTGCCCGAGTATTGAAGACAAGATCAATCGCTTCGCCGAGCGGGAAAGGCATCAGTTGTTTGTAGAGCCGGAAGGCTGGAATACGGTTGAGATATATCTTAATGGGTTTTCTACATCGTTGCCCGAGGAAACGCAATACGAAGCTCTTCGTAATATACCCGGTTTAGAAAATGCCCGAATGTTCAGGCCGGGTTACGCCATTGAGTATGACTTTTTTCCGCCCACACAGCTTAATTACTCATTGGAAACCAAGCTATTACAAAATCTTTTTTTTGCCGGACAAATTAACGGCACCACCGGTTATGAAGAAGCAGCCTGCCAGGGATTGATGGCAGGCATTAATGCCCACCAAAAGGCAAAAGAACTGGAGCCGGTTATTTTAAAAAGGAGTGATGCGTATATCGGGGTTCTGATAGATGACTTAATCAGCAAAGGCACCCAGGAACCTTATCGCATGTTTACCTCAAGAGCCGAATTCAGAACATTGCTAAGGCAGGATAATGCTGACCTGCGGTTAACCGAATTAAGTTATCGCCTGGGCCTTGCCTCACAGGAAAGAATGGACAAGGTAAAAAACAAAAGAGAGTCTGTTGAGAAAATTAAAGGCATATTAAAAGAAATGGCCATTGAGCCGGAAGAGATCAACAGTTGGTTCGTTCAAATCAACTCTTCACCTATCAGTGAAAAACAAAAAGCGCAAAAAATTCTCCTGCGTCCTGATGTGGAACTACAGGATTTTGCTGAAGCCATTCCTAAATTAAAAGAAGCGCTATCCCCATTCACCAAAGAAGCAATTGAACAGGCCGCTATACAGGTGAAATATGATGTATATATAGAAAAGGAAAAAGAACTGGTGCAGCGGATGTCGCAGTTAGAAGAGCTGGAAATACCCGAAAGCTTTGACTATAAAAAAATTGCATCTCTCGGAAATGAAGCAAGAGAAAAACTAACCCGCATTCGACCCCGAACCCTTGGACAGGCCAGCCGCATATCCGGCATCAATCCCAGTGACGTCCAGATACTGATGGTGTTTATGGGGAGGTGAAAATGCCTCGTTAAGCATTTCCGCCGGTTTACCTCATCTGAATTTATGAACCGAATAACTACCTTTAGTTACGTAGTGTAACTATTATCCCTTTTTTAAATTCTTATAAAATGAAAAGACAGCTATTTCTTTTCGTGGCAATAATGATGGTTATTGTTTCCGGCCAAAATGATATTGCTGCCCAGCAATACAAACTTCGCCAGGTTACCAAGATGATGGGTATGAATATGGAGTCAACCATTTATGTAAAAGGTATGCGTAAAAGAACAGAGCCGGGAAGTATGATGGCGGGTATGCCGGCGAGCCCCATCACTATTGAACAGTGTGACCTGCAGCGCACCATTAAGATCAATGATAAAAAGAAGTTGTATTTCATAGAACCATTTGCAAAGGATGATGAAGAGATTATTGATGAAGAGGTAAAAACGGTTCCCAAAACAAAAACACCACCCGTAGTAACCACTACACAAAAAGGCGGTATAATTTATATTTCCTACAGCATTACCGATACAGGCGAAAGAAAGAAAATGTATGGTTTTAATGCAAGACATGTGTGGACTTCCAATAAAATGGTGCCATCTGCCAATTCCTGCACCATGAAAGACAGCATGCTGATAAAAACAGATGGCTGGTATATTGATTTACCCCAATTCAATTGCCCCGTTAATTATAAACGATATAACAACCCGCAGCAAACTGACCAGCAAAAGCCCGAGTGCATGGACAAATTCGTTACACGCCGCCGCGGAAAGGGTAAGCTGGGGTTTCCGCTTGTGGAGACAACCACCATCATCATGGGAGATGGCAAAAAAAGTACCAGTCAGTTTGAAACCAACCTTGAAACCCTGGAGCTGACAACAGCAAAGATTGATTCTATGTTGTTTGAAATTCCTTTAGGCTATACGGAAACAAAAAATGAACAGGATCTGCAGGATAAGATGGATATTAATGAAATCATGAACCAGTACAAGAAAAAGAACAATGATAACAATAACGATAAGCCCTCAGCCAATCAGCAAAAGGGTGCCGGAAATATCAGGATCGGTGTACTGCTGCCAACCGGAGACGAACAGGTGAATGCTGCTGATTTGCAACAATATCTTGCTGGTATATTAATCAGCGGTACTGTGGAAGCTGTAGCCGTTTCTTCAGAAGAAGAAGCCAAAAGTTCACAATGCGATTATTCGCTTGCCACCACCTTTGTAAGAGTGAAAAGCGGAAGTAAAGTCGGCGGATTGCTGAAGGCCGTCAAGAATGCAGATCCAGGGTCAGCATCGTCCTTTACCATTGAAGCAAATATGTTATTGAAAAGCCTTGCCGATGGATCTGTAAAAGCCCAGCCTAAAATTGACGGAAAGTTTGAGGGAAAAATTGATGAAGCTGCAAAGAGGGCAATGGATAAAGGAGGGAGTCAGGTACTTTCTGCTCTTCGGTAACCCAATCGGCTTACTTATCTCTTAAACGAAGAAAAAATTTTTCGAATAATTCGTATGACAGAATTGAAAGACCGATTGTCATAACAGCTGTACCGGTAAAAAAAAGAAAAGCAAATGCATTGCTTTGTAAATTAAGGTCAAAGGGCTTTAGTAAATAAAACATTGTCGCAATACATAGCGGATGCAATAGATAAATGCCGTATGAAATCTTTCCCAGGTAAACTACCGGGGAAAAATTTAATGGAGAGAACCGAATACCCGAACAAATAACCGTATAAAGGAAAAGTGTGATAATAATCGTATAAACGGGATGCATTAAAAAACCAAATGTTTTATAGGTGGCCAGAAGATATATTATTAATATACCTAGCCCGAAACTGAAAAATTTCTTCGAAAAAAAATGATTGATACGAGACATCCTGTTTTCCGGAAGCATTGCCCAGGCGATTAATCCGCCCAGGGCAAAGCAATAGATTCGATATCTATAGAGATAAGATGTAACAACCCAGGCCTGTTTTTCATTATCAAAAAGGGCGGGACCAGCTTTCCCGCAAAACATGAAAAGCAGAAACGAAACCAGGGTAAGCCCCACAAGGTATTTACCCAAATTTTTCCTGCCGGCCAGGTAAAACCCAATAGGAAAGAACAAATAAAAGAATTCTTCTACACCCAGTGACCAGGTAGGCCCGAGAAAGTAGAGCCCCCCATCATAGTAATTTCCTGTATAGTTGGGCATAAAAAACAAATAGCCGAGAGTTAATTCAGTTGGATGGTGAGCAATGGGGTTGGGAAAGTCTTTGGGCATTACAGAAGCAAGAAATCCGCGGTCAATAACAAAAAAACAGATAAAGAAAAGCAAGTAATAAAGAGGCCAAATTCGAAGCATTCTCCTGCGATAAAAACTTGCTAAACGTGAAGACAATTTCGCCTCTTTATTTTTTTCCTGGTATTGCAATAATAAATGAGTAATCAGGAATCCGCTGAGTATAAAAAAGAAACTTACCGCAACCTGTGATGCTATGTTTAGAATATGCTGACCCCTGGTCCATATTACATATGTGTGCCTAAACTGTGTTGCATGACCTAACAAGACGATAAATGCAGCTACAAAGCGAAAGCCATCAAGATTGTGTATTCTTTTTTGCAAATATTCCCTTTTTCACAAAGCTATCCGTAAATGATCAAAATGGAAGTATTGAAAAAAAAGAACGTTTTTCAGGCAACTTCTTTCAGTACCGGCTTTGAAAGATCATCTTCCTGTATTTCTATTCTTTTGGTAATATCATGCAGCGATGAGA
>DASUDW010000302.1:0-2157 GCA_036275415.1 Chitinophagaceae bacterium | reverse complement strand
GATGTGATTATATATTTTGAAACCTATGCAACACTCCTTGAGGAACAACTGGCTGATTCAATTGAAATTAACATGCAGGAACTCTTTACACCATCAGAAAAAGAAGTAGTTAGTTAGTCTTTATATCAGCACAACCCCGGTATTCGTGCCGGGGTTTTAATTGAATCAGCCGGTGCTCCGAGTTTAGAATAAATTCTATACCTATTTCGGAATATAACGATTGATTACAGGTTTAAAATTATTGACCTTAGCTCAGATGTTAATATAGAAGCTGTAATCTTAATCGTTGAAAAATCTAATCTCCAATTGAATTACCATTAGCCCGGCAATGAAAAACGCCGGGCTTTATAATTTAAAATCCAATTGCAGCTTACAACCGTTGCCAGGACTACTTTGCAACTTCATAATTCCGTTTGAAACATTGGCTCTTGTTTGAATATTCAACAGCCCAACTCCCATGCCTTTTTTGTTGGTGTCAAAACCCACACCGTCATCCTCAATTATAAGTGATAATTCATCTTCGTTTCGGATGGTTTGAATCAAAACCTGTTTGGCGTTGGCATATTTAATAATATTATTCAGTTGCTCCTGCACTGTTCTGTAAATGGTAAGTTGCAGAAGTTTGGGCACTCCCTCGTAATGAGTACTGCAATACTGCCTGTTAAAAGTTATGGAGGTAGTACTTTCTACAATGGTAACAAGATTTTCCAGGCTTTCATTGAGCTGTGTTATTTCAAATGATGGCGGTATTAATGAATGTGAAAGTACCCGTATTTCCTCTATGGCTTTGCCCAGCAAATCATCAGCATACTGTAAATTTTCAAGTGTTGGCTTTGATTTGGAAAGTCCTACAAATAATCGGGATGAAGCTAATATCTGGTTTACATTATCATGCAACTCCCGGCCAATAAATTCTTTTTCATTTTCCTGTGCAGTAAGTACAGCGTTGGTAATTTCTTTTTCCCTTTGCATCCGCTCTTCTTCCAGTTTTAATTCCAACAATTTTTTTTCAGTTACATCAATGGCTATGGCAAGGATGGCATCTTTTCCTTTATAGCTGATTTTCTGCGAGGAAATCTGCATAAACATCAATTGCCCTTGTTTATTTTTATGTCGCCACAAACGGGTTATCATTATTTGTTTGGCCGCTTTAGCTTTAGCAGCAAATCCTTCAATGATCGGGATATCTTCAACAGGCCGGATATCTTTTATAGACATATTGGTTAATTCAAAACGGCTGTATCCATAAACTTTCAGAAATGTTTTATTCACCTCTGCAAAACTCAAATCTTCAATATTCCAGATAAAAATGGGGGCCGGATTATTATCAAAAAGATAACGGTATTGTTCCTCTGATAGTTTTAATGCTTCTTCAGCATTTTTTTGAGAAGTGATATCAGCCTGAATGGAGAAATATTTCTCTACATTTCCCTTGGCATCAAAGATTGGTTGCACCTGTAAATTGTTCCAGTATTTCTGCCCGTTTTTTCTGTAGTTGATGAGTTCTATTTCAAAGGAAATATTTTTTGATAGTTGAGAACGCATAAAGGCGATCTGCCTGGGATCAGTTTCATCTCCCTGTAAAAAATCTCCCGGGTTTTTTCCCTTAACTTCATCAAATTGATACCCGGTTATTTTTTCAAAGGCCTGGTTCACCCATTCTATTTTCCGGTGCTTATCAGTTATTACCACCGCATTTTGTGTTTCACGGGCAATAAAGGATAACTTTTCCAGCTCGTTATTGATTTCTTTTTGATTTGTAATATCCTGTGTAGAGCCAATAAGACGTGCCGGTTTACCATCTTCATCCCTGATAATATAACCACGGTCAAACAAATGAATATATTGATCTTCCCCGTTTAAGAAACGGTACTCCAATTCAAAAAATAATTTTTCAGGATTTGATTGAATGCTCATCATCTCACTCTCTAACCTCATCGCATCTTCAGGATGAATCCTTCCAAACCAGAATTCACCGGCATAATCTTTCAGGTGGGGCGGCAATTTCAACATACGGCAAAATTGTTCTTCATTGCGGTATACGGTATTGGTTTGCAGATCCCAATCCCATACCATATCATTGGTAGCTTTACTCACCAGTGTATAACGTTCTACACTTGCTTTCAATTCCTCCAAAGTACGCTTGCGTTCTATACT
>DASUDW010000301.1:0-14177 GCA_036275415.1 Chitinophagaceae bacterium | reverse complement strand
AATAATGATAAGCCCCGATGAGAAAATTTCGTATTGCAAGAGCTGCGCCCCGGAAAGCGGTTATAAGAAGAAATGGTATAAAATAACGGAGCCGGATATGCAGGCATGGTTGGAGGAAAACAGGATCAGTTATGAAAAGATTGCCCCGCACAACCCCGCCTGTGAACTGATCTTTAAAGGGGCCGCACCGGTGATTACTTCGCCAGTTAACGGCACGGAATACCTGATCAACAAAAAAGATCCGGAACCACTGCAGCTGACCTGCAAAACTGCCAATGATGTGGGCAGGGTTTACTGGTATATCAACAACAAATTCTACAAAAGCTGCAATGCCGGCGAAAAACAATTCTTTGTACCGGAAGAAGGTCCGGTAAAAATATCCTGTACCGATGATAAAGGAAGAAACCGAAATATTAAGATAACTGTGAAGTATGTTTCTTTATAATCTTCGATGTATTCATTTCTATCTGATCTTGGCCGCTGCTTCTTCCCCGGTATTGATTGCGCCTTCCATAAAACCCTGCCAGTCTGCCAAATGCTCACCGGCAAAATGAGTATGGATATGAGACCGCTTTAATACCGGCATTACCCTGAACCATTGACCTTTGCCATACAGCGCATAGGCGCCATGTGAATACATATCATTGCCCCAGTAATAATTCGTCATACGTTCAAACTCATCTTTTACATCATTAAAATGCGGCTTCAAGGTTTGCATCACCATATTTTCCCGCCAGTCATCGCTTTGATTTGCCACTACTGCGGCTTTTTCTCCGATGGTATAGGAGATCAAAACCCCTTTCTTTGAATTTTGATTTTTAGTAGCATGATAAAAATAATGCGGCGACTGGTCCGTCACCATATCAAAGCTTTCATCTTTCCAGAACCTTTTCTTGAACAGTAAGGGATTTTTATTGATGCGGGCATATTGCAATTCATTCATGGCATTTACCTGGTCCGCCGGCAGGCCCGGCTCCCACTTAATATTCTTCACCGCAAAAGTCGGCGCTGTACAAATTATTTTGTCGGCTTTGAAGACCTGGCCGTTTTCACAGTATACGGTAACCCCCGTTTTCAGGTTTTGTCTGATACTGCTTACTTTATGCTGCAATTTTATTTTATCCTCACCAATGGCAGCAGCAATTTTTTTGGCCAGCATACTGTTACCGCCTTTGATCTTCAGGTCCATTTCATTTTTCTCGCTGCTTTCCGCATACTCTGCTAAAGCAGCAAACGCAGAGACACTCCGTATCGTTTCACCAAAATCAGTACTGTCCAGCAACTCCCGCAGATCAAGGTCACGGCCTTCGCATCCATTATTCACCAGGAAGCGCCACCAGTCCATTTTATCAAGTTTCAGTTTGTCAGCCTGCGTAAGTTTTGGGTAATTATCAATGATCGATTGAAATTTTTTCTTCCAGCCCTCGCTATAATCCCACTCTCCGTTTTTGTAGTATTTGCCCTGATATATCAGATGCGAATCAAACTGGTTATTTTGTAGTTCGAGACCAAACTCATTACAAAGGTTTTGCATCCGTTCATGCGAATTGCCCACCCACTCAGCACCGAGTTCTATCACCAGGTTTTCTTTTTCATCCATTACATGAGAAAAAACCCGCCCGCCAATGCGGTTACGGGCCTCTAGTATCACAAAATCTATTTTTTTCTTATAGAGATAATAGGCTGCAGATAAGCCGGCAAATCCTGCACCGATAATAACTACTTTAGGTGGCCGGGGTATAAAGAAATTATGGAGGGAAGATGAAGCTAATAAAAGACCTCCGGCCGACAAAGAGCCATCTTTGATGAATTTTCTACGGGAATACATACCGTTGGTTTTTGGTTTCCGTGAAGTTCAGTATTTCCCTGTAGATTAACAATACCACAAACTGGTAGTAGTATGCGACCTGATCCGGGCAGACTTATTGCACCTTCTTCACACTGCCTGCACCACTCACCTGCTGGCTGACGGTGGCATTTCCTTTATACTTTACGTCAGCTGCACCGGACACATGCACATCCAGTTTTACACTGGCAAACACTTCCGCACTACCGGCACCACTCAGGCTGATACTTGTATTTTCCGAGAGCAAATCAAAACAACGTATATCTGTACTGCCTGATCCTTCCACTTCCAGGTCCTTCGTTTCTCCCTTCAGTGTAATGTCACCGGCACCACTTAATGAGGCGCTAATCTTTGGTGCTTTCAAATCCATATTTACATTACTGGCGCCGCTGAGGCTGATGTTTATGGCTTCACTACCTGTTATTCTGTTTTCGGTATAAATATCACAGGCACCGGAAGCGTTGAATTTTATAAACGTTGCGTTACTTATGTACACTTTTATATGCTTGCTGGGCTTCAGGTTGTAACCGGAGCGGGAATGAATATCCAATGTGCCGCCATCGTTCTCGACGATTATATACTCCTGTAAATTTTCATCAGCCTCTACTTTTATACTGCTGACAGAGTCCTGGCTTACATAAACATTGATATTACCGCTTACATTAATATTGGAAAACTGGCCTGCAGTTCGGGTTTCCATTTTTACGTTTCCATTACCCCTTACCCTTTTGCCAAACACCTGGCGGCAGGAGGTGAATACAAAAATGGCCAATACCGAAAAAAGCAAAATATTCTTCATGTGGTTTATTTTTTTCAAAATTAAGTACAGAAGGTTCTTTAATACCTGTTTGACGTAAGGACCTCCATTCTGGTTACAGATTTTGTAAATCTATAAAAATTACTTCCGAAAGCAGGCCCGGCCTGCATTTCAGCTATTTATGATCCAACTAACCGCCTTTTTTTACCTTCGCAGGAATATGTCTGAAAAAATACTCATCCTCGATTTTGGTTCCCAGTATACCCAGTTGATTGCCCGTGCCGTACGGGAAGCCAATGTTTATTGCGAAATCATCCCTTTTCATAAATCCTTTGAATTTGAACCGGGCCTGAAAGGCATCATTTTATCGGGTTCTCCTTGTTCCGTCAATGAAGAGAATGCACCTGATGTGGATGTACAGAACCTGGTGGCAAAAGTACCGGTGCTGGGCATTTGTTATGGTGCACAATTAACGGCCAAACGTTTTGGAGGCCTGGTAGCAAAGAGCAATAAAAGGGAATACGGCCGGGCCATTTTGCAGCGCAAAAAAGAAGATATACTATTTGAAGGAGTTGCTTCACAAAGCCAGGTATGGATGAGCCACAGCGATACCATAAAAGAATTACCGGCAGGATTTGAATTATTAGCCGATACCGAAAGTATTCCGGTAGCCGCATTTAAGAAACCAGGAGGCGAACTGTCAGACCTCAGACATAAGACTTCAGATTTCCCTCTCTACGGCGTACAATTCCACCCTGAAGTTTATCATTCCAAAGAAGGGAAAAAAGTAATCAATAATTTCCTGGTAAAAATCTGCGGCTGTTCACAAGACTGGACACCTGCCCATTTTATTACCGATACTGTTGAGGCTTTAAAAAAACAAATCGGCGACCGCAAAGTGATCATGGCATTAAGCGGCGGGGTCGATTCAACTGTAGCTGCTACATTGATACACAGGGCAATCGGCAAAAACCTGTTTGGCATTTTTGTGGATAATGGTGTGCTCCGCAAAAATGAATTTCAGAGTGTATTGGATACGTATGCTACAATCGGCCTGAACGTAAAAGGAATTGATGCCAGGGAACACTTTTACACCAAACTGGCCGGTAAAACAGACCCGGAGGAAAAAAGAAAGATCATCGGAGGCCTTTTTATTGATGTTTTCCAGGAAGAATCCAAAAAGATCGAAGGAGTTGAATTACTCGGTCAAGGCACCATTTATCCCGATGTCATTGAAAGTGTATCGGTACATGGCCCTTCTGTTACAATAAAATCACATCATAATGTGGGCGGCTTACCTGATCATTTACACCTTGAACTGGTGGAACCATTACGTTCACTTTTCAAGGATGAAGTGAGAAAAGTGGGCAGGGAACTGGGCATACCGGCCGAAATGATTGACCGGCATCCTTTCCCGGGGCCGGGCCTTGCCATCCGTATTTTAGGAGAGATAACCGAGGAAAAGGTGCAGTTGTTGCAGGAAGCAGATCACTTGTATATAAAAGCCTTAAAGGATAACAATTTATATGCAACGGTTTGGCAGGCAGGTGCTATCTTACTGCCGGTAAAAAGCGTTGGCGTTATGGGTGATGAAAGGACGTATGAATTTACGGTGGCTCTCAGAGCGGTCACCAGTGTGGATGGTATGACAGCAGACTGGGCACACCTGCCCTACGAGTTCCTGGCCAATATATCAAACGAGATCATTAACAATGTAAAAGGCATTAACAGGGTGGTGTATGATATCAGCAGTAAGCCGCCCGCCACCATCGAATGGGAATAAGACCCGGATCAATCGGAAAAAATTATATGATTAAGCATTATAAACAACTATGCGGCGCCATTCTAATTGCCATTGGGAGTTTCTGCACAGTTAAAGCAACGGCACAATCCGAAACTATAAAACACCGTATCGGTATTTTTGCACCCCTATATCTGGATTCCGCATTCAACGAACTGGGAGAATATCGTTTTACAAAAAATAATTTTCCCAAGTACATCAATCCGGGCCTGGAGTTTTACGAAGGGGCGCACCTGGCACTTGATTCACTGAATAAAGAGTATGCGCCACTGGAAGTTTTCATTTATGATACCAGGTCTGCCAAAGAAACCCTTGCCGATCAGCTGAACAAACCTGAAACAGACAGTCTTGATCTGATCATCGCCCATTGCAGCACTCTCGAAGTAAAACAGTTTGCAGATGCAGGGCTTCGAAAAAATATTCCCGTCATCAATGCAAACCTTCCGAATGATGGCGGCACCACCGGTAATCCCTTCTTTGTTTTGCTGAACCCTACTTTGAGAACACAGTGTGAGGGCATTTACAGGCACATACAAAAATATTATTCCCTTAATCCCGTAATAGTTTTCAGGAAAAAGGGATCACTGGAAGACCGCATCAAAACTTACTTTGATGAGTTTGGCAGCAGCACCATGGGTGTACCCCTCAAGCTGAAATATGTGGAACTTACGGACAGCTTTACGGTCAACCAGCTTCGGCCCTACCTGGACACACTAAACAATACACTATGTATTTCAGGAAGCCTTGATGAAAACTTTGGTAAAAGGCTTACCCAGCAACTGGCAGGGTTAAAAAAACAGAAATACCTGTCAACTGTTATGGGTATGCCCACCTGGGACAATATCAAAGACTTCAACAAACCCGATTACAAAGGCATTGAAATTATTTACAGCAATCCTTTTTATAATGCTAAAACAGATAAGGTTAGCCAGTCGCTTATTAATCAATTTAACACGGTAATGTATGCCCGGCCAAGCGATATGGTATTCCGTGGCTATGAAGTAACCTGGAAGTATGCCCGGCTGCTGATACAGCATGGAGGAGAGCTTGCCTCGAATCTTTCCAATAAAAACCAGAAAGTATTTACAGACTTTGACATTCAGCCGGTTTTGAACAAGCAAACCTTGTCTTTGGATTATTTTGAAAACAAAAAACTGTATTTCCTGAAGTGGCAGGACGGTGTGCTGAAAAGCATTTATTGATCCCACTCTTACAGCAACCCTCTCCCTATTTTTGTACTTGTGAAAGTACAGGAGACCTACGGTTACAAAGTAATACAACAGTGGCTTGAAGCAAAAAGCTTCAGGCCTTTTTTATTCCAGCTGCAGGCCTGGGAGGAAATAAGCAATGAAAACAGCGGGCTGATCAATGCACCGACCGGCTGTGGTAAAACTTTTTCTGTATTTCTCGGCGCCATCATCCAATTCATCAATGAGCACCCGGAAGATTACAGGCAGCAAAAAAATGCAGGACTTCAATTATTATGGATCACACCCCTGCGGGCATTGGCGAAAGATATTGGCAGGGCTATGGAAGAAGTAGTAATTGGTCTGGGAATACCCTGGAAGATCGGTATACGGAACGGAGATACCAGTACTGCTGAAAGAAGCACTCAAAAAAAACAAATGCCGGAGGTTTTAATCATAACCCCGGAAAGCCTGCACCTTATACTGGCACAAAAGGGCTATGCGGAGTATTTTAGAAAATTGAAAATAATAGCTGTAGATGAGTGGCATGAATTAATGGGCGGCAAACGTGGAGTACAGGTTGAATTAGCTATTTCAAGAATCGTAAATGTTCAACGTTCCATATCCGGTATTCAATGTGCTGTATGGGGCATCTCCGCCACAATTGGTAACATGGATGAAGCCAGGGAAGTATTACTGTCACCGCTGGGAAAAAAAGGAATCATCATTACCGCCCATTTGCAAAAGCAAATCGAAATAGAATCCATTTACCCGGATGAAATTGAAAAGTATCCGTGGGCAGGGCACCTGGGTATTAAACTGGCACATAAAATAATCCCGATCATTCAGCAAAGTAAAACAACGCTCATCTTCATTAATACCAGGGGTATGAGTGAGACCTGGTACCAGACCTTGCTGGATGTGTGCCCCGACCTTGCCGGTTCCATTGCATTGCACCACAGTTCGATTGACCGTGAACTGAGGACATGGATAGAAGAAAACCTGCACAGCGGAAACCTGAAGGCGGTTGTTTGCACAGCCAGTCTTGACCTGGGCGTTGACTTCCGGCCTGTGGAAACAGTGATACAGGTTGGCTCACCCAAAGGAGTTGCCAGGTTTTTGCAACGGGCCGGCCGTAGCGGACATAGCCCTGATGCGGTAAGTAAAATTTATTTTTTACCTACTCACTCACTGGAATTGATGGAGGCGGCAGCACTGAAAGAGGCCATCAGAGAAAATATGATCGAAAGCCGCCCTCCCCAATTGCTTTGCTATGATGTATTGTTGCAGTACCTCAATACAATTGCCATTTCTGATGGCTTCCTGTCTGAAGAAACGTTTAAAGAAGTAACCTCCACATTTTGTTACCGGTACCTTTCAAAAGACGAATGGTATACAATTCTTCATTTCATTACCGAAGGCGGTGATGCCATGCAGCAGTATGATGATTTTAAAAAAGTAGAAATCATTGATGGTTTATATAAAATAAACAGCCGTAGAGTGGCTATGCGTCACCGGCTGCACATTGGCACTATTGTCAGCGATGCCATGCTGAAAGTGAAGTTTATGACCGGTGGATATATAGGAGTTATAGAAGAATATTTTATTTCCCGGCTCGAACCCGGAGATGTATTTACCCTTGCCGGAAGGAACCTTGAATTTATTATGATCAAAGACATGACGGCATTGGTGCGGAAAAGCAATGCCAAAAAATCAATTGTACCCAGCTGGACAGGAGGCCGGATGCCGTTGAGTGCCAACCTGGGCAAAAAACTGCGGCAAATATTGAACAAAGCAATGGTAAAAGGATATGCTGAAGAACTTGATAAATTGAAACCCCTTATAGCACTGCAGCAGCAACTCTCACATGTACCCGGCGAAAATGAATTACTTATTGAACAGATTGAAACGAAAGACGGATTTCACCTGTTTGTCTACCCATTTGAAGGCAGGCTGGTGCATGAAGCTATGGCAGCCATACTGGCCTGGCGTATCAGCCGCATACAACCTATTACCTTTTCATTTGCCATGAATGATTACGGTTTTGAATTGCTGAGCGACCAGCCAATTCCGGTAGATGATACAAATGTGTATGAACTCTTTTCACCGGATAACCTTTTGAATGACATACAACGAAGTGTAAACAGTACCGAAATGGCAAAAAGAAAATTCAGGGATATTGCCGTTATTGGCGGATTGATCTTTCAGGGTATGCCGGGAGAAAAAAAGAAGGCAAGGCACCTGCAATCTTCAGCCTCTTTGTTGTTCAGTGTATTTAATGAGTATGATCCGAAAAACCTGCTGCTCCGGCAGTCGTACCAGGAAGTATTTGATCAGCAAATGGAAGAATTCAGACTTCGGGACATGCTGGAAAGGATACAGCATTCATCAATCATTCTTCGTTTTCCGGAACAGCTCACCCCTTTTTGTTTCCCCATCAAAGTAGACAGTATGCGGGAAGACCTGAGTTCCGAAAAACTGGAAGACCGGGTAAGAAAGATGCAGCAACAACTGGAGAATCAATAATCAAAGACTTCCTTCCGGCAAAAACATCTTGCTTTATATTTGCCGGCACTGATGCAAAACCCCATCCCGCATATCATTAATGACCAGATCTTCTGGGTTACCGCTGAACGGGCCCTTTTCTGGGAAGAACAAAACACCATGATTGTGGCAGATGTACACCTGGGAAAATCGGGGCATTTTCGAAAAGCAGGCATTCCGATTCCTCAGTCGGTTTATAAAGATGACCTGCAGCGGTTGATGGGTATGTTCTTCTTTTTTAAGGCCGAAAGGCTTATTGTAGTGGGCGACTTTACCCATAGCACATCCAATAAAGAACTGGACCTTTTCCTGAAATGGAGAAAAGATTTTTCTGCTATCCATATTGACCTCGTAAAAGGCAACCACGATATCCTGGAGGATGACTGGTATAAAGCAGCCAACATTCAGGTGCATGAATGGGATTTGATAGAAAACGGTTTTTTATTCCGGCATGAAGACCGTCGCTTCAACCTGCCGGAAAGGGAAAATGTAAAATATACGTTTTACGGTCACCTGCATCCGGGGTATAAAATCAGCGGAAAAGGATTGCAAACGCTAAAATTTCCCTGTTATTATTTTGGCAGGGAAAGTTGTATACTGCCTGCCTTCAGCCGCTTTACAGGAACATTTATGGTAAAACTGATTAAAGGAGATACCATCTATGCAGTTTCAGGAAATGAACTGCTGAAGATCGGTTAACGCTTTTTCCGCAACTGGTTATAATCGAGGAAATAAATAAACCGCATGGTAAATTCATTTCCATGATCAAGAGTAAATATTTCACCGAGATTTTTCAGGTAAGAATTTTTGCCCGTGGGCATTACATACTGATCTTCACCCAGCCAGTTCTTATACCCTAATATCAGGCGGCTTCCCAGGCGGAAATCCCAGGTCAGGAATGCATCCAGGTTAAAGAAATTTACATTATCATCATTTCCGCTGATGAAAGGACGATTGATCAGCAGACCATCATTATCCACATTATGAAAGCTCTTATAATTCACTTTGTTCCAGTAATGTCTTGTACGTAAAGTGAGGTTGATTCGAGGAGTGAAATTGTAGATGCCGGAGAGAATAGCCGTGAAATCACGGTTGTCCCTGAAACCGGCTATAGGATCACCGTTGCTTTCCCGTAAAAAGGCATAGCCAAGCTGGTTTTCTTCAAAACTCGAATTGGTTTGAAGGTCAAGGGTAAACCTGTCGCTGAACCGGTATCTCATACCCAGTTCAAGTGCGGTATAAACATTATCGTACTTCGGGCTTTTGGCATAAATCGCCTCATACCGGAAGAATAGTTTTTTACGGCTGTCAGTACTTCCTTCCGCAGAAAAGAAATAATTAAGGGGAAGATGAAGGAACTTCCAGGGAGTTTGTAAAACAAAATAATCATCAACCGGTATAGGGTTCAATACGGCCCTTACAGAAACATCCCAGAAATTGCGAAAAACCCAAAAGCCGCTGGCTGATATATCAAAGTAAGAATACGCATAGGGCTTATATAGATAAGTTAACCTGGAGTTGAGGCTGTAACTGTAAGTAAGAAAATTCTTAGTCGGTTTAAATTGCCGATAGGTTATTCCACCACGATAAGTAATTTCATTAGGAGCTGCCAGGAATCCAAGGTCCCGTGGATCGTAGTTGGCTGATTCAACATTGCCGGACACATTATATTGCCAGTTGCCGCTTACTTTGGCAAAACGCAGGGTAGTATTATAACCATCGTAAGG
Source organism: Chitinophagaceae bacterium (assembly GCA_036275415.1). Lineage (GTDB taxonomy): Bacteria > Bacteroidota > Bacteroidia > Chitinophagales > Chitinophagaceae > JJ008. Next base: position 4,315 of record DASUDW010000301.1, on the reverse strand, counting down.
ATTGGCACCCCAGATCTTACTGTATCGGGCAGTACCCGTAAGGGCATATACATTCTTTTTATCGTAAAAGCCAAAATCAACGGCAGATACATTGGCATCCCTGTCTCCGCCGCTGCGCAATACGTTAGTATTGGTAAATGATACAAATGAACGGCCTTTTAATGCCTGGTCCAACACCACAATATTATAATTAGCCAGCGGCTCTGTTCGTATTATTGAATCTTTTCCTGTATTTCTGTTCCGGATCCTGGCATCCATCGGGGCTGTCAAGGCATTAAAGATTCCTATACCCAATTTATTCTGATTTCTACCCGAAAATTTTGCTGCGTTATACAATTGGGTGACAGAAGGGTTTTTTACGATATCCCAGGTATTACTGTTATTCCGAACAAAATTATTAACGCTGTTATACTTCGTTGGTACTTTACCCACCCTTCTGGAATAGAAAAGACCGGCCTTATTAAAAAGTTCCGTACCCTCTGTAAAAAAAGGCCTGTTTTCCTGAAACCTCACTTCAAAGGGTGAAAGGTTATTGATTACATTATCTGAAATGACTTGTCCGAAATCCGGAATTAATGTAGCATCCAGCGTAAAGCTTTCATTAATGCCATACTTCACATCCATACCGCCATTGCGAAGCCAGGTTTCTGTAAACTCACCAGCCTCCGGAGATCTTCTATAGCCACCGGAAACATATGGTGAGAAACTGAGACGTAGAGGCGGCTTGATATCTTTTAACCCGGCAAAAACACCAAATTGGTTAACAAAGCCATTTACCTGGGGGTTAACGGGGTTCCAGAAATCGGTTTCGTTCGTTCTCCTGGAAAATCGAAGGAACTGTACCCCCCAATCCTGCAGGTCTTTCTTGGCAAAACGAAGGGAAATATAAGGAATGCGCATTTCTACCACCCAACCGTCATTTTTTATGCTCACCTTACTTTCCCATACGGCTTCCCATGTTTTATCGCCGTATTCGCCAAAATCAGTAGCCTGGTTGGGTGTGAGACGGGCATCTGATTGTACGTTGGCTGTAGTAACGGTAAACTGAAACCCGTTTTGAAGGTCCTTGTAAGTATCAAAGAAAACAGAGAAATAATCAACATCCTGCCTTTGCTCGCCATCCCTTGCGGTCAGCTGCTTCCTTATCAAAGCCGGATCATCAAATAAATAAGCCCCTACATAAATGGCATTGTTGTCATACATAAGTTTTACTTCTGTACGCATTGTAGAAGGCTTGCCAAAAGTGGGAAAATTTTGAATGAAGTCGGTCGCCGGCTGAACTTGAGCCCATACAGCATCATCCAGGTTACCATCAATTTTTGGCGCCTGGGTTATTTTTATGGCTTGCAATGTTTTAACCTGGGAAAAAACGTGTAAACAAACCAGAAAAAAGGGTAAACAGATAAGTGCTTTAAGCCTCATGCAGCAGTTTAGAACGCACAAATATAACTCTCAGTCCCGTGGAAAAGAAGATAAAAGCAGATAAATGCAAAATAATATTATAAAAATTTAAAGTATATCTTCTAATTCATTTTTTTCTTAAGACTGGTTACTTGCTGCTGTAAATCAGACACTACAGTGGCTAATTGAGCCATATCCCAGCGGTTTTGGCTGCTGGTTCGGGAAATTACTACCTGGGCCTGCCACATTTCCAATACTTCATCTGCATTAACCGTATAAGGGTGGTAAACGGGGTTATCACTTATTAATGTAAGTTTATTCCTTTGTTTGGTATTCTTCTGCACCCTTTTGTACACGATGCCTTCATTTCTGGATACTACAATACAGGGGGTGTTGTTTTTTACATCCTCCAGGCTATCTACCTTTTCCCCTACAATTACCGAGCCGCTGGGGGTAGGTAACATGGAGTCACCGATGATCTCAAAAGCCCTGTAATTTCCCCCGGCAAGCATTGGCAGAGTGAAGGTGTTTAATTCATCAATGAACTCAGGATCAGCATAACCAGCCAGGTAACCGGCAGCAGCTTTTACCGGTACAAAAGGTATATCTGACCGTCCGGCAGCTAATTTCATTGCCCTTCGTCGTGCCAAATAATTAGTTTTATTATCGCTTAGGTCTTTTCTAAGGATTTCATCCAGAGTAAGTTTAAAAATATCACAAACCACTTCCAAAACGTCAATACGGGGTTCGGCCCTTTCCTCTTCATACGCCCCCAATAGTGATCTTTTTATACCGAGTTTATTGGCAAATTCTTCCTGTGTCCAGCCCCGGAGTTTCCGGAGGTATTTAAGGTTTTGATTAGAGATAGCCATAAGCACTAATTTAATTAGCTGCAAAATACTAATTAATTTAGAATTTCAAAATACTTAATACCCCCTTTTTTGGGTAAAGCGGGAAAAAACATGACTTTTGTGACAGTATGACTAAAAAAAGCACAGCATCAGGCATTAAAAAAACTGCCGGTAAAGAAAAACCCAAAAAGGCATCTGTAAAAAAGGAGAAACCGGTTATTTTAATAACCAATGATGACGGAGTAACGGCTCCCGGCATCATGAACCTGGTAGAGGCTGTGAAAGACCTGGGTAAAATTGTGGTGGTAGCACCAGATAAACCACAGTCAGGCATGGGACATGCAATCACAATTGGTCAGCCACTGCGCTTGCACAAGATACATTCTATGGAAAATGTAGAAACCTGGTCTTGCACAGGCACCCCGGTTGATTGTGTGAAACTGGCAGTAGATAAAGTGCTTCATCGCAAACCGGACCTTTGTCTCAGTGGTATCAATCACGGTGCTAACCACAGTATCAATGTAATATATTCCGGTACCATGTCTGCAGCCGTAGAAGCAGCCATCGAAAGTATCCCTTCTGCAGGATTTTCATTATTGGATTACCGTATCGATGCCGATTTTACCGGTGCCAGAAAATATGTACGGATCATCACAGAGAAAATGCTGGCTACACCCCTTGAAAAACATACCGTATTGAATGTAAACATACCGTCCATTGCACCCGAACTTATCAGGGGCTTTAAAATATGCAAACAAGCATATGCCAAATATGAAGAAGATTTTATTGAACGCAATGATCCGCATGGACGGCATTACTACTGGCTTACCGGCGAGTTTGTCAATTTTGATAAAGCCAAGGATACGGATGTATGGGCCCTGGCCAATAATTACGTTAGTGTGGTGCCGGTACAATTTGACCTTACCAATTACGTTTTAAAAGCCAAACTAGAAAAAACCTGGAAATGATACTAACCAAAGACCGGCTGCAACTCGGATTGATACTTGGCTTTTTAGGCCCCCTGCTGGGCCTGGTGGTTGTTTACTTCATTAAATTTCCGTCTTATCAGTTTTTGGAGTTCCTGGATTATTTTATTCATGATAATAAACTGATCACCTCAATTGGTTCACTTAGTTTGCTGGCCAATGTCATTCTATTTACCCTTTATGTGAATACGCATAAGGACGAGACAGCCAAGGGAATTTTTATTATCACCCTTGTTTATGGCATTGCAATTTTAGTTTTAAAAATCCTGAATTAGTAGTTAAACCCCGGTATGAAATATTATATCATTGCCGGTGAAGCGTCCGGCGACCTGCATGGATCAAACCTTATAAAGGAAATTAAAAAGCTGGATCCGTCGGCTATGATCCGCTGCTGGGGTGGGGATAAAATGCAACATGCAGGAGGCGAATTGGTAAAGCACTATCGTGACTTAGCCTTTATGGGATTCGCAGAAGTCCTGATGAACCTTCGTACTATTTTCCGCAACCTTCGTTTTTGTAAAGAAGATATTTTACAATTTCAACCCGATGCGTTGATACTGGTTGATTATCCGGGCTTCAATCTCCGTATTGCCAAATGGGCGAAACAACAACATTTGTTTGCTGATAATGGCAGCAAAATCATTTATTATATTTCCCCGCAGGTATGGGCATGGAAAGAAGGCAGGGTGAAGATGATGAAAAAGTGTATTGACAAAATGCTTGTTATTCTGCCCTTTGAAAAAGAATATTATCAACGGAAATGGAACTGGGAGGTGGAATATGTCGGGCATCCGCTGGTGGAAGAAATAGAAAGTTATAAGTTTCAAGCGACAAGCGAAAAGCTGAGTACAAAAGAGGTAATTGCCCTGCTTCCGGGCAGCAGAAAACAGGAGATTAAGATGAAATTGCCGGTGATGCTGGAGGTAAGTAAATCTTTTCCTGACTATCAGTTTGTGGTAGCCAAAGCCCCCGGTGTGGAAGAAAGCTTTTACAATGAAATGCTGAAACCCTTTTCTAATGTCACTTATGTATCCGGAAGAACGTATGATTTATTACTGGAGGCAAAAGCTGCATTGG
>DASUDW010000300.1:0-7084 GCA_036275415.1 Chitinophagaceae bacterium | reverse complement strand
CAAACCGTTCTTGGGATTAGTATTACCATTTAGTTGTTTAAATCTTTCATAAAGCAATGCAAGGCCCCCTGCAATAGCAGGCGATGCCATACTGGTTCCTGTATTTTCCCAATAATAATCAAAAGGCGGAGGAGCGGTAGCTGTAATAAAAGTTCCTACTGCGGCAATTTCGGGCTTCAGTCTTCCATCCCTGACAGGCCCGCGACTGGAAGATCGCCAAATGCCACCTACCGGTGAAGCATTTGCAACAGTTAAAACATTTTTAGCACTCTGATACCCGGCATGCACCGTTCTGAAACTATCCGGCATGGGTGAGCACTTAAATAATCCGCTGTTTCCTGCTGCAAATACATGCTGGAGGTTGGGAAATAAAAAAGCTTGCTGATCCAATAATCTTGAATAGCCATCATAATAACCAAATGCATCACATTGATTATACCCGCTGTAATAAGAGTTATTGGTAATAACCATGCCGTGATCAGCAGTATAAGCCGCCGCATTGGTAAAAACGTTCGAAAAGACCTGGCTTAGCAAAGTTGACTTTGGTGCCATGCCGGTGCGAAGTTCATTACGAATACCTGCACCACCGGCAATACCGGAAACATGGGTACCGTGGTAATTATAAGGGGCTGCTGCTTTGGCAATCATTCTGTTGATAAAATCAATATGGATCTGCGGATCTGCGTCATCGCCTATTCCAATTGTCACGCCGGCTCCTTTTAAATTTTTTCCTCCAGCACTAAGGGGAGCACCTAATATGTTGGAGCGGATAGCGTCTTTTCCCCAGTTGGTCCAAAATTGGCTTAAAGGTTTGTCTTCTCCCGGAGCCACCTGCACATATTCCACAAACGGATAAGACGCCAATGTAAATAAACGGCCTGCAGCAGCTCTTATTTCCACTATTCGATAATTCTTTAAAGAAGTGCTTAGCAAATCAAAGTTATCCGCCTGTAAGGCCTGTTTGATTTCTTCAAAACCAAATGAGGGGGAAAAATTGATCCATACGTCAACTGTTCCTGCAACCTTAACTGCATAGGAGGGAAATACTCCTGAAGCCAGTTCGGGCTGCATTTTTTGCTCCGGCTTAAGTATCATTACTGCCCTTGCATTTACCTGCCGCAACAATGTATAATCGAGTGAACCGCCAACAATGGCAGTGTAGCAAAAATCAGGGAGATAATCGATCAGTTCTATCCCCGCCTGCTTCAACCGGTTTCTTTCTTCTGTGGCCGGAATTCGTTCAAACTGTATAACGAATGATGCCTTGCCGTTACTGCGCAGGGCATTGCGGTTAAAATTACTTACAGTTTCAGGGTCAATATTTTTATCGGGAATGACTGTGCCGCTCTTCAACAAAAGCCTGTATCGTGAATCTTGCTGGGCCGGCAAGGAAAATGACAGCAACAGCAAAACAGCCATCAAGGGAACTGGATAGAATCTCATAGTGATTGTAGTGATACTAAAAGTACTATAATTAGCTGAGATTAGGTACTACTGTTGAGCCGGTTGACTCCAAAATGTAAAGAGGGCAAAACAGGTTGCCGGCACCGGAAAAATACTAAAGCGTAACCGCCGATTCCGCAAAGCAAAAATCATGCATGGCCTGCAGGAAACGAAGCAGGGACTCCATATTCTTTATATCATTGGCAATCAACAGGAATAATTTGCCCGTCTGCTTTAAACGGCCTTTGTTGGTACCTGTTTGCAGGAACTGAATAATTTTCTGAAAAGTTGCTGACTCGAAAAAAGGTGAGTCGGGCCGGTTGATAAAGAAACACCGTAATGTGTCATCCTTCAGGCTCATTTTTTCAAAACCAAGATCAACGGCCAGTTTACGGCACCTTACCGTAACGAAAAGATCATCCACCTGCTGCGGCACCGGTCCAAAGCGGTCTGCCAGTTCCTGTTTCATTTCAGACAATTCATGTTCCGTTTCACAATTGTCCAGTCGCTGATAAAGCGACAGCCTCTCGGTAATACTTTCTACATATTCATCCGGTATCAGTATTTCCAGGTCGGTATCAATGGTACAATCCTGTACAAAATCATCTTGTTGGGCAATCTCCTCTTTGAATAATTCTTTGAAATCGCTGCGTTTCAATTCACGGATCGCTTCATCCAGGATCTTCTGGTACATTTCAAAACCGATCTCTGCCATAAAACCGCTTTGCTCTCCGCCTAATAAATTTCCGGCGCCTCTGATGTCCAGGTCCCGCATGGCAATCTGGAAACCACTGCCGAGGTCGCTGTGCTGTTCCAGGGTTTGTAATCTTTTTCTTGAATCGTTGGGCAATGTACTCATGGGTGGTGCCAGCAAATAACAAAAGGCTTTTTTATTGCTGCGTCCGACCCTTCCTCTTAACTGGTGCAGGTCACTCAATCCAAACTGGTGGGCATTATTTACAATGATAGTATTCACATTGGGAATATCCACTCCACTTTCTACAATATTGGTACATACCAGTACATCATATTTTTTGTCAATGAAATCCATGATTCGTTCTTCCAGTTCATGTCCTTCCATTTGTCCATGTGCATAACCAATACTAAGATCCGGGCACAGGGCCTGGATAAAGGCTGCCATCTCCGCCAAACCGGCAATGCGGTTATAAATAAAAAACACCTGGCCACCTCTCTCGGTTTCAAAATAAATAGCATCACGAATGAAATCCTCATTATACACCTGCACCTCTGTTTGAATGGGCTGCCGGTTCGGCGGAGGTGTATTAATAATACTAAGGTCCCTGGCCCCCATCAATGAAAACTGAAGGGTTCTGGGAATAGGCGTAGCTGTAAGGGTAAGGCAATCAACTGTGGTGCGAAGCGTTTTGATCTTTTCCTTATGCCCCACTCCAAACTTTTGCTCTTCGTCAATCACCAGCAAACCAAGGTCTTTAAACTTAACCTCTTTGCCGAGTAAGCCATGCGTTGCAATGATGATGTCAATTTTTCCTTCCTCCAGTTTCTTCAGCGTTTCCTTTTTTTCTTTTGCGGATTTGAAACGGTTGAGATAATCCACCGTTACCGGGAAATCTTTCAGCCTTTCCTTAAATGTTTTATAATGCTGAAACGCCAAAATAGTGGTAGGCACCAGTACGGCAGCCTGCTTTCCATCCACACAGGTTTTAAATGCTGCCCTGATGGCAACTTCAGTTTTACCAAAGCCCACATCACCGCACACCAGCCTGTCCATCGGAGAAGGTGACTCCATATCCTTCTTTACATCTGCTGTGGCCTTACTTTGATCCGGGGTGTCTTCATAAATAAAGGATGCTTCGAGTTCTGTCTGCAGGTAATTATCCGGCGTATGTGCAAATCCCTGTTGTGCTTTTCGTTTGGCATATAGCTTTATCAGGTCAAAGGCGATTTCTTTTACTTTGGTCTTAGTCTTTTCTTTTAGCTTATTCCATACATCGCTTCCCAGTTTGTTTACTTTCGGCACACTGCCGTCTTTGCCGGTGTACTTGGCAATTTTGTGCAGGCTGTTGATATTTACATATAGTATATCCGTATCCTTATAAATGAGACGAACCGCCTCCTGCAGCCTGCCATTTACCTCCAGTTTTTGCAAACCGCTGAAGACACCCACACCATGGTCGATATGCGTTACAAAATCCCCCGGTTGCAGCTCACGAAGGGTACGGAGTGTTAAGGCTTTATTTTTATTATAGGCTTGCTTTACCCTGTATTTGTGATAGCGCTGAAATACCTGGTGATCAGTATAACAGACTATCTGCAGGTCTTCGTCAATAAAGCCTTCATGTATGGAGGTGGCTATGGGATTAAATACCAGCTCCGCTTTCAGGTCGTCGAAAATACTCTGCAGTCTTTCTAACTGGCGGGGGTTCTCCGCAAAAATGTATAATTGAAACTTTTTGGCTTCCCAGCTTTTTAAATCCCTGATCAGCAAATCGAATTGCCGGTTGAAGGCCGGCTGTTCTTTGACGGCATGATGAAGGGTGAAAGGCGAATAGTGAGCCGGGAAATTAACCGAATGACCAAAACCCACTACATGCCTTGCCTGAATCTTTTCCTCAAAATCTGCTGCTGTGATGAAATCATTTTCACTGACATCTTTTTTGTGAAGTTTATCATCCTGCTCATCCGTTTGAAAACCTGTTACCTGCCTTTTGCTCCTGGATGACTGAAGCTTGTAGCCTTCGGTTTCTGCTTTAAGACCAGCTTGTATTTGTAAGAATGCCTGCAATTCTTCTGTGCTATCGGCCAGGTGCTCTTTGCAGAGGGCATAATCCTCTATCCATACAATTGTATTTTCCGGAAGAAAATCAAAAAGTGAAATGCGTTCCTCACTTTCAATCTGTGTATCAATGTTGGGGATGATAGACACCTGCAACAATTTCCGCTCACTAAGCTGTGTTTCAGGATCAACAATCCGCACAGAATCCACTTCATTGCCAAACAACTCCACCCGGTATGGTTTTTCATTACCGAATGAATAGATATCCAGTATGCCGCCCCTGATGGCAAACTGCCCGGGTTCGTAAACAAAATCAGTCCGTTCAAAACCGTAATCCGCCAGTTTTAATAATAAGGCTTCGGTATCCAGCGTATCGCCTGTCTTAATATATATGATGTTGGAAGAGAGTTTACCCGGTAGAACAACTTTTTCAAACAACGCTTCCGGATACGTTACAATGATTTTTTTATTGCCCCCCGCCGCCAGTTTCGTTAACGCCTCTGTACGCAACATTACATGGGAGGAGTTTAGCAATTGAAAATTCTTGCGGTTTTTAAATGAGGAAGGGAAATAAAAAATGTCCAGTGCCTCCGTAAGATTTTCCAGTGTATTATGAAAATAAGCCGCTTCCTCTGCATCATTTAAAATAACAAGATGATTGAAGGCCGGTAGTGAGGGGTGGGTAAATGCCGAAGCCACAATAAACTGGGAAGAGCTGCCCCTCAGGTTCTCCAGGTATATCTTTTGAGGCTGGGCAAAAGTAAGCCTGTCCGCCAGTTGAAAAAGGCGGGGGGTATTTTGATACCGTTCCAACAGTTCCTTCACACTCATGAGAGCTGCAAAAGTAATCATCGGCAACGATTGCGGCAATATTTTCCCCTATTCATAACAATAAGGGAACTTATTGGTTTTACCTTTATAAAAACCAACACCAATGGCATTGCTACCCTGGCGAAAAGGCATCGTAACAAAGATTGATGATCACACCCATAATACCCGGCGCTTCTGGATACAGGTACCCGAACTGGACAACTTCGATTTTAAACCGGGTCAGTTTGTTACACTGGACCTTCCCATACATGAAAAACCCAATAAAAGATGGCGCAGTTATTCTATAGCCTCCTGGCCCGATGGCAGCAATGTATTTGAATTACTGATTGTGCTGGCGCAGGGCGGATTGGGCACTAATTATCTCTTCGATTTCAAAAACATTACAGTGGGAAGCGAACTAACCTTGCGTGGTCCGCAGGGAGTGTTTACCCTGCCGGAGAAATTGGATAAAGACCTGTTCCTGGTATGTACGGGCACCGGTATTGCCCCCTTCCGAAGCATGGTCAACTATATCAAGTTAAAAAAGATACCATTTAAAAGCATACACCTTGTTTTTGGTTGCCGAAAAAAAGAGGACCTTCTGTATTATGAAGAATTAAAAAAAATGGAACTCGATCTGCCCGGCTTTCATTATCACCCCACTTTATCCAGGGAACACTGGGATGGCCACTATGGATATGTACACCCTATTTATATGGACCTGTGCAAGAACAGGCAGGAAGCACAGTTTTTTCTCTGCGGATGGAAGCATATGATCGATGAAGCTAAAAAACATATCCTGGAAATGGGTTATGACAAAAAAGCCATTCACCAGGAATTGTACGGGTAAACACCTTGTGCTTTCCACAACTTTTTAACTGATAATAAACAAGGCATTCGTTGATAAGTGTCATGTAACTTTTTTAACGCATAGTTGCTATATTCGTGCAAACCAATCTGCGTATGGGGGCTTCCTCGCTTATTGTACTGATTATAGCAGCAGTTGCCTTTTCAGGCATTGCCATCATGCTCTCCAAACTGGTACTGAAAGGAACCACCAACAAACAAAAAGGCGAACCGTACGAATGCGGCATCCCTACTACGGGCAAAACATGGATACAGTTAAATGTGGGTTATTATCTCTTTGCCCTTATCTTCCTGATTTTTGATGTTGAATTGGTTTTTTTGTACCCATGGGCCGTGGTGGCCAAAAACATGGGATGGATTGCCTTAATTGAAATTGTGATTTTCTTCTTTATACTTTTTATGGGCTTTTTGTATGCACATAAGAAAGGGGCGCTGAAATGGATGTAAGAGGCCTTCCCAAAACCCCTCCACAAGAGGGGCTTTGCACAAAGCCGGTTTATTTGAAGAAAGAAATTTGATACTGCAATGTCAGATGAAGTAAAAATATCAGACGGTAATATGATAATACCGCAGAAGCCTGAAAAGCTGGAAGATACTTTTCCGGGTTCGGTGCACAACCTGGCCGGCGGCGAAGTGGTGCTCAGCAAACTGGATGACCTGATCAACTGGGCAAGGTCCAACTCCATATGGCCGCTCACTTTTGCCACCAGTTGCTGCGGTATTGAGTATATGGCCGTGGCCGGTTCTAAATATGATTTTTCCCGGTTTGGCTTTGAAGTGGCCAGGGCTACACCCCGGCAGGCAGATGTAATCATCATAGCCGGCACCATCGTCAATAAAATGGCGCCTGTATTAAAAAGGTTATATGACCAGATGGCCGATCCCAAGTATGTAATTGCTATGGGGGCCTGTGCTATCAGCGGTGGTCCTTTCTTTTATAATACGTACTCAGTAGTGAAAGGCGCTGACCATGTAATTCCTGTGGATGTATATGTAGCCGGCTGCCCGCCAAGGCCGGAAGCGTTACTGCATGCATTAATAACATTACAACAAAAAATAAAAAGCGGGTTAACAAGAGAACAAATAAGAACAGAGAAAGAATAATGACGAACGAAGAATTAAAAATAAAGACCACTGAACTGTTGCCAGAAGCCACTTTCGAAGAAAGCAGCGAATGGATTACTGTGAATATGGAGCCGCAAAACTGGT
>DASUDW010000299.1:0-3878 GCA_036275415.1 Chitinophagaceae bacterium | reverse complement strand
GCATAGTAAAAGAAATGGTTGGCAGCAGTGGGTACATCAAAGTCGCGGCTCTCCCGGATGGGTTTGCCTCCGTCTAATGTTTCGATGATGGCCAGTTCCCTAGCTTTTTCCTGCACCATCCGGGCAATGCGGAAAATGTATTTAGCCCTTTCCTTGGCCGGCATTTTCTTCCACACTTTTTCGTAGGCAGTTCTGGCAGCCACCACAGCCTTGTTTACATCAGCTTCATTGGCGGCAGCCACCTCACTCAGCTTTTCTTCATTGGCCGGGTTGATCGTGTCAAAATAAGTCTTTGACGAAGGTTTTTGCCATGCGCCGTTTATAAACAAATCGTATTGTTTGTTGATCGTTGCAGCGCTTTTACTTTCCGGCGCAGGGTCGTAGGACCAACTGGTATCAAATTTTATCCGATAGCTATCGGATTTGATCGTGTTGCTTTTTTTTACTGCGGCTTTTTTCTTTGTAAGGGCCATAATATTTTTTATTTAACCAGCGACAGTAACACGGATGATCTTCCGTTGCGTCGCTCCGTTCATCGTTCTGTTCTTTTGGCATCAACCCCTGCCTGCCGGCAGGCACCCCAAATCTTTACAACATTTTGTTTTCCTTAATTCGCCCCTCCATGGAGGGGATGTGTATTAAAGCACAATTTTTCTTTTTTATTCCGGGTTTAGTGAATTTACATCCCCTCCAGGGAGGGGGTGCGGTCATTTGTGATAAAGAACTTTTCGAAAGGGGTGGGTTTTAATCCACCGAAAAATAATTAGCACTTTGATAGAGTCCCGTATTTTCTTTCACAATCTGCATCAGTACATCATTGGCCAAACTGCTGGCACCAAAACGGAACCATTCATTGTTCAGCCAGTCCTCGCCCAGCACTTCTTTTACCATTACTAAATAATGCAACGCCAGTTTTGATTTGGAAATGCCGCCCGCCGGTTTCATGCCGATCATCTTACCGGTTTTATAATAAAAGTCACGGATTGCTTCCAGCATCACCAGTGTTACCGGCATGGTAGCCGCCGGCTGAATCTTTCCGGTAGAGGTCTTGATAAAATCGGCTCCCGCATGCATGGCAATATCACTGGCCCGTCGAACTTTATCAAAAGTGCCCAGTTCACCTGTTTCCAATATCACTTTCAGTCTGGCCTCGCCACATGCTTCTTTGATGGAGGCAATTTCATCAAACACAAAATTGTATTCACCTGCATGAAATTTACCCCGGCTGATGACCATGTCCACTTCATCGGCGCCTTCATTCACCGCATATTTGGTGTCCCTGATCTTTACATCTCTTGGCGCCTGCCCGCTGGGAAAAGCTGTTGCTACCGAAGCCACTTTTATGCCCGAACCATCTAAGGCTTTTTTGGCCACTTTCACCATGCTGGGGTACACACAAACGGCGGCTACGGTGGGGATACCAGGTACTGCATCATGCGGATGCATGGCTTTGTAACAAAGCTGTTTCACTTTGCCTTCGGTATCTTTTCCTTCCAGGGTGGTCAGGTCAATCATGTTCAGCACCAGTTTGAGGCCGTTCATTTTGGACTCTTTCTTAATGCTTCTTTTGGTAAACCGGGAAGCCCTTTCTTCCACCCCTACCTGGTCGATGCGGGGTGACAGGCTGAAATCGGGAAAAATATTTATGGATTTGGCCAATGCCATAGCGAAAAGATTAGTTTTCAAAGATAACCAAAGTTTTGAGGAAAGGATAGTTGCCGGATTTACGTCAAAACCAACCTTTCGTCCTTTTATTTATTATACATAAAGGCCGGATTGCGTTAAATTCGGTCTCTTTTAAAAACAACAATTGCAATGAGAAAACCCAACAACTGGTTGGCGATGGTATGTAGCATTTTTTTCAGTTTACCACTCTGGGCCCAACCTACTTTCCCCGAAAATGGCGTAGCCGACCCGCGGCATGGCCACTATGCATTTACGAATGCAACAATCGTTAAAGACGCCGGTACTACGTTGACCAATGCCACTCTTGTTATTAAAGATGGCAAAATAGTGGCTATCGGCAGTAACCTGAAGGTTCCTACAGGTGCAGTTGAAGTGGATTGTAAAGGCAAATTTCTTTACCCATCCTTTATCGATCTCTATGCTGATTATGGGGCGCCTGCCACGCAACGGACTACTACCGGTGGTGGCGGTTTCGGCGGCTTTACCCCCGGCCAGCAACCCCAACTGACTACTGCTGCCAAAGGAGCGTATGGCTGGAACCAGGCCATTAAAAGTGATGTGGATGCTTACAAAGTATTTACGGTGGATGATGCAAAAGCCAAATCACTCAGGGATGCTGGTTTTGGTACAGTACTCTGTCATATCAAAGACGGGATTGCCCGAGGTACGGGAACAGTCGTAACACTGGCCAATGAAAAAGAGAACCTGGTGATGCTGAAAGAAAGGGCATCGGCGCATTACTCATTTAGCAAAGGAACATCAACACAAAGCTACCCCAGTTCAATGATGGGCATGATTGCGCTGCTGCGGCAGACCTACCTGGATGCCCAGTGGTATAAAAATAAGCCGGCAACAGAAGGCGTTAACCTTAGCCTGCAGGCATGGAACGATAACCAGGGCCTTCCCCAGATATTTGAAGCCAATGATAAATGGAACAACCTGCGGGCCGACCGGATCGGTGATGAGTTTGGTGTACAATATATCATCAAAGGCGGACAGAACGAATACCAGCGTATTAAAGAGATGAAGGCAACCAATGCAACGTTTATCCTGCCGCTTAATTACCCGCAGGCACAGGATGTGGAAGATCCCAACGATGCGAGGTTTGTATCACTGAGTGATATGAAACATTGGGAAATGGCCCCGGCCAACCTTGCCGCCTTTGAAAAAGCAGGTATCCCTTTTTGCCTTACTACAGCCGATTTAAGAGATGTAAAATCGTTTTGGGCAGCCTTACGTAAAGCACTTGAATATGGTTTGAGTGAAAATAAAGCCATGGAAGCCCTGACCAAAACACCAGCATCTGTTTTAGGAATCTATGATAAAGTAGGAAGCCTCGAAGTGGGCAAACTGGCCAACTTCGTGGTGACCAATGGTCCTGTTTTCAATGAAAAAACAGCGATTCTTTTCAATTATGTGCAGGGGATCAAATATGTGGTAAAGGAAGATAACCTGGTGCCCGGTACCTATAACCTTGCCATTAATACACCGGCTGGTACCGAAAGCTATACACTGGATGTAAAGAGCAGCAGTACAGCTACTATGTTTGCCAAAGACACCTTGAATGCCAAATTCACCCAGGATGGCAAAATGATAAAACTGAACTATGCCCCCATGACAAGGCGTATGCGTCCGCAAGGTGCACCGGATGGAGGGCAAAGGCCACCTACAGGCGGCGGAGGTTTTGGCAGAACCGGGTTTACAGAGCAAACCCTTCCCGCCAATGCTGCAAGGTTGAGCGGGGTGAATAACGGAAAAGAGTGGAACGGTACCGGTATTGACTCATTGGGCAATTCATTGACCTGGACAGCCACATTGCTGAAGGAAGCAGAACAAAAAACTGATTCTGTAAAGAAGAAAGAAATACCGGCAACCGGCAAAGTGGTTTTCCCCTTCGTGCCATTTGGATGGGAAGACGGGCAACAACCCAAACAGGAAACTATATTGATAAAAAATGCCACCGTTTGGACCAACGAAAAGGAAGCGGTAATGCAAAACGCAGATGTGCTGATCAAAAACGGAAAGATCGCAGCGGTGGGGAAAAATTTAACTGATGCAACTGCCAGGATCATTGATGGTACCGGTAAGCATGTTACACCGGGCATCATTGATGAACATTCGCATATAGCGGCCGCTTCCATCAATGAAGGCGGGCAAAGTGTAACATCGGAGGTGCGTATTACTGACAATCT
>DASUDW010000298.1:0-3243 GCA_036275415.1 Chitinophagaceae bacterium | reverse complement strand
GAGCAGGGAAAACGATAGCCCAACCGTAATGCCAGGTGAATATGCTGGCGCCATTTCTTGAGTAATTGAATATTGGTATTAAGGTGTACCTCGCCTGCTGCTTCCTTATCATAAAAAAACTGGGCAAATACATGGCGTTCTTGTTTAACGGCGAGGGTTGTCTGGTAGCGTTCATACGGCACCCATACCGCATCAAAAGATATCAGGTCTTTTACCAGGCAATAATTGGCATAAACGGAAATATTTTGTGTGTTATCCCCTTTTGAGAAATGCAGCATAGCAGTAGCGGTAACATAGTTGTTGCTGTCTACCGACCCGTTTCCCAGGCGGGGTACCGGCAACGCATTCGGCCCCATGTAGGCCGGCTGTGTGTACATATATTTTTTCCAGTGGCTAACCCCATCCCAGCCCACCGTTTGTGCCCACTGCTCATATGTTTGTGCCGCTGCATTTATTGAAAAAAGGAAAAACGGCCACCATAAAAATTGTTTTCTCATACTTATTCCGAAGATAATTTATTGATCGGGCACAAAAAAAGCTGCCGGTGGCAGCTTTAAAGTTTAATTCCTTTTGACCTTATGATTTTGGGTTGTAAACCAGCACGGCTACAGATGCAACCAGTCCCAGCCAAAAACCGATACCCAGGTATTTAAAAACCTGGCTGAGGCCATCACCACCCTCTATAACTCCACGTATTAAAGGATAGATAACACCAAGTAATGCCAGTACTCCTAATACCATTCGGGAAGGAATGTATTTTTCATTATTAAAGGCGCCTACCAATAATAAAACACCTGCCAGCGGAGCCAGCAGCATCAAAAACCTGTCGGCGGAGCCTTTAGAATTTTCCATACCGCCGCCGGTAACAATATCCAATCCGCTCATTTTAAAGAGGCCTGCAAGGTTAAAATAAGGCAAAAAGAAAGAGGCAATAATAATTACTGCCAGTACCATTGTGATTATTTTTCTGTTCATGTCAGTTGGTTTATGGTGAATAATAAATTCTTATATCCATCAGGATTTCATTGAACTCATCCTTTTGTAACAGAAGAAAGCCGCTGCCAGGAAGGCGATCACCGCAATATAGAACCAGGGTGTAAAATCCACACTGATATTCAACTTTTCACTGAGCTCCTTACCAAAATTATCCAGCCCGTTGCTTAAACTGTCGGTGCTGGTGGTTTTGGTATCATTACCTCCCATGTCTAATCTTACTTTCTTTTTAATATCGAGCATCAACCCGATCAGCGAAGCTGCTGAAGCTATACCTGTTACCATAGCACCGCCTATGGCTGCCTTTGCATTCGTAAAAGAAAGACCAAGACCCAGTACACCCAGCCCAAGGGCTATAATCGCATACAGATTGGGGTCTTTATCGCTGGATTTATCTTTTGTTTTGGTAGTCGTTTCTTCTTTTTTGTCCTCATCCAGCCATGCATTTTTGCTATCCTTATCCTTCATTTTAAAACCGGTGGCCAGTTGCAGACCGGTCACCTGCTGAAGCGACATATTGTTACATTTAATGTCGATAAACGGCATAACAAACAACAAAATCGCTACCAGGAAAGTAAC
The DNA here is from genome assembly GCA_036275415.1 of Chitinophagaceae bacterium. Lineage (GTDB taxonomy): Bacteria > Bacteroidota > Bacteroidia > Chitinophagales > Chitinophagaceae > JJ008. The sequence goes on along the minus strand of DASUDW010000298.1, from coordinate 1,671 downwards.
AGAAGAAGGTATTTTGCCTGACAGCACATTGGGTGTTACAGTGGCAGGGGCAGGTGCAGGATTGGAGGAAAATTGTGGTGTATCCATAAAAGTGGTTTTGGTTTTAGAAGCAGAAAGGTAATAATAATAACAATTCGGGGTTTATGACTTTATGATCTGTGGACAACCAATATCTTTACGCAACTATTAACGATATGGAAATAAATTCGATATGTGTATGCGGGGCAGGTACCATGGGCAGCGGTATTGCGCAGGCGGCTGCACAGGCCGGTTTTGCTACTTTGTTGTATGAACTAAACCCCGTGGTATTGGAAAAAGCAAAAAACAACATCCATAAAAATCTTTTACAGCTTACCGAAAAAGGTAAGATCAGCCTGGCAGAAAAAGATTCCATTGAAAAAAGGATCAGCTTTACTGATGATATCCACCACTGCCTGGCCGATGTTTTTATAGAAGCTATTATTGAAAAAACAGATATAAAGATCGCTCTGTTCAACCAGCTGGCAGAACTTAACCACAGTGAGTGCATTTTTGCCAGCAATACTTCTTCCCTCTCCATTACAGAAATTGCCAAAAATGTGCAACGGCCGGATAGGGTGATCGGTATGCATTTTTTCAATCCTGCCACCATTATGAAACTGGTGGAAGTGGTCAATACCGAATTTACCAATGAAGCAACAACATCAACAGTAGTGGAACTGGCCCGGCAAATGGGTAAAACACCTGTAGTTTGTAAGGATTCTCCCGGTTTTATTGTAAACCGGGTGGCCCGCCCTTATTATATTGAATCTTTGCGGCAGGCAGAAGAAGGGGGTGTAAGCATGGAACAAATTGATGCAGCCATGGAAGCAGCCGGTTTTAAAATGGGTCCTTTCAAACTGATGGACCTTATTGGCAATGATGTCAATTATGCTGTCAGTTGTTCTGTATATGAACAGTTAGGCAGGCCGGAACGGCTGAAACCATCATATATTCAGGAGCAAAAAGTAAAAGATGGAAAGCTGGGGAAAAAAGCGGGGGAAGGTTATTACCCCTATCCCCTAAAGGGGGATTAGGAAACTCTTTTATGTTTGCAGATTATTTATAAAATGAATACACATAACTCCCCTTCAGGGGCTGGGGGCATACTTGTAACAGGCGGTACCGGTTTTTTAGGTTCTTATATTATCAAAGAACTGGTAGAGAAAGGATATGCCGTAAGGGCCCTACGCCGCAGTAATAAATTGCCGGTATGGATTCCATCCGCAATACTTGAAAAAGTGGAATGGGTGGATGGTGATGTGCTGGATGTGGTGGCATTGGAAGATGCGATGGAAGGAATTGACATAGTGATACACTCTGCCGCTGTTGTTTCTTTTGTAAAAAAAGACCGAAATGAAATGTACCAGGTAAATGTGGAAGGCACTGCCAATGTAGTAAACCTGGCCCTGGAAAAAAATGTACGGAGACTGGTACATATAAGTTCTGTTGCAGCACTTGGCCGCACTGCCAATGGTGCACATGTGGATGAAGAGAAGAAATGGGAAGAAAGCAAAACCAATACACATTATGCCAAAAGCAAGTTTAAAGCAGAGTTGCAGGTATGGAGGGGCATTAGTGAAGGCCTGGAAGCTGTGATAGTAAACCCAAGTACCATTTTAGGTTATGGTGACTGGCACAGCAGCAGTTGTG
>DASUDW010000297.1:0-2529 GCA_036275415.1 Chitinophagaceae bacterium | reverse complement strand
GTACGGCGCCAGGCTGATCAACTCTTACCTCGGTGATAACTCCACCATTTCCTGTTGCGAAGTGCTGAACTCCCTCATCTTTCCGGCGCATGAGCAGCACCACAACAATTCGTTTCTCTGTGCTTCACTGGTAATGGGACAAAGCAATATGGCTGCAGGTGCCACCATCGGCTCCAATCACAATTCAAGAGGGGCTGATGGCGAACTGATTGCCGGCCGCGGCTTCTGGCCGGGACTTTGTGTTTCGTTAAAACATAATTCCAAATTTGCCGGCTTTACCATCATTGCCAAAGGCGATTTTCCGGCAGAGCTGAACATACCTATCCCCTTTTCACTGGTGAGTAATGATGTAAGCAATGACCGCCTCGTTGTGATGCCGGGATACTGGTTCTTCTACAACATGTATGCCCTGGCCCGTAATGAAGGCAAGTACCAGGGCCGTGATAAAAGAACAGATAAAACACAATTACTGGAATTTGATTACCTGGCCCCCGATACCGTGAACGAACTTTTTGATGCACTCCGGCTGATGGAATACTGCACCGGTAAAGCCTGGAGCCTGCAGGACAAAAAAGGCATTCAGGAAAAAGACTGGGCCCAAAAAGGAAAACAACTGCTGGAACAGGAACCGGAAACTGTGAAAAAGCTGGAAATAATAGCAGAGGGTTTGGAAAACAGCCGCCGCAAAACGGTATTGATCAAAGTGGCGGAAGCCCACAGGCTTTTTAAAGAACTGATCATTTACTACGGCACCGTGCAACTGATTCACCTTATTGAGCGAAAAAAAATAAAGAACTGGGCACAGCTGCAAAAAGCCCTGCCATTAAATGCTGCCAGAAACAACTGGAAAAATGCCGGCGGGCAACTGGTGCCGGCCACCGCTATTGAAGGACTGGTAAGATCCATCCGCAGCGGCAAGGTGAACAGCTGGGATGAAATACATGAGTTTTACCGCAGGCAGGGCGACAAATACAACAGCGAAAAGCTCAGGCATGCCTTTGCTTCCTTGCTGGAAGTATTGCATTGCAGCCCTTCAAAATTTACGAAAAAGATGTTCCTGCAATTGCTGACACAGGCCCTTACTACCCGTGACTGGATGACCACCGGAATCTATGAATCGAGGGCCAAGGATTATAAGAACCCCTTCCGCCAAATGGTTTATGAGACGGAACAGGAAATGGAAAAAGTTACGGGTAAACTCAGGGACAACAGTTTTATCAACGAACAACAAACAGCCCTGGCCGCTTTTACCCGGCAGGTAGAAGAACTGCAACAGCTATTCGCATGAACCGGAAAGTGGATGAATTCATAGAAGCCCTGCCTGATGAACAGCGGGAATTATGTGCACTGATCCGGGAAATGATTTGGGAAAATGTACCGGCCGTAGAAGAGAAACTCAGTTTTAAGATCCCTTTCTATCATTATTTCGGGATGTTCCTGTACCTGAATCCAGCCAAAGAAGGAATTGATCTCGGTTTTTGCCGCGGCAAAGACCTGCGGGAAGCATTTCCCCAATTAGAGCCCGGCAACAGGGCCATTGTAGCCACCCTTCGCATAAAAACCAAAAAAGATATACGGGAAAAAGACCTGCGCCAGCTTATCCTTACCGCAGCCGCCTGGAATGAAGAAGCCAAACGGCTGAAGATACCCATTGTGAAAAAAAGGAAATAACCCGATTTTTGGATAGCCACTGAGACGCTGAAATACTGAAAATGGCGGCTTTGCGTGAATCCTATTCTGTGCTTCTGTGTTTCTGTGGCAAATCTATTGCTTTACCAGGCGGTACACGGCTTTGCTGTCGGCTGTTTGCAGCACCAAATGATACACTCCTGCCGGCAAAGCACTCATATCTATCGTAAGCTGGTTACTGCCTTCGGCCACTGCAGAACGCCATTGCCTTACGATGGTACCCGAAACATTTACCACTTGTGTATCCGCCACCAAAGACCGGGCAGCACTGACCGTTACAACGGCCGAACCGGTAACAGGATTGGGCATTAGCGAAGTGATGAGCAGCCCTTTAGTGTCGTTGATGAGGGCGACTACTTTGCTGTAAGTGATCTTGCCATCTGCCTCAGTAATTTTCAGCCGGTACCAGGTAGTGCCTTTTCCCAGTTTAGTGTCGTTATAGAAATAATTACGGCTGTTGGGATTACCTGCTTGTGTTGCATAAGATTGGAAAGTTTTGCCATCTATAGATTTCTCAATAGTAAATTGAGTAGCCTCCATACAAACATCAGCTAATTCCCATGTAACGATTGAACTCATATTTCCTGTTTTATTAGCTGAAAATGAAATCAGCTTTACAGGTAAAGGGTTATTCAGGAAAGGTCTGTCTGTACCTAATGTAAAATACCTGTTCGCAGCAAAGTTTGCAATAGGTGAATTTGTTGTTACTGTTCCGAGTTGCAATACACCGATACTTCCGGTCTGGTTAGCTGTTGAAATTTCTTTTGACCATTTATTTGGTGCAGAAGGGTCCCACTGACTTACATAAGTATTATTGATTTCCGTACAGAAACTGGTAGC
>DASUDW010000296.1:0-13578 GCA_036275415.1 Chitinophagaceae bacterium | reverse complement strand
AATTGGCTGCTGGTGCCGGTGCTGGATGCCGGACATATAGCCGGAGTGCCTTGATAAACTACACCGCCAAAATTGTTTTCATACCCGAATAAAATCTTCAATGGCCTCCTTTGCTGACCGCCGGATGTTGAAATATTGTAGCTGAATTGCATGTTCACTGTCGCCGCAGGCTTCACTGTTATGGCATTGCCCAGTGAATTCATGTTGAGCGTTACAGTTGCATTGGCAGAACAGTCAGGCAACACCTCCACTGTTCCCATTATCTTTTCAGGCCTGTACAGGGTAGGTTTGCAACTATAATCCTGGGTGCTGTTATACCCGATTTTATATACACCGGGTATAGCCGGTGCTGTAAACTGGTACCGTTGCCGGCCGCTGCTGCCCGTTGGGCATACTCCAGGAGTGCCATCGAACAGGCAGCCAAGGAATTGGTTTTCGTATCCAAATAGTAACTGGCTAAAACAAGTAGGGCAACTGGATTGGTTGGATAAATTATAATCCATCTCCATCTGGATGATGGTCCCCGGTTTAACAGCAATAGTATTACCAGCGCCGTTCATATTTAGTGATACAGTGGCGGTTTGCTGGCAATCTGCCTGTACCGTTAGAGTGCCGGTATATACCGACCCTTTATAGGCTGCAGGGTTGCAATCATAATTCTGGTCGGGATGAATATAAACCTGGTAAGTACCCGGGGCGGCCGGAGCAGTAATTTGCTGACTGAAATTACCGTTGGTTGATCCCGGGCATACGGAAGGGGTGCCGTTGTATATACAACCCATGTATTGATTGTTTAAACCCCATAAGACCTGCGTGATACAACCGGGGCAATTTTCCTGGTTGGCAACGGTATAGGTAAAAGCAAGATTGACAGGTGAGCCGGGCTTTACGGTAATTTGGTTACCCTGCCCGTTCAAGTTCAGCTGAGCTTCCGCCTTAAGCCCGCAAGGGGCAGGTACAGTAATTGAACCGATATAGGTAGAAGGCTTATACAGGTTGGCTTTACAACTGTAGTCCTGTGTGGTATTAAAATAGAATTTATAAGTGCCGGGTGCGGTGGGGGCGTTGATCGTCTTGGTGAAGGTGCCTGTTCGCCGGTTAGGGCATACAGAAGGCATGCCGCTGTAAACACAATCAAGGTATTTATTATCCAGGCCAACCAGTATCTGGTCTATACAGCCGGGGCAGGAACTGCTGTTCGATATTTTATAGCTAAACTCCAGCCGCAGTGAGGTGCCGGGCTTAACGGTGACGGAGGATCCCTGCCGGTTAATATTCAGTGATACATCCGTAGGGCATTGTCCATACAGGCAGATTGAAAATATAAGCGATAAAATACAGGGTATATATTTCCGGTTAACCGGACTGGTTGGCTTATTGGGTAAAATCGTAGTCATTGATAATTGAGTTGTTGGTTGCTTCAGGTGACAAAAGATACAATTTAAAACACAATTTTTTTTGTTTTCACTGCTACTTGCCGTGAGTTAGATTTTTTGTCTTGTGTAATATGGATTGATGATTGTAGCCTGGCCATATGAAATGAGTATATTACAGTGATCTTAGGGTATGAAGAAGCTTATTTTTATTTCCGTTGTAGTACTCCATTCATGGAATGTAGTATGCCAGGATAATTTTTGCATCACCGGGTACTACGCAGGCCCGTATCAAAGGCTGGATAGTTTTCCGGTCGAAAAGCTAACACATCTTATCTTTTCATTTGGCCATCTGCAAGGCAATAAACTGCATATCAGCAATGCGGCTGATACAGCCTGTATCCGGAAAATGGTTTCTTTCAAAGCAAAAAATCCATCCTTGAAAGTGATCCTTTCTCTCGGCGGCTGGGGTGGTTGTGCCACCTGCTCACCGGTATTTGCTACACAAAAAGGAAGAATGGAATTTGCCGCATCTGTAAAAAGGCTTACGGATTATTTTAAAACGGATGGCATTGACCTCGACTGGGAATATCCTGCCATTGCCGGTTATCCGGGCCACCCGTATGCAAAGGCGGATAAAAGGAACTTTACCTTGTTGATAAAAGCCCTTCGCAGAACTCTCAGAAAGCAGTATGAGATAAGTTTTGCAGCGGGCGGCTTCGATCAGTTTATTGATTCATCGGTTGAATGGAGAAAAGTAATGCGTTATACGGATAAAGTGTATATAATGAGTTACGACCTGGTGCATGGCTTCAGCACGGTAAGCGGTCATCACACACCATTATACTCTACGCCGCAGCAACAGCCATCGGCAGATAATGCCATAAACCGGCTGATCAGCAAAGGAGTGCCGGCTGAAAAGTTAGTAATTGGTGCTGCGTTTTATGCCCGCATGTTCAGGGTCAATGATACGCTGAATAACGGACTATACAGGCCAGGACATTTTTACCGGGGCCTTTCCTATCCCATATTATATGACAGTATCAGCAGCGCCAGGGGGTTTACTCAGTATTGGGATGAACTGGCCAGGGCGCCTTATGCATTCAACCCCGAACGAAGAGTACTGGTCACCTATGATGACAGTGTATCGGTCGCTCACAAAACAAACTATGCAATCCGGCAAAAACTAGGTGGTATCATGTTCTGGCAGCTTGCCGATGACAGGTATAGTGGAGGTTTGCTGGAAGTAATATACAGAACAAAACAAGCGGCTGCAAAAGTTGAATAAGTATTCCGGCATTCAGGCGGATTTCCCTCTTCACTGATGGATAAGTAGTGTTCAGCAAATGACCTTACTGCTTTAGGACAGTTCACCCCTCTCCACTCGTGGAGAGGGGCAGGGGGTGAGGAAATAAAAAAAGGCTCTGAATTTCTTCAAAGCCTTTCCCTGTAGCCCGTACGGGATTCGAACCCGTATCACCACCGTGAAAGGGTGGTGTCCTAGCCCTTAGACGAACGGGCCATTCGTTTTTGGGACGGCAAAGATAGCCTTGTGCCACTTTTCAGCCAAAACTTTTTAATCCCCTTTGTTACAAAGCTTTCCCCACTCCTTTCACCTGTGATAAAGTCAGCCGGAATGCTTTTCAAAATCATCCTGCCTTTTGCCGCTAAACCAATAACTTTGCCCCGCAAATTTGAAACAGAAAGCAACCTGACCAACCGGTGGGTTTTGCCCCTTTCAACTTTTTATACAATTAAACTTTTCAACCTATTATGAGTACCGTAAAAGTTGCCATTAACGGATTTGGACGGATAGGCCGCCTCGTTTATCGCCAGATCTATAAAATGGAAGGAATTGACGTAGTGGCTATCAATGACCTGACGAGCCCTAAAGTATTGGCCCATCTCCTGAAATATGATACCGCCCAGGGCCGCTTCGATGCAGAAGTAAAATCTACTGAAAACTCCATCCTCGTCAACGGCGATGAAGTAAAAATATATGCCCAAAAAAACCCGGCCGATATTCCCTGGAAACAGCATGATGTGGATGTAGTGCTGGAGTGTACCGGTTTCTTCACTGATAAAACAAAAGCCGAAGCTCACCTGACAGCCGGTGCCAAAAAAGTAGTGATCTCTGCACCTGCTACCGGCGACCTGAAGACGGTTGTTTTTAATGTGAACCACAACATTCTGGACGGCAGCGAAACAGTGATCAGCTGCGCCAGCTGTACTACCAACTGCCTGGCCCCCATGGCACAGGTACTGGAGGAGAAATTTGGTATTATCAACGGTTTGATGACCACCGTACATGCTTATACCAACGACCAGAATACACAGGATGCCCCGCATGCCAAAGGCGACCTGCGCAGGGCAAGGGCTGCCGCTCAAAACATTGTACCCAACAGCACCGGTGCGGCCAAAGCCATCGGGCTGGTGTTGCCTAACCTGAAAGGTAAACTGGATGGTTCTGCACAAAGGGTGCCTACCCTTACCGGTTCACTGACTGAACTGACCTGTATGCTGGGTAAAAAAGTAACGGTAGAAGAGATCAATGCTGCCATGAAAGCTGCTGCCAATGAAAGCTATGGCTACACCGAAGATGAAGTAGTAAGCAGCGATATTATTGGCATCAGTTATGGTTCTCTGTTTGATGCTACGCAAACAAGGGTGCAGACAGTAGGTGACAGCCAACTGGTAAGAACGGTAAGCTGGTATGATAATGAAATGAGTTACGTAAGCCAGCTGGTACGTACACTGCATTACTTTGCCCGGCTGATCAGCAAGTAATAAAACCTTATTAAACCATTAATCTGCAGCAGGCAGGCCCTGCCTGCTGCCCTTAGTTCTTATTGATCCCGATGAAAATCAACAATACCCAAGGCCTTTCTGCAGAAGCTCTGCGGGAAGAAGTCAAGAATGGCGGAAGATTTGTACATTTTCAGTACACAGTTTCCTTTTTGGCCGGCACTTACAAAGGCGAGTCTGTTGTTCGCTATATAAGACCGGGAGAAAATGCTTTCAGAAAAGCTGCTTTTTTTACGATCATCACCCTGTTATTGGGATGGTGGGGCGTACCCTCAGGTCCCAGGCATACCCTCAACGCCCTGCGTACCAACTGGAGGGGAGGAAAGAATGTAACCGATGAGGTGATGGCTACTATTGATGGTCAGCTGCTTTTTGCTGAGGCCGAAAGGTCTAAAAACCGTAGCCACCAGCTGCAGACTATTGAATAATCTTTTAAACAATTTTATTATGGCCAGTTTTGCTTCTTTTGATTTCAGGGGCCAGAAAGCCCTTGTGCGGGTAGATTTTAATGTGCCGCTGAATGATAAATTCGAAATAACAGATGACACCCGGATGCGGGCAGCAGTTCCCACCATTAAAAAAATCCTTGCCGATGGAGGTATGGTGATCCTGATGAGCCACCTCGGCCGCCCTAAAGACGGACCCACGGAAAAATATTCCCTGAAACACCTGGTGCCTCATCTTTATGAATTGCTGGGAGGTGCAAAGGTGTTTTTCGCCAATGATTGTATCGGTGAACAAGCTTATCTCACCGCAGGCATGCTGAGGCCGGGTGAAGTACTCTTGCTGGAAAACCTCCGCTTTTACAAAGAAGAAGAAAAGGGCAATGAAGATTTTGCGGAGAAACTGTCAAAGCTCGGCGATGTATGGGTAAATGATGCGTTTGGCACCGCCCACCGGGCTCATGCTTCTACAGCCGTGATCGCCAAATTCTTCCCAAAAGAAAAAAGATTGTTCGGCCTGCTGATGGAAGGAGAAGTAACAAGCGCCGAAAAAGTATTGCACCAGGCAGAAAAACCCTTTGTGGCTATTATCGGTGGCGCCAAAGTGAGTGATAAGATCCTCATCATTGAAAACCTGCTCGAAAGGGCAACGGATATCATCATAGGCGGGGGCATGGCTTACACCTTTATGAAAGCCAGGGGCGGTCAAATCGGCAACTCCCTTTGCGAAGAAGACCGGATTGCTACGGCGCTGGAAATACTGGAAAAAGCAAAAACAAAAAATGTCAGCATTCACTTACCGGAGGATTCTGTGATTGCCGATAAGTTCGATGCCAATGCCAATACAACTACATCTCCCAGTGATGCTATTCCGGATGGCTGGATGGGATTGGATATCGGCCCTAAAGCAGAAGGTATCTTTGCCGAAGTAATCAGCAAATCAAAAACCATTTTATGGAACGGCCCCATGGGAGTCTTTGAAATGGAAAAATTCCAGAAAGGCACAAAGGCAATAGCCACTGCCATTGCTGCAGCCACGCAAAACGGCTCTTTTTCCCTGGTAGGTGGTGGTGATTCTGTAGCCGCCGTTAACCAGTTTGGTTTTACTGACAAGGTGAGTTATGTAAGTACGGGCGGCGGCGCCATGCTGGAGTATTTTGAAGGAAAGGAATTGCCCGGGATCGCCGCTGTAAACGCATAAGTTCTATGCGGACTGTCACCCTGAGCCTGTCGAAGGGAAAGGAAGCAGGAACTTGCTGAATGCAGTCAAACCCGGTTCTGCCATTTCACATCCGCTATTTTGGCATAAAATAAATATTGGCTCCTGCTTTGCTCAGGAGCTTTTTGTTTATAAACCTGTAATTTTAATAATTAAATATTTTAACAATGAAAGGAACCCGCAATTTAACACTCTTGATCATTGGTGGTCTTGTACTGATCTTATTCGCCTGGGGCTGCAATGGCTATAATGGCCTGGTTAGCGGCGATCAGAATGTAAAAAAGGTTTGGGGCAATGTGGAAACGAATTATCAGCGCCGGACAGACCTCTACAATAGTGTGATCAAAACCATAGAAGGCTCTGCCAATTTTGAAAAGTCAACACTCCGGGAAGTATTGGAAGCAAGGTCAAAAGCCACTGCTGTAAATGTGGATATCAATGATCCCGCTTCACTGGAAAAATACCAGCAGGCACAGGGTAATCTCCAAAGCGCATTTGGAAGGTTGCTGGCTGTGGTAGAAAACTATCCCGATATCAAAACAACCAAGGCCTTCCAGGATTTCCAGGCCCAGATAGAAGGAACCGAAAACCGCATCAATGTTGCCCGCCAGGATTATAATAAATCAGTGGAGAGTTATAACCTGAAGGTTAAGCGTTTTCCTAATAACCTGCTGGCCGGTATGTTTGGGTTTAAAGAGAAAGCCTACTATAAAGCTGATCCCGGTTCTGAAAAAAGCCCGGATGTAAAGTTTGATATTAAATAAAGGGACAAATCCAGATGTTCTCACTTTTCAGCAAAAAGAACAGGTTCTTCAGTGATGAAGAAAACCGCCTCATTGTAAAAGCCATTCGCCAGGCCGAAAAACATACCAGCGGAGAAGTAAGGGTATTTGTGGAAAGCCGCTGTAAATGGATGGATGCGCTGGACAGGGCAGCTGAAGTTTTCTTTCGTCTGCAGATGGAAAAAACAGAACAGCGCAATGCAGTGCTGATATACATTGCGACCAAAGACCGTCAGTTGGCTGTATTTGGCGATGAGGGGATCCATCAGAAAGTAGGATCGGCTTATTGGAACAAGGTTGTGTCAGAGATGCTTGCCAGTTTCAATAAGCAGGATTATGCCAAAGGCCTGGCTGAATGTGTGATACAGGTGGGTGATGCCCTGCATGAACATTTCCCATTTGAAAGAGATACAGATAAAAATGAATTGCCGGACGAGATCGTCTTCGGCAGATAGAACGGATGAAGAAACTTCTTTTCATATGCTTTTTATTCTTCTATGCTGGCGCATGGGCGCAAATAGATAAGGTAATACCTCCCAAGCCAAGCCCGGCCAGGCTGGTCAATGATTTTACCAATACACTTACAGCCTCCCAAAAAGAAGCGCTGGAGCAGAAACTGGTAGCATTTGATGATTCTTCCTCCAGCCAGGTAGCCATCGTCATCATACCCACTACCGGCGATTACACCATAGAAGAAGTCGGGCTGGAGATTGGCAGGCGTTGGGGGGTGGGTAATAAGGACATCAACAATGGCATTATCCTGTTGGTGGCAAAGAATGACCGGAAAGTCCGAATAGAAGTGGGCTATGGCCTTGAAGGGGCGCTGCCGGACATTACCGCTAAAAGCATTATTGATAATGAGATCGTCCCTAATTTCAAGGATGGAAATTATTACCGGGGTATTGATAAAGGAACTGATGCGATCATCAGGGCTACCCAGGGCGAGTATAAAGCCCCGGCCAGTTATGGAAAACGAAAAGATAAGGTTGATAAGCTGAAGACCTGGCTGATCATCGCCGTTATTCTGTTCATTATTATTGGCGGCATGATGGGTGGTTCTGCCGGGGGTACCTATGTTTCAAGGGGTGGTTACCGGGGTTGGAAAGGTTCAGGTGGCTGGATAGGTGGCGGCGGCGGCGGATGGTCCGGAGGCGGTGGTGGAGGAGGATTTGGCGGTTTCGGCGGAGGAAGTTTCGGCGGCGGCGGATCAAGCGGAAGCTGGTAAATGAATGACAATAAAAAAGCCACTGTTTTATTCAGTGGCTTTTTTATTATTACTGCCCTGTTCAAAACCCTTTCTTATCTTCTTCCGGCAGTTTGGATTTGATATAATTTACCAGTTCCTGCAAAGCAGTATTGGTGGCGTTTTCTTTTGATTCTTTTTCTTTTTTCGCCAGCAGTCCTTTCAGAATCATACCATTGATAAAGGGGTTGGTCTGCTCCCTGAAACCTTCCGGAATAGCTTCCCTGAATTTTACGATCTCATCCACCCCCCATTTTACTTTATCAATATTCTTAATCGCAGAAAGGTAAGAACTCAGCGGGCCTAATGCCTGGAACTTATCCTGGCTCAGGGGCATTTTGGCAAAATCCCCGATGATCTTTTCTGCCATGCTTTCATCACCTGATTTTACGATCTCCGTCATGATGGCTTCCTGTAAGGCTCCCTTCGATGGTTTATCGCTAAGTTGTTTGGCTACTGCAGTGGCAATAGCCGGATCAACTTTACCCAGGGCGCCTAATGCGTTTCCGGCAACGGTGTAAGAAGAGTCATTTACCGCATTCTTAAATAATCCGATGTAGTCCGCTTTTTTGTATTCACCCAGCTTGCCAATGGCAGTGGCCCTTACAGTGGCATACTTATCATTTTGTGCAAGGCTGGCCAAAATACTTTCAAATCCATTTCTAACAGCTTCTTTTCTGAGATCAGCTCTGCTGATAGCAAAGATTCGCAATTCGAAATAAGGATCGTTCAGGGCTTTCTTAATCAAATCAACGGCTTTCGGGTCATCCTGCTTTTTGTAGGCAAAGTCAATGGCTTCCCTTCTGTCAAGATAATTACCTGCATAGGTATACTGGTGAATATAATTATCCAGTGTCTTGTTATCCTTCTTCACCCAAAGCATCACTTTGTCACCGTCCACATTGATTAGATCAGGACGTTTTGAATAAGTAAAGGTGAAAGTATCCGTTGCATTATTTACCCATACATTATGTCTTGTTTTGTTGGCACCGTTGTAAATATCAATCGCAACAGGGAGCTTGAAAAGCTTGCCGGTCTTTTGAGTTTGTTTGATGATCACATTCACTTTGCCGGCAGCATCGTCATATTGGTAATCGATGTCCACACTTGGGTGGCCGCTGCCAAAATACCATTGGTTGAAGAACCAGTTCAGGTCACGGCCCGTTACTTCTTCAAAAGCCAGCCTCAGTTGATGGGCTTCAGCCGATTTGAACCTGTTCGTGGTTAAATAATTATTCAGTGATTTAAAGAAAGCGCTGTCGCCAACAAAATTTCTAAGCATATGCAAAATGCGTCCTCCTTTCTGGTAGCTCACTGCATCAAACATATCTTCCCGGTGGTTGTAATAAAAACGTACAAGATCTTTTTTATCACTACCGGGGTTGCCAAGATATCCTTGCATGCCCTGGTAATTTTCAGCATCACCGGCATCTTTTCCATACTTGTATTCATCCCAGAGCGTCTGGCTGTAATCGGCAAAGGATTCATTCAGTGTCAGGTTGCTCCAGCTCTCTGTGGTCACATAATCACCAAACCATTGGTGAAAGAGTTCGTGGGCAATAGTGCCTTCCCAGTTATTGCCATCCACTAATTCCCTGGCGTCCTGTTGTGCGCCTTCCTGGTGAATGGTGGCGGTAGTGTTCTCCATGGCGCCTGCTACATAATCCCTTCCGGTGATCTGGGAGTATTTTATCCAGGGGAAATCAACACCGGTAATTTTTGAAAAGTAGGTCATCATTTCCGGGGTGTTACCGAATATTTTTTTCGCTACCGGCGCATATTCTTTTTCAACGTAGTAATTCACTTCCTTATCTCTCCATTTGTCTTTTATCACTGCATAATCTCCCACACCAAGGAAAAAAAGATAAGGGGCATGCGGCAGGTCCATTTTCCAGTAATCACTGCGGGTGCCGTCAGCATTCTTTTTTTGGCTCATCAGTTTGCCATTGCTCAGTGTTACATATTTGTTGTCAACCGTCACCGTAAGTTCCTGGGTACAGCGCTGGTTGGTTTTATCGATGGTGGGGAACCAGGCAGAATTGGACTCTGTTTCTCCCTGTGTCCAGATTTGTGTGGGTTTATCCTTTTCTTCTCCCTTAGGATTGATGAAGTACATGCCTTTAATGCCGAGCATGGCTCCCTGGCTGTATTTTTCTTCAAACTCATCAGGCTTGGCAGTGTAGTCAATATAAACAGTATAGGTCTCTTTATTGGTATAGGTCTTGTCCAGTTGTATACGAAGGCTCCAGTCGTTATAAGTATACTTCAATGAGATTTCTTTATTCCCTTTCATAAGGGCAACCTTTTTGATCTCCATTCCTTTGGCATCAAGGGTTAAAGAATCAGTAGCATAGAAATGAGGTTTTAAAGTGATCCAGGCTTTGCCATATAAAAAAGATTGGCTGAAATCAGGCTTCACATCCAGTTTGGTGTGAACAAGGTTATTGATTCGGGTGGCTGTTTCCCGGTATTGTTTTTTCCAGGATGTATCTCCTCTCTCAGGTTGAGCCTGCAGGCTGAATGCCGCAAAAAATGCAAGGCACAGTAAAATGATTTTATGCATAGCTGTTTTTTAAGTGTCGCAAATTTAGTGGAGCTGTGCTATGTGAAGGGGCGAAAAAGGATGAAAGGCAGCCCATTTAACAAGATCTTACATAATGCTATCCGTTCGTTGGATGAATTAGGTTAAATTTGTGAGACACCAATACCCGGGCAATGAATAAACTACTGTTAGCGCTGCTGTTTTCCATTTCAGCCACTATCACTGATGCACAAAAGGTTTATTTTATTTATATCCAGTCGGAATCCGGCCAGGCTTTTTATGTAAAGTTGGATAACCGGGTAATAAGTGCTGCCTCTTCCGGGTATTTGATATTATCCAAACTCCGGGATAGCACTTATGATTTTAGCATTGGCTTTCCCCAGAACAAATGGCCGGAACATAAATTTTCAGTAGCAGTCAATAAAAATGATCATGGATTTTTATTGAAGAATTTTGGGGAAAAAGGGTGGGGCCTCTTCGATTTACAGTTGTTATCAGTACAGATGGGTATTACAGACGCACCCAAAAATGGTACAGCTCAGATCTCCAATAAGAATATTTCACCTTTTACAGAAATCTTGGTAAAAGCAGCAGATGACCCCTCGCTGCTTGATAAACCTGAAAAACCGGTTAAAGACGAAAAGAAACCAGCCGGGGAACTGGTAGTGGCTGAAAAGAAATCGGCTGAAATTCAGGTAGTGCCGGTTGAAATTAAATCAACTGATACTGAAAAAGAAACTGTAAAAAGTGAAGAACAAAAAACGGTAGTTCAGGGCGAAATTGTCAATAATTCACAAAGTAATGGGGGCAATGATGCGAAAGCTGAAATAACTGATTCCAATGATTTTGCCGGAGGCACATCCTATAAACCATCAATAATAAAAAAATGGTCGGAAAGTTCTACTACAGAAGGTTTCGGACTTGTGTTTATTGATGAGTTAAAAGAAGGGCAGAATGATACGATAAGATTGTTGATACCTAATCCAAAATTTTTAGAAGTTCAGCCAAATGATCCGGGAGCAGCCAAAGTAGAAAAAAAATTTATTGAATTAACCGATAGTGGCAAAGTGGACAGAAAGGAAATGGTGCAGGTAAACACAAAACCTGAAAATGATTCATTGGTCAAGAAGGAGTTAGTCGCTACCGTCACTAAGTGTTTGGTATTGGCAGATGAGAATGACTTTTTTCAACTGCGTAAACAGATGGCCGCAGCAGAGAATGATGAAGATATGATTACAGCAGCAAGAAAGTATTTCAGGGTTAAATGTTTTTCCACGCAACAGATAAAGAACTTGGGTGTTCTCTTTTTAACCGATATGGGAAAGTATAATTTTTTTGATGCTGCATATAATTACGTTACCGACCCCCACAACTTTAAAACCCTGGAAACTGAGATCAGGGATGAATATTATGTAAACCGTTTTCGTGCAATGATCCGCAACTAATTGCTTATGCCCAGATATTTTATTGAACTGGCATACAAAGGCACAGCTTATAGTGGATTTCAAACACAGGAGAATGCCAATACAATTCAGGCGGAAGTTGAAAAAGCCTTCTCCATATTACAAAGATCTTCCGTTACGATGACCGGTTCCTCCCGTACGGATGCCGGGGTACATGCAAAACAAAACTTCCTTCACTTCGATTTTGAAGAGGAAATAAACCCTCATTTTATATATAAGATGAATGCAATCCTGCCATCTGATATCGTTATCAGGTCACTTCAGGTAGTCAGGCCGGAGGCGCATTGCCGTTTTGATGCACTTTATAGGGAATACGAATACTGCATTTATAACCAAAAAGATCCTTTTATGCAGGATCGGGCCTTTTTTTTCCCTTATCGGATTGATTTTCAAAAGCTTCAACAAGGTGCAGAACTGTTGAAACATTATAACGATTTCAGTTCCTTTTCAAAGAGGAATACACAAGTTAAATCATTTCAATGTGAGATAATAGAAAGTAAATGGATTCAATCTGATAATGGCTTGATTTATAATGTAAAAGCAAATAGATTTCTGCGGGGAATGGTTCGGGCATTGACCGCCACTATGCTTTTGTTGGGGCGTAATAAGCTTACAGTCAATGATTTCACCGAAATTATTGAGGCAAGGGATTGCACCAGGGCAAGTTTTGCAGTTCCGCCACAGGGGCTATTCTTAAAAGAGGTGAATTTCCCGGAAAGCATTTACGATCAGGATCGCTGAAAAAAGGCAGTTTATGGGTCCGGAACCGGTCATTTTCTATAATAGGCTTTGTGCCGTCAAAAAAAATAATCCGCTGCATCCCTTACTGGTACTGCATTACATTGATTATTAGCTTTTTTCTTTTCAAAATTGTTGGCTGTAAACTACCTCATCCTTATCTTTGCAACCCGTTTGAAAAAAACGGTAGTTCTCTGAAGGTTGTGAATTCGCTGTGAGGCAAATGTGAACAAATGAAGGCAATAAAATTTGCTGTTAACTTACAATGTCATACCTTTGCCCTCCGCCTGAAAAAAAGCGGATATAGTTCTTCACAAAACGAATTGATTTTCACTCCGGATGCTTCTCATTTTATTTAAAAATAAATCGAGAAAAATTTGGTAGAAATAAAAAGGCCCTTACCTTTGCACTCCCGTTCAAAAAACGGGTGGCAATAAGAAGCCAAAAGATCTTTGAAAGTTGGGAAACAATAGCACCTTATCTCACTCTGTTGAGGTAAGAACTAATAGGTAAGTCAAGCTAATTAAATTTAGATTTGACACGTTAATTTTCTCTTGAGAATTTTAAATGTCAGTATCAAACATCATTTACAATGGAGAGTTTGATCCTGGCTCAGGATGAACGCTAGCGGCAGGCTTAATACATGCAAGTCGAGGGGCAGCATGGTGTAGCAATACACTGATGGCGACCGGCAAACGGGTGCGGAACACGTACAGAACCTTCCTTCGAGCGGGGAATAGCCCAGAGAAATTTGGATTAATACCCCATAGTATAATAAAGAGGCATCTCTTTGTTATTAAAGATTTATCACTTGAAGATGGCTGTGCGGCTGATTAGGTAGTTGGCGGGGTAACGGCCCACCAAGCCTGCGATCAGTAACTGGTGTGAGAGCACGACCAGTCACACGGGCACTGAGACACGGGCCCGACTCCTACGGGAGGCAGCAGTAAGGAATATTGGTCAATGGACG
>DASUDW010000295.1:0-6759 GCA_036275415.1 Chitinophagaceae bacterium | reverse complement strand
CGATAGCCGGGAGTTACCAGGCAGCAGCTATGAAATAGTAATAAAGAACAACATCAAAACAGGTATTATTAAAGTTGGCGCTACGGATAATATTTCTTCCATCAATGACATGGCTGCTTTCCTGAAAAAAGAAAAAAGCTGCCAGCTTGTTATATGCTATTCGGACCTGGGCTTTAAAAATAAAAGCGGTCTTGACGATCTGACAGTTGCTGAAAAATCCACATATATTGATATTATTATAGGCAATCATGCCTCCAATCACACCCCTAATCCGGTAGTTGCACGCAACAGCAAAAGAGGTGAAGTAATTATTCACCATGCTTCAGATAATGGATTTGGACTGGGTAATATAGAAGTGGAGTTTGATGACAGAACTAATGCAAAACGGTCAGTGGCCATCAATAACCTTCTCACACGGCTGCCCGGGACGGCATAATATTGCGAATTATTTTTCTGAATGAACAATCCTGTTTATGTTCTTGGCACCGGCCTTAGCCACGACGGCTCCGCATGCCTGCTAAAAGACGGGAAAATCCTTTTTGCCATTGAAAAAGAAAGAATTAGCCGCATCAAACATGATGGAGGCAATGATTTATTGGCTGTACAATACTGCCTGGACGCTGCCGGAATAACTATTGGTGACCTATCGCTGATTGTGCAGTGTGCCAATTTTGAAAAAGAAGAGATTAATAAAGATCGGTATAAAGGGCAGCGCCTTTTTACAGCCGGTTGTACTGTCCCCTTCGTAACCATTTCCCATCATCTTGCCCATGCATGGAGTGCAGCAGGCACCTGCCCTTTTGATAAATGCAATATCATGGTAATAGATGGCTGCGGAAGTTTTTATCATCAGTGTGATGACCTTAACGGATCTATCATTCCTTCAGATGTCAACAGCGTTCCGGGATTGTATGGAGAAAAAGACAGCTTTTATTTTTATGATGGCAAATCAATTGCACAGGTTTATAAAGACTTTTCAATAATAAAATACGACCACAAACCTGAACAGGTTTTTTTACCAACAACAAGAAATTCTATTGGTGGTTTATATTCCATGGCCAGTAATTATTGCTTTGGCAGTTTTGATGATGCCGGTAAGTTGATGGGGCTGGCCCCTTATGGAAACCGGGAAAAGTATAAAGAACAATTATTCAGGCTGGAAGAAGGAAGGGTCTTTGTTAACGAAGAGGTGATGCATCATTATTTTACGGCACCATCGGATGCAGTAACAAGACCGTTCTATGATCATTTTCAATACTATGCAGATATTGCCCGCTGGGTGCAGGATGAAGCGGAACGGGCCATTCTATATGTAATACAGCACAGGCTGCAACTTCACCCGCATGAAAACTTAGCTTATGCAGGTGGCGTGGCATTAAATGCGGTGGCTAATGCAAAGATCCTCCAGCAAACCAACATCAAACAACTCTACATTGAACCGGCAGCCGGTGATAACGGCCTCGCCATCGGTTGCGCCTTTTTTGGATGGACGCAAATATTAAAACAGGAAAAACTAAAACATAGGGGCAGTACCTGCTTTGGAAAAATTTATTCAGATATAGAAATACGAAACGCCATTACTGAATACAGTAAAGAGAATCCGGCAATACAGGTTGAGCAAAATAAAAATTACATTGAAGCCGCCGCCCAATTGCTGGCTGACGGAAAAACTATCGGATGGTTTCAGTTGGGTTCAGAGTTTGGCCCCCGTGCATTGGGCCGCCGTAGTATCCTAGCCGACCCCCGGATCAAAAATATTCAGCCGCATATTAACCGTCAGATAAAACTGAGGGAAGATTTCAGGCCATTTGCTCCTGCTGTTTTATTAGACGATTGTTCAACCTATTTTCAACAGGGCTGGGAAAGCCCTTATATGATATTAATTGACCAGATTAAAGAAGAATGGAAAGAACAGCTTCCCGGCATTGTGCATGTGGATGGCAGTTGCCGGGTACAAACGGTGAAGGATGATTCAGAACCATTTTACCAGTTGCTGCAATCCTTTAAAAAAATAACCGGTATCAGCGTACTACTCAATACATCCTTCAACCGGAAAGCGATGCCCATTGTGGAAACCCCGGAACAGGCTATCCGGTTTTTTTATGAAAGCGGACTGGATGCACTGGTACTGAATGATTATATCTTCGTGAAATAGTTTATGATCAAATACCTGCAATTACCATTTTACTTCGATGTGCAGCAAATGCAGGAGGAACTGATGCAACTGCAGGATAAACAATGGCCCCTGCATTATCAAACCCGGCATTTTGAAGGGGAATGGAGTGCCCTTGCCCTGCGGAGTATAGATGGAACAGCTGCCAATCCTATCATTTCCCCGCTGGAAGATGCTGCTTATCATGACACGGAACTGCTTCAACGATCACCTTATTACCAGGAAGTACTAAAAAAATTTGAATGCCCGTTACTTTCTGTAAGGTTACTGAAACTAAGCACCGGTTCGGTTATTAAAGAACATACGGATGCAGAGCTATGTTTTGAAAGTGGGCTGGCCCGTTTTCATATCCCGATAAGTACCAATGATGCCGTTGAATTTTTTCTACAGGGCGAAAGCATACACTTGAAAGAAGGGGAATGCTGGTACTGCAATTTTAATATGCCCCATTCATTAGCCAACAAAGGGGATACAGACAGGATACATCTGGTAATAGATGCTACGGTAAATGAATGGATAAAAGAATTATTCAGCAGTGATGCTGTCATCAATAAAAAAGAAATTGATGACCCCGCTCCACCAGGTATGGATGAGCACACCAAAAGAGAAACAATCCGGCACCTGCGTATGATGAATACGGCAACCAGTAATCAGCTTGCCGACGAAATGGAAAACTCA
Organism: Chitinophagaceae bacterium; assembly: GCA_036275415.1. Classification (GTDB taxonomy): domain Bacteria; phylum Bacteroidota; class Bacteroidia; order Chitinophagales; family Chitinophagaceae; genus JJ008. The sequence goes on along the minus strand of DASUDW010000295.1, from coordinate 3,908 downwards.
TTGCACAGAACTAACAAATAAAGACTCCTGACTAACGACTTTCCTACACATCTGCCCACATCCGGAAAAGATTGGAATAAGTTTGCAACAGCTGATTAGTCTCCGGAGCATGTTTATCCCTTTGCTGCAATAATGCATGCACCTGGTTCAGTTCAAAAAGTATTTGTCGTTGTTCGGTTGACTGGATATTGCTCTGCACCCATGTAACCGCGGCCAGCCTCTCCCCTTTCTTCACTTCATTCACGCAATGCAAAAACTGGCAGGGGTATAAAATAGCATCACCTTTGGCAGGCTTTAAGGGAACGGGGCCAAAAGAAGTTTGTATCACCAGTTCACCACCTTCATACGTTGACGGGTCGCTAAGGAAAATGGTCATCGCCATATCGGTTCTTATCATCGGATCGCCCATGATGGGGCTATCCACATGCCAGCCATAATACTGGCCCGGCTGATATTTGCTGATGATAAAAGGAAATACTTTTTTGGGTTGTGCGGCAATATTGAAATAGGGGCTTGACTGTATGGCGGTATTCAATAGCTGCTGAATTGAGTTCATTACTGCATCAGAAGGTTTCAGCTGCATATTATTCTTCACTTCTTTTGCTGACATGCCGGCGGTAGCCTTACCATCCGTAAACTCCGCCTGGGGTATCAGTTCTTCCAGGGTTATCAATTCTGCTGCGTTTAGCAAAGAAGGAATATGGTGAAATTGCTGGCTCATGTTTCTTTTTATTAATTGTCAATTTTCAATTGTATTGCCCATTAATTATTCCCTCAGCCACTTAATCATTTTCGGGTAGCCATTTTCATCTTCCGGATTATGACACATACCCACCCATTTCAGTACCGGCACGCCGAAATATCTTCCTTCTCTGAAATTATCGGCAATGCTGCTGCCGCCTCCTTTATACCCGTTATCATGAAAAACAAATTTTGCATCAATACCCAAATGCAAACAGGCAGCATAACTCCAGGCAATGGCCATCATCTCCTCGGCTTCCCGCATTTCCCTTTTTGCAATGGAGTCTTCACTCAGCGTACTTCTGTCTGCTGCCGGCACTACCGCAATATGACCTGCTTCATGCAGGATGTCGCCGGGATATTTCAGTTTGCTTTTATCCACCACAATGCTGCCATTGGCAATGCTGATTCCGGGAAGAAAGGTTTTACTTTCTATAATGTCAAAATGCACCGTAATACCAATCTCTTCTAAAAACGAAACCGCTTGCTGAAACATTTTCTCTTCTGCTTCAGGTAGTTGACTGCTGACGGGTGTTTCGGTTAAATTCATTTTTGTTTATCCGTTTGTAAATGTAAATTTATTTCCCGCAGCCGGTCAAACAAATAATACCAGCAATATTTTAATGAATAATCCCAGTATTATGCTTCCCCCCTCAACTGATGATTGTAAACTTGGCATACTGCACCTTAAAAGATACTGGCAAAAGTACCAGCTGATAAAATCGGGACAACTGGCACCAGATGCTTACCAGGATGAATGGATTACTGATACGACACTGCTGGCGGCATTAGGTCTTGGACTTGAGCAAACGGTGAAGCATATTTATAACAGCCAGGAAAGTTTTGAATCGTTTGAAAACTGGGTGGCTGATGTCGTTAATCCGGAAGATGTACAAGAAAAAATCCGGGCATTCAACCTGCAAATACTCCAACAGACTCAACAGGTAAATAATGACAAGGTTGAAAAAGTGCTTACAGAAGAAGAGTTGCTTTTCTGGGATGAAAACGGGTATTTGATTATCCGCAATGCTGTACCGGCGGAAGATTGTGAAAAAACAGTTGACCTGATTTGTGATTTTATACAAATAAAAAAAGATGATCCTGCCACCTGGTATCATCCGCATCCAGCAAAACAGGGTATCATGGTGCAGTTATTTCAGCATCCGTTGTTGGATAAAAACAGGAGATCGGATAAAATCCGGAAAGTCTATGAACAGCTTTGGGGCAGAAAAGACATTTGGGTAAATGCTGACAGGGTGGGTTTTAATCCGCCGGAAACTGACTACTGGAAATTTCCCGGTCCCGGCATGCACTGGGATGTTAGTCTTGCCTTACCTATCCCTTTTGGCTTACAGGGAATTTTGTATCTGGCAGATACTGCGGCCAACCAGGGTGCATTTACTTTAGTGCCGGGATTTCAGAATAAAATTGAATCATGGTTGAAAAATTTACCGGAACATACCAATCCGAGAAATACAGATATACATTCGCTGGGCACCCTGCCAGTTGCCGCCCAAGCAGGCGATTTTATCATTTGGCATCATGCATTACCCCACGGCAGCAGTCCTAATACTTCTTCAGTTCCCCGGTTTGTTCAGTACATCAATTATTCACCGGCAGATATGGAAGTAAGGGATAAATGGATATAATATTTTGAAATGATTAATACAAGCATTAATTCAGCACTTACAGCCGAACAGCAGGATGAATTTTTCAGATTAGGTTATTTACGGCTGCCGGAAATGATTCCCGGTGTTTTGCTGCAAAGGCTGAGAGAGTTATTTGAAGACCTGATGGACCCGGACAATGATAATATTGACAGGGCTGTGCTTGAAAACAAGGGAAAAAACTATGTAACAAACCTGGATAATGTATGCCGAAAAGGAAACCTTGCCGGGCTTGAAATATTAGGCTATCCAAAAATTCTGGAAACAGCGCAAACTATCTGTGGTGATGATTTTTTCCCGATTCAGGAATTTGCGGTGAATAAAATTCTGGGAGACGAACTGCCCGTCCTGTGGCATAAGGATATGGCGCATGAAAGAAAGGGCCGCTGCTTTACTATGGGTATTTATCTGGATGATGCGGATGAGAATGACGGCGCATTACGGGTGGTGCCGGGGAGCCATTTATCTGATAAAGGTATTTGTGAATTAAGCAAAGAACCATCTGTTGAAGTGCCGATGAAAGCAGGTGACGTTTTGATACATGATATGATGCTGGCGCATAGCTCGGCTCCGTTGCAGCGAAACAGCTTGCGCCGTGTTTTATATTTTGAATTTCTTTCTGCCGCCCATGTAAAGGCAGAAAATATTTATTCAGATGAACTGGTACAACGCAGAACCCGATTGTTATTTGCCGCCACCCGGTTATATGCTTCACTTCATTCGGATGAAAAAAAATTTCTACTCCCCCATGATAATCCCGCCAAAGAGGATGAGTCAAAAGAAATCGAAAATATACTGAGTGAAATTTACTGCGAGCACACCCGTGCCCGGCCTTCGGAATATTGTTTGGATATTTACGGGCAGGCTTCGGAATTAATTAAAGCAAACGCACAGTAAACCCCGGGTTTCCGCTGATCTGGTATTGAAATAAAAGTTGTGCAGGGTATTTATTTATGGTTGCTATTTCCATTACCGGAACTGGTATGGTCAGGCTTGATTCTTTAAAACCAAGCTGAAGACCACCATAAATATTAATAGTCGTAGTAAGCACAAGCCTTGAAAATAAGGCCGCCGGCCTGTTATTCAATATAACGGTTACTCCTTTGCCAAAAACATCTACTTCTTCAGGTTTGTTATTAATCTGCACTGCTGTTATTGCATCAAATTTCAACAAGGTTTTAAGGGTTTGGAAAGCATCGGGATGATTGATCATATTGCCCAAGAGGCAGGCGTCAATTATTATACATTCAGGGACAACTATGGTATTGCTTCCACACTGTGATAATAATTGACTGATAACACTAACCTGGGGTTCTTTTACCAGTCCGGGTTTCATAGTTTCAGACACAAGTATATCCGGTTTGTATTTTTCAGGTATGGTATAATGAACAGCATCAGCCATCTCAATACCTAAAATATATTCCTGCATCGAAAACCGGTGAATGATTTTTTGGAGGTAATCAAGGCTCAGCGGGTTGACATCCAGAAGTACCATTTGCA
>DASUDW010000294.1:0-8784 GCA_036275415.1 Chitinophagaceae bacterium | reverse complement strand
TTCAACTTAATTATTACAGCAAATACTTACCGGTATTTGCTGTTTTTTTACATTTGTCTGCATGCCGGATATAGTTTCAGCAACCAACGATCTTTTGCACCAATACTTTGATAAAGTACTGGTGATGACGGTGGCCCGTTTCACCGAAAGGCAGGAAAGGGTTAAGGAAAGGCTGGCCGGCATCGACTTTGAATTTTTCTTTGGTGCCGACAAAAATGAACTGGATGATAAGAAGATTGGTCAGCAATATTTGTATAAACCGGAAAACTCACTTTCAGTATGGCAAATATTTCCCCCTTTGAATACTGGTGAAATTGCCTGTGCCCTATCTCATACCATGATTTACCGGGCGATGCTGGACAATAACTGGCAGCGTATCCTTATACTGGAAGACGATGTGGTGCCGGATGATACTACACTGCCAATGCTTGCTGACTGTTTAAAAGAACTGCCAGCCGACTGGGAGCTCTTTTACCTGGGCTATTTAAAAAATGAAAAGGCAACAGTTGGTAAAAAGCTAAAGATCTTTTGGTATAAAATAATGGCATTTATCGGCATGAGCCGGATGCCTTTGGTACAACTGAGTCATGTCTTGCCAAAAGCATTCAGTCATTCTCTTATGCGGGCAGGTTTTCACGATTGTACCCATGCTTATGCAATAAGCCTGGAAGGCGCAAAAAAGTTGTTACAGACTCAAACACCGGTGCAGTACCGGGCCGATAACCTCTTGTCGGCATTGGTGCTGAAAGGAGAGCTGAAGGCGTTTATCAGCCGGTCCAATCTTTTCAACCAGGAAATATTTACCGATCTTACCAATAAATCCTACGTTCGCAAAGACCCAAAGCTCAACATTGAATGATCCCCAATATTCTTCATTTTGTTTTTGGTATGGCCGAGGATTTCGGCGGTAAGCCTTTTTCTTTTGTACATTATCTCTCTGTAAAATCTGCTATTGAGCTTAATAAGCCGGAAGCAGCTTATTTCCACTATCAGTTTGAGCCGGAAGGTGAATGGTGGGAGAAAGCAAGACCCTTACTGACACTCAATAAAATAAAAGCTCCCGATACCTTCATGGGCAGGCCCTTGTATCATGTTGCCCATAAAGCGGATGTGATACGATTGCAGATGCTGAAAGAGACAGGGGGTATTTATCTTGACCTCGATACCATAAGTGTTAAACCCCTTACGGATCTTTTGAGTCATTCATTTGCCATTGGACAGGAATTAAGATCAGTATACGTTCCAAAGAACTGGCGCCAGCAGTTGAAAGTGAAAATTGGTCTGAAGAAAATACAAAAAAAAGGAGCCACCGGCCTCTGCAATGCAGTGCTGTTATCGGAAAAGAACAGCCATTTTGTGAATTACTGGCTGGAAGAATACCAAACATTCAGATCAACCGGAAGAGATAAATACTGGAACGAACACTCTGTATTGGTACCGGAAAGGCTGGCAAAACAACATCCGGAAAGCATTGCATCTCTTGGTCCTTATGCTTTTCACTATCCCTTATATGACAAAGCAGGGCTTAAAGCGATGTTTGAAGAAGTAAGGGAGTTCCCGGAAGCCTACCTGCACCATCTCTGGGAATCTTTTTCCTGGAATGAGTATCTTTCAAAACTAACTCCCGATATTGTGCAGCAAAAAGACACAACCTATAATCTAATAGCAAGAAGGTTCCTTTAAGAAAGCAATTATTTATCATGAAAATCGGCTTTGCAGGCAGGTGGAGTCCCTTGGATAAGAAATCGTGGAGCGGAACCTATTATTTCAGTTATAATGAATTAAAAAAATATGGTGAAGTGGAAATTTTTCATTTCACTTATCCCAAATGGTTTTCCAATTACCTTATCAGTATTTATAAAAAGCCGCAACATTACCTGCGGCGAAAAAACGTAGCTGTTGAGTTCTTAAAAGATTACGCAAAGCATTACAGCCGTAAACTGGAGAGGGAATTACGCAGGCGTAAAGTGGATATTCTTTTTGTGGCCTCTGCCCCCCAGTTGATAGCTTACGCCAATATCGATATTCCTGTCATATTGCTGACAGATGGTACTTTTTACCAGATTCAGGGTTATTATGATGCCTGGAAAAATTTTGCACCTTTCAGTATCCGACAGGGGATAGAAGTAGACAAGAATGCTTTTCTGAAAGCAACACATATTATGGCTGCTTCTGAATGGACAAAAAAATCTGCTATTGATGATTATGGTGTTGATCCGGCTCGTATTACGGTGGTACCGCTTGGTGCCAACCTGGAAAAAATTCCGGCACAAAATGAATTAGATCTTTCTACAGATTGTAAAAGCAGGCTGCTCTTCCTGGGTGTGGAGTGGCAACGAAAAGGCGGCGATATTGCATTGGAAGCTTTTTTACAATTGAAACAAAAAGGTATAAAGGCCAAATTGCAGATTGTAGGCTGTGAGCCCCCGGTAAATATTAACGACCCGGATATTACCGTGATTCCTTTTTTGGATAAAAACAACCCCGAAGATTTTAATAAGCTGAACGACATACTCTTACATACGGACTTTTTATTGTTGCCCACCAGGGCTGAATGTGCAGGGGTGGTATTTTGTGAGGCCTCAGCCTATGGTATTCCATCCATAACCACCCATACCGGGGGGGTGGGCACCTATGTCAGAAGCGGGGAAAATGGATTTGCTCTTTCTCCGGCTGCCGGCCCCGGTGAATATGCCCTTCAGTTAGAGCAGGTTATCAATAATCCGCACCTGCTGACAGAACTAAAAAAAAGCAGCCGGCAGTATTACGAAAGCACCTTGTCCTGGGAGGTTTGGGGTAAAAAGTTTAAGGAAATTGCAGCCGCATGCCTTCAACAAACAGCGGCGGTAAAAAGTATTTGACCTTACATTTGCATAAATTTTTTCCGAATGAAAAAGTGGTTCCCGGTTGTGGTTTTGATTTTCATTTTTATGGCAGCATCAGCAGATATAGCTGCCCAATGTTCTATTTGTACCAAAACAGCCCAGCAATTGGGTGAAAAGCCTGCCAAAGCGTTGAACGGCGGTATCCTTTACCTCGCTTTTATGCCCATGGCCATTATCGGCTATTTAGGTTTCCGCTGGTGGAAGAACAACAAAGCAGAATAAGCTACAGTAATCCCCTTCTGGCCATCCGCCATGCATGTTTAATTTCCGACAGAAAGAGCAGGGCCTTTCTTTTTTTGTAATGAAATATCAGTTTCCTGTTTCGCAGTACATACCCGAACATCCGGCTGCTGAATTTCCGGCCATTCATTTCTTTTAAAATTCCGGCATACTGTTTAAGTAGCTTACGTTGTTCTGCTGCAGCGGTTGTGCTTTGGTAAAATGTTTCAATGAAATGGATCATTTGTTCTTTCAGCTGCTTGTCCTTTTTCTCCCTGTCTTCAATATTCATTAAGGTGCGGGAAAAATTGGCAGAATGGGTCCGGTGCCAGGTAAGTGTTTGAGGAATGCAACCAACCACACCGGTAGCAGCAGCATGCATGCTCATCCACCAGTCGTAAAATATGTTTTCGGGAAATGGCAAACACCGGTTTAAAAGTTCTTTTTTAAACATACAGGCATGGCCATGAACCGGGCTGTTGAAAACAAGCTTTAATATATTATCTATGTTGGTATACCGGACATTGGGGGCCTCCGTTCTGCCGTCAAAATCATTATCCATAAAATTGCCGGAAAGAGAGTAAACAAATAACGAGCCGGCCGGCCAGTTTTTCATCATAATCTCGATCTTGTCTTTTTCCCAGATATCATCCTGGTCGCTGATGGCAATCAATTCGCCAGTGCAATGACTGAATGCCATTTCAAAATTTTTATTGTAGCCAAGGTTTGATTGATTTTGAAAAAAGCGGATGCGGTTGTCTTGCTGACTGTACTCATCAATGATTGCTTTTGTTTCATCAACAGAGCCATCATCAGATATGATAATTTCAAGGTTGTTCCAGGTTTGTTGCAGTATAGAGTCCAGTTGGGCCTGAATAAATTTTGCACCATTGTAAGTACACAGGGCTACAGATACAAGAGGTTGTATGGTAGTGGTATCAGGCAAATCAGTAAGTTCCTTTGATGATTCTTCTTGCAGTGAAATAGATGTCTTTATACAGGTTTTTCTTTTGAGAAACGTACAGGTCAGGATATTGCCGCATCACATTCTGCAGCCCCTTGGGATAATAGCTCAACGGAACATACCGGAAAGAAACACCTTCTCTTTTCAAAATATCTTCACCTTTCATAATGGCCTTTTTAATGGCTGCTTCATCGGTATATTGTTCTTTATTGAACTCTGTATGAGCAAATGACTGCAATTTTTGCCTGATCTTTTCTGCTCCGCCGAGAAATGAGAAATGCCATCCTGCATGCGGTAAAGAGGGGTAGTGGTCCCGTTGATTACGGAGGCCCTGAGGGGTGAGCTCTTTGTACTGCCTCGCCGTAGAAGCAATGCATCCTTTCCACCAGCGGCTTTGACCGGTATTCTGGCAGTTTAAAAAATAATAGTGAAAAAGTAATGAGAATGCCACCGGTTTGATGTGACCTTTTGCTTTTTTTAATGCTGAGGGATCTGGTATTTCATCAAGGTCACTCAGCAATACCAAATCATTATCGTTCATTTTACCGCTTGCCTGCAGCAGCGCATTTCGTTGTTCATTTTCCAGTTTCCAGGCGGCGCTATAGGGGTTGTATTTATGCTGTTCTTCAAACATAAGCCCTTCAGCACTTTGTTGTACGGGTATGTAAATGATCTTTTTCTCCCATTGCCTGAAACGGTTCCTTGCTTCGCGGAAAAAATAGGGTTTTTCTTTTCCGGAATGAGTCAGGTCCGATTCTGCAATTACAAAATAGTCTACATGTTTATCAAGAAACTTCAGCCGGAACTCCAGCAAGTCCACCTCATTGAAAAAAGTAAAACAATCAAAAATTTTCATTAGCCGCCCTGGTTTATACTGGCTTGAACTTTTTTATGGCTTCCGTCACAAAAGGGAGGTGTTTTGGTTTGTTTGCACTGGCAAAACCATACTTCTTCTGCCTTGTCAAACGTTACTTTTACACTCCTGAAAGGCATGCCTTCAATTTTTTTATGGGCACTATCGCAAAAAGGTTCTTTTTCAGAAAGGCCGCAACTGCACCAGGAGTAAACTTTACCCGGCTCCACTATTATGCCTGCGGGTTCACATTTTGCCACCCTGGGAAATCCTTCATTCGGTATTATTTCCATGATCTTTATATTTAGTTATATCATTAAAAAAGGGTTGCGGGATCGGTTGCTGGTTTCTTCAATTCGAAACTTTTAAACTGTCTCTGGACTGTCTTGAATATACTTCTTTGAGAGACCAGTAACCAGCAACAAGAAACCAGTATCATTTATCAGCAATAAATTTATAAAGATTGAAATTTCCTTTGGGATATAGTTTTTCAATTTCCTTTTTCAATATAGCCTTATCAATATCTTTCATCCTTTTTTGTTCTATCAGGTAGAAAGCCCTTTCTGCCAGCAGCCAGAAAGTTTTGTCTGTTAAATGAGATTTCTGCAGCATCTTCAGCATCATATCGTTTAATTCTTTCACTCCGCTGTTTTGTGAGGCTACTGTTTTTACGACAGGCACTTCATGATAATGTTTGCTGAAAGAAGGTGCCAGCATCTGCCGCAGGTTTTTTACGAAAAGGTCTGCATCTGGCCGGTCTGCCTTGTTCACCACAAATATGTCAGCAATTTCCATCAACCCTGCTTTCATCGTTTGAACTTCATCTCCCGCCTCGGGTACTACCACTACGGCCGTAACATCTGCCAGCCCTGCTATTTCAATTTCACTTTGTCCCACACCTACTGTTTCTACAATGATGTGATCAAATGGAAAGGCTTTCAGCAGGTCGCTTATTTCAATGATCTTAGGATGCAGGCCACCCATGGAACCCCTGGTTGCCAAAGAGCGGATAAATACGCCGGGGTGGGTGTACCATTCATTCATGCGTATACGGTCACCCAATAATGCGCCGAGGTTGAAAGGAGATGAGGGATCCACACATATAACGCCGACTTTCTTTCCGGCATTTACCAGGTGGCCAAGCAGTGCATCCACCAATGTGCTTTTGCCCGCACCCGGCGGGCCTGTTATGCCAATTATTTTCGTGGAGGATGAGGGGAGGGATTGTAATAATGATTCGTAACCCGGGTATTCATTTTCCACTAATGAAATACTTCTGGCCAGTGCTTTTACATTTCCCTGCTTTATTTGCTCCAATAATTCCTGCCACATAGAATGAACCGGATGTTGTACGTTTACAAAAGTATGCTGAAGAAGTTACACAACGAGTGGCGAAGTGTATTGATTTTATTATTCGCCATCGCTATGCTGGCCGGTCTGTTGTTGCCCAGGGCGGTTTTGTCGTTGTCAATAGCAGGTTTTGTTATTGTTTCCCTGGCAGACAGATACATTGTTCAGTATATCCGCCGCTTTTTGTCCACTCCTTTATTATGGGGAATGAGCCTGTTATTCCTACTCCCCTTGATAACGGGGTATTGGAGTGAGGACAAAGAAAAATGGCTGGAAATGGTTCGCATCAAGTTACCGTTGTTATTATTACCGTTGGCTTTTAGCGGAAAGGTGCAACAAAGCAAAAAGCAATGGGAAGTACTGGCATACTTCTTTATTATACTGATAACAGGAGGTACCGTCTGGAGCCTGTTTCATTATGTGCAGGATATAGAAGCAGTGAACCAGGGATACCTGAAAGCAAAGTCGCTGCTGACGCCGCTGTATAATGATCGAATACGTTTCAGCTGGTTAGTGACTGTAGCCATACTTGCTGCCGCTTTTCTTTTCTTTCAAAAAATTAGCAGGGAAAAAACGGCAGCCCTTTTTCTGCTGTTAATAGTTATTTGGCTGATTATTTACCTGCATATTTTGGCCGTACGTACAGGTCTTTTTTCTTTTTACCTCTGCTTGTTGGTAGCAGCTGTATGGCTGATAGTTAAAAAAATGCGAGGACAATATGTGGTTCTATTATTGTCTTTCTTATTCCTGATGCCTGTTATGGCATATTTCACTGTACCCACTTTTCAAAACAGGGTGAAGTATATACGATATGATGCCGGCTATTTTCTAAAGGGTAACTACCTGCCGGGGGGGAATGATGCGGTTCGGGTGATATCGCTTAAAGCAGGAAGGGATATCATGTTGCAGCAACCGCTGACAGGTGTTGGCTTTGGAGATGTTCCGGCAGTTGCCAGGGAGTGGTATAGTAAAAATTACCCGGAGATGAAGCCTGAGGATAAAGTCTATCCCGCCAGTGAATGGCTGATGTATGGAGCCGGGGCTGGTCTGCCGGGAATATTGGTTTTTACGGTTTGCATGCTGATACCTTTTTTCACAAAAACTTCTCACCGTCTTTGGTGGTGGATGCTGAATGCAGCAGCGGCATTCAGCTTTTTATTTGATATAGGACTGGAAGTGCAGTTTGGTGTGTTTATTTATGCCTTTACTGCTTTATGGTGGTGGAAATGGATGAAACAGGAAAAGATGTAATCTTTGTGACTTATGCAATCATTATCTGTAGTTATTGTTTGTAAAAATGAAGCCGGTATCATTGGCACTACCCTGCAAAGCCTGCAGGGCCTTACAGATGATATGCTGGTATATGACAATGGAAGCACTGATGACACTGTTGCCATTTCCCAACAACTTGCAACGAATGTGATACAGGGTGAATGGGAAGGTTTTGGAAAAACAAAACAGAAAGCAGTCGCACTGGCCCGGTACGATTGGATTCTGAGCCTTGATGCAGATGAATCAGTAGATGAGGGATTAAAAAATGCATTACTGGGCCTCCCGTTGAATGACGAAAGTGTTGTGTATGAAATTAAATTCAAGAATTATTTTGGCCAGCAATGGCTGAAATTCGGCGAGTGGGGAAATGACAGTCACATCCGCTTGTTTAACCGCAAGAAAGTAAACTGGAATGATGCACCGGTGCATGAAGAATTGGTATTGTCCGGAGGCGTTCAGGTAAAAAAACTGAAAGGGCATGTGCTGCACTATACGGCAACCGATGTTGAGAAATATAAAGTCAAGCTGATGAAGTATGCAGCCCTGAATGCCAAAAAGTATTTTGAGCAGGGAAAAAAAACAGGTCCATTAAAGAAATATTTTTCCGCCTTTTTTTCCTTTATACAGAACTACATTTTCCGGGCCGGATTTTTAGATGGCAAAGCCGGCTATCGATGTGCGGTGCTTACAGCAGGTTATACTTTTGCTAAATACAAAAATTTGGAGCAATTACTGAGAAATGCCACAACGCTACAGAAACACTGATAATTATTGTGAATCTGTATCTCATTACCAATTATCCACTATCCATTATATTTTTCTTATTCCCTAATTTGCACCTAAAACCATTGACCAATTTCATTCCCATATTTCCCCTTGGCATTGTGGTATATCCCGGTGAAAACCTGAACCTGCACATTTTTGAACCCCGCTATAAGCAACTGATAAGTGAATGTAAAGAATTAAACAAACCGTTTGGTATACCCACCGTTATTGAAAACAAAGTAAAGGACTTTGGATCTGTAGTTGAGATCATCGAGATCAGTAAAGTACATGAGAATGGTGAAATGGATATCAAAACGAGGGGCAGCCGCATCTTTCGGATACTGGAAGTGATAAAGGAAATTCCCGATAAACTGTACAGCGGGGCCATCGTTACTTACCCGGATAATTATGAGCAAGGCAACCCGGATGTGATGCGGAAAGTGATGAACAGTATCCGTGACCTGCATAAACTGCTT
>DASUDW010000293.1:0-8306 GCA_036275415.1 Chitinophagaceae bacterium | reverse complement strand
TTATTATTCAACCAGTCGTAATGCGGAAATTCTTCATGCAGTTGCAGCATATATTCATCCCGGTAGGTTTTGGCCAATATACTGGCAGCAGCAATGGAAGCAAAAGTGGCATCGCCCTTAATGATACAGCGGTGGGGTGTTCTTTTGTATTTGATAAACCGGTTGCCGTCAATCAGTAATAATTGTGGTTTCTTTTTCAGCTGATCCAGCGCAAGGTGCATGGCCTTAAACGATGCTTTCAGGATATTGATCTGGTCAATTTCTTCATTGCTGATACTGGCTATAGCAAATGATAGTGCCGTTTCCTCAATTATTGTCCTTAGTTCATTCCTGTTTTTTTCTGTTACCTGTTTGGAATCATTTAATAAAGGATGAGAGAAACCTTTCGGCAGTATAACGGCTGCTGCGAAAACAGGCCCTGCCAGGCAGCCACGGCCGGCTTCATCAAGGCCGGCTTCTGTCAGTTCTTCCTGGTAAAAGGGTTTCAGCATCAGCATGCAATTTCATAATTAGAAGCCACAGAAGCACTGAAACACAGAAAAAATTATTTTTATGTGACTACTTCTGTATGCCGAAGGCAGCTATTAATACTTAATAAAAAAGCGGGGAGGTTTCGTTTTTTTTAAAACACTATGGGCGGTTATTAATTGGTGGAATTCGTGTAATTCGTGGCTTGTATAGCTGTATTTTTCAGTGCCTCAGTGGCCATTATTTTAACCTTCGTTTTGAAGGCCTTTGGTATTTTCTGAATATTCTTCAACAAATAAGAATTTCGCCTGTCTCTGCTGGCTAACTTTGCACCCGCAATGGGAAATGAATTAGTACAGCGTTCTTCCAAACCAATAGCCATCTGGCTGCTGGTAGGTGTGGGTATGATCATTATTCAGATTTTATTGGGCGGTATCACCCGCCTCACCGGTTCCGGGCTCTCTATTACAGAGTGGAATGTGGTAACCGGTACGCTGCCCCCGCTGAACGAACCACAATGGCTTTCCGAGTTTGAAAAATACCGGCAAACACCACAGTTCAAGCTGTTGAATTTTGATTTTACCCTTAAAGATTTCAAATTCATTTTTTTCTGGGAATGGTTCCATCGTTTCTGGGCCAGGCTGATTGGTGTGGTATTCTTTATCCCCTTTGTCATCTTTTTAATTCAGAAGCGATTCCGTCCTTCCATGGTCAAGCCGATGATCATTTTGTTTTTACTGGGGGCCTTGCAGGGAGCTATTGGCTGGATCATGGTGGCCAGCGGCCTTACCGGTGATGCGATTTATGTAAAACCCACCCGGCTGGCTTTGCATTTCATTTTTGCATTGGGATTATTGGCATATACGTTCTGGTTTGCCCTGGAACTACTGGTACCAAAGAATGAATGGGTGGTCAATAAAAAAGCAAGGCAACTCAATATCGCCATCATAGTTGTTTTGGTAATCCAATTAATTTATGGCGCTTTAATGGCAGGTAATAAAGCAGCCACCGCAGCGCCTACCTGGCCGGATATCAACGGGTATGTATTTCCACCCAATATGATGGGCCATGATGAAGGCTTGCTGAACTTGCTGGATAATAAAATCACTATTCATTTTATACACCGGGGACTGGCTTACATTCTTCTAATAATGATTGTGGTGCTTACGTATCGTTTGTACAAAACAAATACAACATCTTTCCTGAAAACAATAAGATGGTGGCCTGCCTTATTGGTCATCCTCCAGGTGGTGCTGGGAGTTTTATCTGTCCTTACCAGCTTACAGATTGTTCCCAATCTATGGGGTGTTTTTGAATGGATGGCGCAATTGCATCAGTTGGTAGCCATGTTCCTGCTGCTGTCTTTGATGGCGTTGCTTTTTGCACTAAGGGACAAGCAGGCAATTTGATTCAGCGCCGCATATTCAGTAATTTTAGGCAATAACCATTTGCCTTTCATGAAAACCTGGCTCCGCGGCTTTTATTATTCATTTCCTATTCAGCTTTTATTTCTTCATTTGAGGAAGTACCAGGTGCTGATCATTTTTTGGTTTATCCTGTTCAGTACCGTGAATGGTTCCTTCATGAAAACCTTCGGCGCCGATTCATTATATCTTTCCCCGGAGTATTTGGGTAATGTCAACTCTATGAGCTTTGCTTTGGTAGGGATAGCCGTTGGCATGTTTATCATGAGCTGGAATATTGCCACTTTCATTTTGTTTTGCCGGCATTTCCGGTTCCTGGCGGCCACCACCAATCCTTTTCTCAAGTACTGTATCAACAATGCCATCATACCATTGCTTTTTATCCTGTTTTATTTTTATAAAGCCTGGCAGTTTGATCATTATAAGGAACTGATAAAAACGGCTGAAGTGTTTATCCTGTTCGGCGGGTTTTTATGCGGCCTGATTTTCATGCTTTCCGTATCATTCTTTTACTTTTTCCGGGCCGATCGTTCCATCCTTCGCCGCATGATGCCGGTAATGGCCGATCCCAAATCGTACATCACCCACCTGGGCAATGTAAAAGAGGTACACCTCGGCGCACCGCTTTTAAAAGTAGAGTGGTACTTCGATTCACCCACCAGTTTAAAGCCGGTGAGAAATGTTTCTCACTATACCAACGAGTTCATTGATTCCATTTTTAAACGGCACCACTTTGCGGCCATCATTTCGGTTTTCGCCGCTTTTATGTTCTTGGTGGCTATCGGCTTTTTACTCGACAACCCCTATTTTCAATTACCGGCTGCTGCCAGTATCACCATTTTCTTTTCTATCCTTATCGGGGTTTCGGCTGCCATCACTTATTTTTTGCAAAGTTGGAGCATTCCCTACCTGATTGGCCTGGTGCTGCTGCTGAATATCTTTTATAAACTGGACTGGATCGATCCCCGAAACAAAGCCTACGGCATTGACTACTGGAATAAAAACGAAAGACCGGCTTATACCCGGGAAGGCCTGATGACATTGTGCAGTAACGACAACATTCAGGCAGACAGGCAGAACATGATTACCATACTCAATGCCTGGAAAAGAAAGCAAAATAGTGAAAAGCCATTGCTGATCATAGTAAATACCAGCGGGGGCGGCCACCGAAGCGCCACGTTTACCATGAGTGTATTACAGCGATTGGACAGTATGACAAGTGGCAGTTTTATGAAAAAGACTTTTCTTATCAACGGGGCTTCCGGAGGTATGATCGGTGCTGCCTATTTCCGGGAGCTTTACCTGCGGAAACAGCAGGGAATGAATATTCAGCTGCAGGATAGAAAATATGTAGATGACATAGCAGGTGACCTGCTGAATCCTTTATTCACTTCTTTTTTTGCAAGAGATTTGATTGCGCCTGCACAACGATTTTCTGTAGGCCCCTATAGCTATGTAAAAGACAGGGGCTATGCTTTTGAGCAAAAACTAAATGATAATACAAGGGGATTTCTGAACAAGCAGCTGAAGGATTACTCAGCTGATGAAAAGGCAGCCAATATCCCGCTGATGTTCTTTAATTCGGTGGTAACGAGAGACAGCCGGAAAATGATCATTTCTACGCAGCCGGTACGTTTTATGATGCAGGCCCCGCAGGAAACAGCTACTATTCCCCGGATGGACCCGGATGCAGTTGATTTTGTTTCCTTTTTTTCCAAACAGGACCCTTACAACCTTCGTATGCTGAGTGCACTCCGCATGAATGCCACGTTCCCCATCGTATTACCAAATGTGTGGCTGCCCTCCAACCCGGTTATTGATGTGATGGATGCCGGCTTGCGGGATAATTACGGCCAGGAAACGACACTCCGGTTTTTATCCAATTTTGACGACTGGATAAAACAAAATACCAGTGGTGTATTGGTACTGCAGATCCGTGACCGTAAGGCCGGAGGTTGGGAAATGCCCTACCTCTCTGATGATATTACCGACCATGCTACCAAACCCTTTTTGCTCTTGCAGCACAACTGGTTTAAGATGATGGAATATTTTCAGAATGATATGCTGAATTATTATGTAACAAGAAGCGGTATACCGGTTCACAAAATTGCTTTTCAGTATGCTGCTGATAAAGACGAAAAAAAGGCGGCCCTGAATTTTCACCTTACCAAAAGGGAAGAAAAAGATATTATATCATCTATCAACTCGGTTGCTAACCAGGAAAGTTTCAGCCACTTGCAGCAACTGCTGTCCTCCAAACCCAATACAGACACCCTCAGGGCTGAATAAGGCGGAAGCAGTGTTTCTTAACTGCTATGTCTAAATGTTCCGGTGTTTCTGCCGGTTCCCCATCAATGTGCAGGGGAGCATGAGATTTATTGGTAATACTTATGCAGTCGGTTTGAAAATAAATAACCCCTTTGTTTTTATCAACTGCCGTAGCCGGCTGCAGTTTGTTTCTTCCGCTGATTTGTTTCAGCGTTTGTACTAAGACACTGAGTTTATTCTGACTGGTAACAATGACTATGTCCAGCAACCCGTCACTAAGGCTTGCTTTTGGCGCTATGGTAAAATTATTCCCAAACTGGTTGCTGTTGGCAATGCTGATGAAATAGGCATCAACGGAAAAGGTTTCTTTATTGACAGTTATTTCGAATGCATAAGTTTGGGCGCCAAAGAAATTTTTGACAACCTGTTTTATATAAGTTGCCAGGCCTCTTTTGGGTTGCTGTGCAAAGTCGTGTGCCACTTTTGCATCAAATCCCAGGCCGCAAAGCATGCAGGCGAAATGATTGGGTGAATTTTCTGAACCGGAATCTTTAATATAAAAGCCATCTGCGGGACTTGCCTTTTCGTTGAAAATTATTTTCAGTGCTTTAGCCGGGTCTTTGGAAATACCGGCTGCGAATGCTAACCCGTTGCCGGAACCACAGGGAATGATGCCAAAGTTCAACTCTGTTTGCATCAGGCTGTTGATTACCTGGCTCACCGTGCCGTCACCACCCGCAATGACAATATCAGTTATTCTATTTTCTTTTATGATGGGTGTAAGAAAGGAGTAATCTCCGCTGGCAACAGAAGGATATATATGAAATGGAATATTTTGCTTGCCGGTTTCTTTTTCAATAAAAGCCTGCAGGTCTTTTTTTTTCCTGGTGCCGGAAATGGGGTTGATGATATAAAGAATATTTCTGCCCATGCAGGGCAAAAGTAAGAAGGGAAGGGTTACGGGGTTTTAAAAATCACTTCAATGTAACGTTGCATATATGTACGGGCCGTATCCGAACAACAGCAGCGATTGCGGGGTCTTTAGGGATAGAACGATAAAAGAATTCAAGTTTACTGTTTTTGCCAAACAATGTTTTCAATTCGGCGGCCGGAATAATGAGAAGCTTACCGGAATATTCCCATTCTTTTACATTATTTCCATTGTCCAGGTTGGCCATTAAGGTGACATTATTGGCAGTATCTGCGCCGAAAAGCTGAATAGTGAGTTTTGCGTTTGTCTTCAGTGATGCCTGGCTGATATTGACAATATTCTTCTGCCGGTTTTCCGTCACTTTTTTCAGCATAGTTTTTTTCCCGTAGCTTATCGTCCAGCTATTCTGTGCCTGCGTCAGGGTAACGAAAACTAAAGCGGATAAGACCAATACTATATTTTTCATACGGTAAAGATGAAAGGGTTAAAGGTATCGTTGCATAAATAAATACTACCATTTTAGCAGCGCACTAGCCCAGGTGAAGCCGCTGCCAAAAGCGGCCAGGCAGATAAGATCACCTTCTTTTACCAATCCGTTTTGCCATGCTTCGCAGAGGGCAATAGGTACAGAAGCAGCCGTGGTGTTGCCATATTTCTGAATATTGTTGTACACCTGGTCATCCCGCAATTGTAGTTTTTGCTGAACAAACTGCGAAATACGCAGGTTTGCCTGGTGGGGTATCAGGAGCCGGAGGTCTGAAGTCTGAAGCCCATTGGCCTGCAGCGATTCAAGAATAACTTCCGGGAATTTTACAATAGCTTTTTTGAAAACAGCGGGCCCGTCCATATAAGGGAAGATCTGGCCCTCATCGATCATTTTATGGCTAAAGAACATTTGAGCAATTTCTGCTTCATCAAAGGAGGCATATTTTTCTTCTTTCCAGTGATTGGCGTGGGTGCCCGGATTATACATCGCCAGGATTTCAGCGCTTTCACCATCACTGTGTAAGTGTGTGCTCAATATCCCTTTATTTTCATCTGTGGTTGGCTGCAATACTACGGCCCCTGCGCCATCGCCAAAGATCACCGTTACATTTCTTCCACGGGTTGTAAAATCAAGTCCGAAAGAATGTTTCTCTGAACCGACGACCAGAATGTTTTTATACATGCCTGTTTTAATGAACTGATCCGCTACGCTCAGGGCATATACAAAGCCGGAGCATTGGTTTCTTACATCCAGTGCACCGATTTCTTTCATTTTCATAGCCCGTTGTACCAATACGCCGCATCCCGGGAAGTAGTAATCGGGACAAAGGGTAGCGAAAATGACAAAGTCGATGTCCTGCGGGGTAATACCGGCCCTTTCAATGGCGATTTTTGCCGCTTCCACACCCATGGTGGTAGTGGTTTCCTCTGTACGGTGAGCATAGCGGCGTTCTTTTATACCGGTACGTTCCTGTATCCATTCATCGCTGGTGTCCATATATTTCAGCAGGTCGTTGTTGGTTACTACTCTTTCGGGTACATACATGCCGATACCGGCAATTTTCGATTTGAACATAGCAAGCTTTTTAGAACGGGGAAGTTAGGAAATGTGAAGGAAATGCAACTGTTTCAGATGAAACGGTTTTTAGGAGGATCAGTTTCCGGTCAGTGCAGGTCCATCAGGAATTGCACCAGGTTTACTTCTGTGGGCAATGCCATTTTTTTTCGAAGGCGATAGCGGCTTATTTCAACACCACGAACAGAAATACTCATCAGCGGGGCAATTTCTTTGCTGCTTAAATTCATTCGTAAATAGGCGCAAAGCTTTAATTCATGGGGTTTTAGTGCCGGAAATTTTGTTTTCAGGATAGTTATAAAATCTCCATGAACGTTATTGAAATGCTGAGAAAACTGATCCCATTCTTCGTTCAGCTTTTCCTCTTCAGACAACATCTTCAGCAGCTTCTTTAGCTCGGGATTATCGTCCCCTACTTTTGCTGTTTTTTGTAATTGCTGTAATTCTGCTTTTAGTTTTAGAATAAACTCCTTTTTTTGAACCAGGTTCATAGTGGTACTGGCGAGTTCTGCATTTTTATTTGTTATCTCGGTTTCTAGTTTTTCGTTGCGCAACCTTATCAGTTCTTTTTCTGATTTTTCCAGTTCTAGCTGGTGCAGGTATGCCATTTGCTTTTGTTCTTCTTCAAATGATTGCTGATCTGCTAACCTTCTTGCCTCCAGTTTTCTTTTGTGTTTTTTTGCCTGGTATTTTAATAAGGCATAAAGTAATCCGCCAAGGATGAGCACATAGGCAAAATATGCCCAAATTGTGCGGTAAAATGGCGGTTTAACAATGAAGGTATATTTATAGACCTCCGATTCATGCGAAGGGCTTTTTCTTGCTTTTACATGAAAAGTGTAGGATCCTTCCGGCAGATTGGTATAGTCTTTATCTGATTTAGTATCCCAGGCACTCCATTCCTGGTCAAAGCCTTCCAGGTAATAGCTGAACTCAAGATTGGTATGCAGCCCATAAACCGATGCCGCAAAGGCAAAGTGTAAGGAATTCAATTTAAATGGAATGGTCAGGGTTTTTGGGTTTTTGTCAGCGTTATATACATACCCTCCGAATAAAACGCTGTCCCTCGGGCCAATCGTTTTTACTTTTGTCAGATAACTGTTAAAGGGAATAATAGTCTCTTTATATTTTTCAAAATTGATGTAATAAAAGCCTGCCTCACTTCCAATAATGATATTCCTGGTATTATAAGGAAAGATATTTTCAAAGCCGCTGAGAATTTTATTTTTTAACTCTGGTATATAGTGTAATACAGGTTTTTTATCACTGTAATCAGCTACTCCTACCATTTTATCCTGCACAAACCATATATTTCCTTTTTCATCTTCCTTTAGATAACGGATTGGTAAATCACCAAACAGTGGCAGAAATTCTTTGGCGGGGATCATTCTCTCTTCAGCCGGGCTGTATTCATAAATTCCTTTTGTAGTAGCAAAAACTATTTTGTTTTTAATTTTAAAAACATGATTGTCCAGATCAGCCGGCAAGCCATCCTTTTTCGTAAACATCTTAACCGATTTTTCGGGAAGTGCTATTTTGTAAATACCCCGATAGGGGTGTGATACCCAAATACTGTTATTGTCTGTTTCTATATATCGGCTTGACTCTGTAAAGCCATCAATTATTCCTTTATCAATAAACTTTGTTTGGCCTT
>DASUDW010000292.1:0-4977 GCA_036275415.1 Chitinophagaceae bacterium | reverse complement strand
GGTTCGCCGGTAGCAATGGTTTCAGCAACAGCATTTTTAAACAGGTTACCATCTTCACAAACAAACCGGGTACGGCCGGTGGCTTTCTTGAAATATTCCGATTCTACTTTTACCACCAGCATCGAAACTGGCGGATCTGTTTTATATAAATGCGCCATAGCTAATGCACCGGTGCTTAATTCGGCTGCCATACTGAGGCAGGCAAAATAGGTGGAGCGAAACGGATTTTGCGACAGCCATTTGTAAGGCACGGTTACCAGGCACCGGTTTTCATCCACTTCTCTCAGCCTTACACCTGCCAGGTATGCTGCCGGCAATTTGACAAACAGAAACATCCTGAACTTAAGCGGATGCTTCATGAGTTTTATAAACGAAGCTGTATTGCTGTTCATCATTTATTTTTATCAAATGCTACAATCGCCGCTACCGCTTTATTACTGTTGGCATCCACTTTGAAATAAATCCGGCCATCGTTTGTACTATTGAACCGTGCAGAAGAAATCAGCATGGGCCTCAACGCTTCATTTACTTTAGCTGCATAAGTGGTTTGGCGGCTCTGGCTGATTGCATTATTGATGCTATTATAATCCAGCTCCTCTTTACTGACCACAATGGCAATGTAATCTTTGGTGCCAATGCTGTCTGCTTCCATGGATTGTGCTTTGGGAAATAAGCGGTAACCGGTGATGCCGCAATAAGGTGAATGTTTAGAAACAGTTTCACCCTGTTTCAGATAAGGGAACAATACATAACTGCTGCCATCTACTTCCTGGCCGAACACATAGATATAACATTCCGTTGCATTTTCGATTGACATTTTGAACCGTGTACCCACTTTAATGGGCGATGTTGTCTGGAAAAGATTTCCGCCTGCTGTTCTCAATGAAATATTTTGCTTATCGGCATTATTCACCAGGCCGATGGCGCATTCCAGCGGAATATTGGCCACATTGCTTCTTTTGGGCAGCGGGTCAATACCGTAGGCTTCCCGAACATAATTTTTAAAATCACCGTAGCGGACCCAGGCCACCCCGTTTTGTCCCCATTCGGGGCCCCAGCTGTTCATGATCTGGAAAGCACCGCCAAATTTCCGGTCATCATAACCGATCACACACATGGCATGGCCTCCCATACCCATTTGCGATTCATCCATTCCCTGCGGCGTCCACAGTTCCTGTCCCATCATATTCTGCATAAAGCTCTGGCCCACCATCATACCAATGGCTACCGGTGCATTTTTAGCCAGGTGTTCTTTGATACCTCTTACACTAATTTCATTGATATTGTCGCCATTGGTGATACGTGTAAAACCATGTATTACATTCTGCCGGCCTCTTTGTATATCGGATGAGGATGGTTCCCTGTCACAATCC
Organism: Chitinophagaceae bacterium; assembly: GCA_036275415.1. GTDB lineage: Bacteria > Bacteroidota > Bacteroidia > Chitinophagales > Chitinophagaceae > JJ008. Next base: position 3,604 of record DASUDW010000292.1, on the reverse strand, counting down.
TGGTCATTGTACGGATACTGGCTGAGCGGCACCCCCCCGTTTCTGCTCATAGATTCCATGGCCCTTTGCAGGTAGGATCCCTGGCAGCCCTCGAGTTTTATCTGGTTGTATAAATATGAAGGGCTAAAACGTATGGAGTTAGGATCAGTTCCTGAAGCGGCAGCTGTCAAAATGGTTTGTGCACCATAGGCGCAGCTCCAGGCCACGCAGCTACCCTGCTGGCCCTGATTCAGTCGGTCCGGGGCAAAACGTAACAAGGAAACAGCTTCCGGGAGGGGATTCTTTCCTGCATCATCTTCGAGGCCTTCATAAACAGAAGCTTTATTGAATTCAGCCGGGTCAAAATTGTAGCCGCTTTGTGAAAATTTCTTGACTACCTCAGCCACATTGCAGCCACCGCTTCTTCCGAGCAGAAAATAGGCTCCTGCTGCCAATACCAGCAATAAAATAATCCCTTTGCCCTTGAATAATCCCATCAGCATTGGCAGCAGCGACATTAAACCACCACCGCCCCCGCCGCCGGGAAAGGAGGGCCGTCTTCTTCCGCCACCGCCACTATCGTCCTGCTGGTTAGGATCTATCGGGTCATCGGTCATTCGAATAGGCATACTAAACTGTTTTAATTTTAATTTGTAATAAAAGTAATAAGTTCACTCCAAATAAAGCCTGTGCTTCGGCCAAAGGTTTTATTTTTTCGATAACTGCAACGGTTTGTACCGGTCATCGTCATTAAGTTGATTAAAAACTGAATTTTTATATGAAAAAGTTGTCATTATTTCTGTTTCTTTCACTGACTGTGTTGTTTTCTAATTCACAAAAAGTTTCCGGCAAACTGAAATTTGACCAGGGCCAGGCACTCAATATTACCCTGCAAACCAAAACCACCATTGCCCAACAGGCCATGGGACAGGCCATTGATTTTAATATTGACGCTACCGGCATCCATGAATATAAAGTGACCAACTATACCGATGACAACAGCACCCTGAACCACCAGGTAAAAGGAGTCAGTTTTGCCTTTGATGGCATGGGGCAAAAAAGAACCTTTGATTCCAATAATGAAAAAGACCTCAATGGCCCTTTTGGCAAACCCATCAAAGACCTGCTGGATAAAAAGTTTGACATGATCATTGATCCCTCCGGGAACACCCTGATGGCGGTACCGGAAAAGATAGAACTTACCCAAAACGACAGCCGTATGGCTCTTGTGAGCAATATGATGAAAGATGTTTTTGAACTGGTGCAACCACCCAAAAAAGGGAGGGCCAGCTTTTTTAAAGTACTGCCTGAATCAGAAGTTGGAAAGGGCGACACCTGGACAGAGTCCTATGATATTGACGGCGGAAAATATAATGCTACCTATACACTTGCTGATGTTACTGATTCCCTGATCATCATTGACTTCACTGCCACCTCCTCCACCATTACCAAAGCCGAAATGATGGGTAATGAAACCACCACTACCATGAATAACAAATCAACCGGGAAAATACTGGTGGACAAAGCTACCGGCATCATGCGGGAAAAAACCATTACTACAGAATCCAACGGCAGCACAGAGGCAGCTTTCGGTACGCTGCCTGTAACTTCCCGCACCAGTACTATTATTTCAGTGAAGTAGAGAAAAAGCCTTCTAAAGCAGCTGGTTGGCCAGGAGGTCTTCAAATGTTTGCCTGTTACGGATAAGCTGAGGTTTTCCCTCTTTAAACATTACTTCTGCCGGTTTGAAGCGGGCATTATAGTTAGAGGACATTTCGAAACCATAAGCGCCGGCATTTTTCATAACCAGGTAATCACCTTCTCTTATTTCAGGAAGCAGCCTGTCTTCCGCAAAATTGTCTGTTTCGCAGATATTACCAACTACATTATATTTTTTCAGCGGACCGGCAGGATTAGAAATATTTTCAATTTCATGATATGCACCATAGAACATGGGACGTATCAGATGATTCAGGCCGCTATCCACACCGGCAAAGGTTACAGTGCCGGTTTCTTTCAGCACATTTACCCGGGTAATAAAATATCCTGCTTCACAGACGATAAATTTTCCCGGTTCGAACCATACCTGTAAATGACGGTTGTACTGTTTCTCAAACCAATCCAGTTCTTCTTTTACTTTCAGGCCCAGTTTTTCAACATCTGTTCCTTCCTCACCCGGCATATAGGGCACTTTAAAACCTCCGCCCAGGTCTATTACTTCCAGTTCGGGAAAATGCTGTGCCACCTCAAAAAGCACTTCAATGCCTTTTGCAAACACTTCTATATCTTTTATCTCACTTCCGGTATGAATATGAAGAGTGCGGATAAACAAACCTGTTTCTTTCTGGATCCGCAGCACTTCTTGTACCTGCTCCAGCGGAATGCCAAATTTGCTGTCTGCATGACCCGTAGAAATTTTGAGGTTGCCCCCTGCCATAATATTGGGGCGCAGCCGTATGCCTGCCGGGTATGTATGGCCGTATTTTTGGCCGAATTTTTCCAGGTTTGAGAGGCTGTCGATATTGATATGCACCCCCAGTTCTTTTGCTTCTTCGATCTCTGCAAAATCAATGTTATTGGAAGTATAGAGAATGTTGCCGGGTTCGAAGCCGGCATATACAGCCAGCTTTACTTCATTGATGGAACTGCAATCGACATGGCAGCCCAGTGATTTGATATGCTTCAGCACCTGAATATTGGTTAATGCCTTGGCGGCATAAAAAATCCGGGCATCACATCCTCTAAATGCTTCTTCCAGCCTTTTGTATTGTTCACTGATGCGTTCTGCATGATATACATACAGCGGTGTTCCGAAACTTTGTGCTGCCTGTAATAATTCTTCTTGTGTTAATTGCGCTGCCATTATTGCGAAAATAAGTAAAACAGCTATGCCATTCCCGGGGGAATGGCATAGCATCATTTATAATTTAATCAGGTTATCTCAGGATTCTTCACCTTCAGCAGTAGTATCATTTACCACCAGTTCACCCCCATCGTTTACTGCCAGCGCCTCCGTATTATCCAGGTCATCCGGTGTTGATTCATTATCTGCCTGAACCTGGTTAATAGCAGTGGGCTCCACTATTTGCTCAGCGATCACTTCTTTTATTTTGGGAAGGTCTTCGGCAGAATTGATACCGAAGTAGTCCATGAAGTTTTTGGAAGTAGCGTATAGTAGCGGTTGCCCGGGGGCTTTTTCATTTCTTCCGCTGATGATAATCAATTCTTTTTCGAGCAGCTTTTGTAATGCATAATCTGAACTGACACCACGGATAGCTTCAATTTCCCCTTTGGTAACCGGTTGTTTATACGCAACAATAGCCAGTGTTTCCAATGAAGCTGCCGAGAGGCGCTTCAGGAATTTGTCACCATTCAACTGGGCCACTGTCTTATGGTATTCCTTCTTGGTCAGGAACTGCCATCCGCCACCGCTTTGCACCACTTCAAAAGGGTAAAATTCGGTGTTGTATTTTTCCTGTATACCCTGCAGGGCTGCTTCTACCTGGTCGAGAGAAACTTTATCATCCATAAATCCCAGCGCATTATTTACCAGTTCAGTGAGTTCAAGAGTCGTCACCGGTTTATCACTGGCAAAAATCAGGGACTCTATATGAGGTATTAGATT
>DASUDW010000291.1:0-41121 GCA_036275415.1 Chitinophagaceae bacterium | reverse complement strand
CGGCGACCGCTTTATGGTATGGCCCGGCGGGGGCCAGCATTTTTATGGCTTACTGGATAATACCATTTGCCCTGCTAAGGAAATAGCTTACGAGTATTTAGATAAAATATTTACTGAAGTAGCACAGCTCTTTCCCTTTCCTTACATACATATGGGAGGTGATGAAACCGCCCGGAATTTCTGGGAAAAGAATGAACAGATTAAAGACCTGATGAAGGATAAAGGATTAAAAAACCTGGATGAAGTGCAAAGCTACTTTGTAAAACGGGTAGAAAAGATAATAAACAGCAAGGGAAAGAAAATGATAGGGTGGGATGAGATATTGGATGGCGGACTGGCGCCCAATGCGGCCGTTATGAGCTGGCGGGGAATGAAAGGAGGTATTGAAGCTGCTAAAATGGGACATGAAGTGGTAATGAGCCCTACTGATTTTGCTTATTTAGATTATATGCAGGGAGATGGGTCAATTGAACCACCGGTATATGCAACACTCCGTTTGAAAAAGGCTTACCAGTTTGAACCTTTACCCGAAGGAGTGGATGCCAAACTGATAAAAGGCGGACAGGCCAACCTGTGGACGGAGCAGGTATATAATATGCGTCATGCACAATATATGACCTGGCCAAGGGCATTTGCTATTGCAGAAGTTTTGTGGAGCCCGAAAGAAAACCGTAACTGGGATTTTTTCAGTAAAAGAGCGGAAGCACATTTCAAAAGACTGGATATGGCGCAGGTAAAATATGCGCCGAGTATATATGACCCTATTGTAACGGTAACAAAAAAAGATACAGCAACTGTGGTTGTGAAATTAGAAACAGAAATAGAAGGATTAAACATCCATTACAGTTTCGATAATTCATTCCCCGATAATTTTTATCCGGCATATAAAGAGCCCCTGATGGTGCCAAAAGAAGCTGCTGCCATAAAAATGATCACCTATCGTAATAATCAACCCATCGGAAGATTATTAGTGATACCCATGGCAGAACTGAAAAAGAGAGCAGGGATAAAGTAGTCAGGAGTTCGGAGTAGGGAGTCTGCAGATTCTAGTTGATTTCAACCTGAGTGGACTGACTTCCAGGCCATTTGCCGAATAATTCTTCCACTTTTTGAAAGCGGTAGGCGAAAATGCCTTTCAGCTTGTTTTTCACAAATAACATATTGGCCAGTTTACCCAATATCCACAGCGGGTTTTTATAATGTACAATATCCGTCATCTCTACACCCCCTTCTATTTCCCTGAAATGATGCTGGTGGTGCCAGAGAGCATATGGCCCGAAACGCTGTTCATCAATAAAAAACTGACGGTCTTTTACCTGGGTAATTTCTGTCATCCAGTAAACGGGTATGCCCAAAACCGGCTTTACGGTATATTCAATTATCTGGCCGGCATACATCTTTTCACCATGATGTTTGGAGATTACTTTAAATCCCATATCACCAGGTGTAATTGCCTGCAGATTAGCCGGGTTAGAGAAAAATTCCCATGCCTTTTCCAAAGAAACCGGGATCTTCTGTACTGTTTTAATTGAATGTGCTGCCATGCAGATTATTGGTATAAATTCGTTGTAATAACCTGATAGTAAGAAAAAAGTTCGAATTAATATGTCCTTTAACAAAGAAAGATTAGAGAGAAAATTTACAGAAGAATTTGAAAAGCTGAATGAAAAGCAGCAATTGGCTGTCAACACCATAGAAGGGCCTGTAATGGTGATTGCGGGGCCTGGCACCGGCAAAACACAGATCCTGGCGAGCCGGATCGGAAAAATTCTGCTGGAAACAGATGCTTTACCGCAAAACATTCTTTGCCTTACCTACACCGATGCCGGTGTGGTGGCCATGCGCAAAAGGTTGCTGCAGTTCATAGGCCCTGACGCCTACAAAGTGAATATTTATACCTTTCATGCTTTTTGTAATGATGTAATTCAGGACAATCTTTCTCTTTTTGAAAAAACAGCCCTTGATCCCATTTCTGACCTGGAAAAAATTCAATTATTTAAAGAATTGATTGATTCATTTCCGAAAAACCATCCGCTGAAAAGATACCGCGGCGATGTATACTTTGAAGTAAACAACCTGCAGCAGTTGTTCAGTAATATGAAGCGGGAAGGATGGACACCGGCATACATCAGCCAAAAAATTGATGAATATATTAGCGACCTGCCCAACAGAGAAGAGTTTATTTACAAAACTGACAAGACGGGAAAATGGAAAAAAGGGGACTTGAAACCTTCTTATTATGATGAATTAAAAAGAATGGAAAAACTGAGGGCAGCAGTTAACGAATTTGACGGTTTCCAGCAACTGATGCGTACCAGGAACAGATACGATTTCGATGATATGATCAACTGGGTGATAAAAGCCTTTAGTGAAAAGGAAAACTTACTGGCTAATTACCAGGAGAGATTTCAATACATACTGGTAGATGAATACCAGGATACCAGCGGCACACAAAACCGCCTGGTGGAGTTGCTGATCAGCTATTGGGAAAAACCAAATGTATTTGTGGTGGGGGATGATGATCAGAGTATTTACCGCTTCCAGGGGGCCAATGTAGAAAACATGCTGCAGTTTGCCGGCAACTATCAAAAGGACCTTTTGACAGTAGTGCTTACAAAAAATTACCGCTCCGTTCAACCCATACTCGATATCTCCAAATCGCTGATAGACCGTAACGAAGAAAGACTGGTAAAACAAATTCCAGGGCTTAGCAAGAATTTACTTACGGCAAAAGAATCGCTGAAACAACTTACCCATCAGCCACTCATCCTGGAATATGAAACACAGCGGCTGGAAATGATCGGCATAACCAAAAAAGTGCAGCAACTGGTGGCACAGGGTGTTCAACCGGGGAGCATCGGAATTATTTATAAAGAAAACAAATACGGGGAAGAACTGTCGCAATATTTCAAACAGTTAAGTATTCCGGTCTACAGTAAAAGAAACCTGAACATCCTGGAACTGCCTTTGGCACAAAAAATTGTTCTGGTACTTAAATACCTGGAGGCAGAACATGACATTTCCTATAGTGGTGATGAAATGCTTTTTGAAATTCTTCACTTTGACTGGTTTGGCATACCACCGGTTGAAATTGCCAAACTGGCCATGGAAGTGGCTGATAAGAAATATGCCGGAAACACTACATCTATCCGGCAAACACTAACAGAAAAATTGAATGCCCCGGCTAAAGACCTTTTTAGCAACGGGCTGCATGAAGGTTTGAAAAAAGCAAGTTCAGTGATCGAAAAACTGCTGGCCGATGTTTCAAATCTAACACTACAGCACTTGTTTGAAAGTATTATCAGGGAGGCCGGGATACTTTCACAAATAATGCAGAGGCCTGACAAACATTGGCAACTTCAGGTGCTAACGGGACTTTTTGATTTTGTGAAAGAAGAAACCCGCCGCAACCCTTTTCTCACTTTGCAGCAATTGGTCGGCCTTATTGATCTGATGGAAAAAGAGAAAATCTCATTGCCGCTTGTGCAGGTAAGCGGAAACGACAAAGGTATCAACCTGATGACGGCACATGGCTCAAAAGGACTGGAATTCGAATACGTTTTTGTAGCTGGTTGTAATGCCACTTTCTGGGAGAAGAAAAGAAAACCCGGCGGAGGTTACAAACTGCCCGATACCATGTTTTCTTCCCGCCCGGCGGGCAACGATGAAGAAGAATTGAGGAGACTTTTCTATGTGGCCCTCACCAGGGCTGAGCAGCATTTATATATTTCATACAGTAAGTTTAAAAATGACGGAAAGGAACTGGAGCCTTCCATGTTCATCGCAGAAATCCAGGACAATCATCACTTACCGGTTGAAAAAGTTATCATCGATGCGGATGTAGTGAGTGAGTTTGCGGCATTAAGCTTTGGAACCCCGGAAGCTCCTGAAATTGAAAAGATCGAAGAAGAATTTGTGAGCAGGATACTGGATAAGTTTGTGATGAATGTAACCGCCCTTAACAATTACCTGAAATGCCCGCTGGAATTTTATTTCAAAAATTTAATCCGGATACCCTCGCCAAGAAATGAAGCCACAGAATTCGGGTCCGCTGTTCATTATGCCCTGGAAAAACTGTTTCGCAAAATGCAGGACAGCGGCAAAGAACAATTTCCGGCAAAAGAAGAATTCGTAGCTGACTTTAAATGGTATATGGAAAGGCACAGGGAAAGTTTTACCAAAGAACAATTTGCACGGAGAATGGAACAAGGAGATATTGTTTTAAATGGCTATTATGACACCCATATAAATAGCTTCAATAAGATTGTGGCTATTGAACGCCGGATCAAAACGGTGTATAAAAATGTGCCGATCCGCGGCGCATTAGACAAACTGGAATTTGATGGTAAAATGGTAAATGTGGTGGATTATAAAACCGGTGACCCGGACAAAGCCAAAGAAAAACTAAAAGGCCCCACAGATAAAAATCCGGATGGCGGGGATTACTGGCGGCAGGCAGTTTTTTACAAAATACTTGTTGATAACTACGAACAAAAAGACTGGAAAGTGATAAGTGCAGAATTTGATTTCGTGGAGGCTGATAATGATAAGAAATACCGCAAGCATAAGATTGTCATTTCACCTGAAGATATTGCTACAGTAAGCGGTCAAGTAGCTTCAACCTGGGAAAAGATTCAGAACAGGGAGTTTTATATCGGCTGTGGCAAAGAAGATTGCCATTGGTGCAATTTTGCAAAGAACAACAATCTTGCCGTTAAGCTGCATGAAACCGAAGAAGATGAGGGCAATGATTAACAGGATTTTTATAGATATTGATCTCAACCCCCTGCACTGATAAGCATAAACAGGTTATGTTTGCATGATGTGAAACTCACCGTAATGAAGCGTATATTTATTTGTTCCCTATTTATTTTGTTTGCCATCCAGAAAATCGTAGTCCTTTCCGGATGTGCCAACATTGTGCCCCCGGCAGGCGGGCCCAGGGATTCAATACCGCCTTTATTACTCAAAGCAGAACCCGGTGACTCCTCCCTCAATTTTAAAGGAAATAAAGTTACTTTCACATTTGATGAATTTGTTGATGTGCAGAATGTTTCAGAAAACCTGTTGGCATCCCCATTACCGGTTAACCCGCCGTTGGTTGATTTTAAACTGAAAACGGTCACTTTAAAACTAAAAGATTCACTGGAGCCGAATACTACGTACACTTTTAATTTTGGTAATGCTATCCGCGACTTTACAGAAGGTAATCCGATAAAGGATTTTTCTTACACCTTTTCAACCGGTGCCTATTTAGATTCCCTTCAGCTGAGCGGCAAAGTGGTACTGGCAGAAACCGGAAAGATTGATACCACCCTGATTGTAATGCTGCACACCAACAGCGATGACTCTGCAGTAGTTAAAGAAAAGCCCCGTTATATTGCCAGGCTTGACAGCAAAGGCAGTTTCAGCTTCAACAACCTCCCTGCAAAAAAATTCTACCTATATGCCCTGAAAGATGAGGGCGGAAGCCGCAGGTATTTCGGCGAAAAACAATTGTTCGCATTTGCCGACAAACCGGTTGAATTAAAAGCAAAGAACGATTCGATGGTACTCTATGCCTATGCTTCCAAAAACCTGCCTCCACCACCCACTATACCTGCAGCAGGGAATATCACTATTGGAAGAAAAACCACCGGCGGCACTGCTGATAAAAGATTAAAATTCACCAATAACCTGGTAAACGGGCAGCAGGACCTTCTTTCAGAATTCTATCTGTCATTTGACACACCGCTCCGCTCCTTTGATTCAAACAAGATCAAACTTTTTACAGACAGCAGTTTTACCCCTGACAAAGGTTACCGTTTTGAAAAAGACAGTACCAACAGAAAGATTGTTTTAACACAAGAATGGAAAGAAAACACTTTGTATCATATCATTCTTCAAAAAGATTTTGCGGAAGACTCCACCGGTAAAAAATTGCTGAAAGATGATACCCTGAGCTTTAAAACAAAAAAGCTGTCAGAGTATGGCTCACTAAAAATGAAATTCAAGAACCTGGATATGAGTAAAAACCCGGTTTTGATTTTTATACTGGGCAGTGAGGCCAATCAAAAATCTTTCCCTTTATCAGGGCCCGACTTTTCACAAACACTTTTTCTGCCGGGTGAATATGATATCCGGATTTTATACGATACCAATAAAAATGGCAGTTGGGACCCGGGCCAGTTTTTTGGCAAACACCTGCAACCCGAAATAGCCAAACCCATAGAACGAAAAATAAATATAAAACCCGGCTGGCAGAACGAATTTGATATTGCCCTATAGGCTAATCGATTATAGGAATGAAAACCGGGATGTTGTTCAATTTCCTCTTATTTTCAGTTGTATTTCTCAAGTCCTCCTTTTCTCATTTATTCTCTTAGCCTAACTTTGTTCCTCATGCAATTCTCTTCTTCTTTATTGGAAAATGCGGTGAATGAATTTGCCAAACTGCCCGGTATCGGTAAAAAAACAGCTTTAAGACTGGTATTGCATTTACTGAAGCAGGACACTAAGGAAGTAACTAATTTCAGCGAAGTAATTGCAAAAATGCGCAATGAAATACGCTTTTGCCATCGCTGCTTCAATGTAGCCGATGGAGACATCTGTTCGATATGCGCCAATTCTCTGAGAAAACAGGAAACGATCTGTGTAGTAGAAAGTATTCGTGATGTAATTGCCATTGAAAGCACACAGCAATTTAACGGGACCTATCATGTTTTAGGCGGAGTAATTTCCCCCTTAGATGGAATTGGGCCGGATCAGTTAAATATTGAATCCCTTATCAGCAGGATACAAAAAGAACAAACAGAAGAAATCATCTTTGCTTTAAACCCTAATATACAGGGCGATACCACCATTTATTACATACAAAAGAAACTGGCAGCCTTTGTTGCCCAAAGCAACCACCCCTTCCGGATAACTACCATTGCCCGTGGTATTGCTTTTGGCGGAGAACTCGAATATGCCGATGAAATGACGCTGGCCAGAAGCCTGCAAAACAGGCTGCCCGTAGAGAATTATGTATCGGGCCGCTGATACCCGGCGGGCTTGTTTTATAAGGTCATAAAGCTTAGTTTTGCACCACTTTCAGGCGGATTTGTTTATTGTTCGGCCTGGCACCCTGAGGATCCCGAAGGGAAACAGAACTAATAAACGGTACGAAACTCCTTATTTGGTTTCCCAACGTTTATAGTTCGCAAACAAGTTATGTATGAAGACAATCCATGATTGTTTGAAAGAACGCATTTTAGTTATAGACGGTGCCATGGGAACCATGATCCAGCGGCATAAACTGGCTGAAGCCGATTACCGTGGCGAAAGGTTCACCAACTGGCACTGTGATGTAAAGGGGAACAACGACCTGCTGAACATTACTCAGCCTGAGATTATCATTGGCATTCACCGGCAATACCTGGAAGCAGGCGCTGATATTATTGAAACCAATACATTCAGCAGCACCACCATTGCCATGGCTGATTATGGTATGGAATCGCTGGCGTATGAACTGAATGTTGCCGCTGCAAAGTGTGCAAAAGAAGCCATCAGCAGATCCGGCAAAGAGGCATTTGTTGCCGGGGCAATTGGCCCGTTAAATAAAACACTCTCCTTATCACCGGATGTAAACAATCCTGGCTACAGGGCAGTATCGTTTGATGAAGTCGTGCAAGCTTATTATGAGCAGGTAAAAGGACTGGTGGATGGCGGAGTAGATATTCTTTTGATAGAAACAATCTTTGATACACTTAATGCCAAAGGGGCCATTTTCGCCATAAAAAAATATTTCAGGGATACCGGTAAAACACCGTTGCCGATTATGATCAGCGGCACCATTACTGATGCTTCCGGCAGGACATTAAGCGGACAAACCCTGGAAGCATTTTATACTTCCGTGATGCATGCAAAACCGCTGAGTATTGGTCTGAACTGTGCCCTGGGCGCCAAAGAAATGCGGCCACATATCGAAGAGTTATCACAAATTGCCAGCTGCTATGTTTCCGCTTATCCGAATGCAGGATTACCCAATGCCATGGGTGAATATGATGAGAAACCGGAAGATACCGGCCATTATCTTGAAGATTGGGCAAGGGAAGGTTTTGTAAATATTGTAGGGGGCTGCTGCGGTACCACTCCTGATCATATCCGCCATATAGCCGAGCATGTTAAACAACTTAAACCAAGGCAACTGCCGGTTGTTGAAAAAGAATTAGCATGACGACACCACAGCTATTAATAGTGCTTTCCATCCTCATACTCGTTGTAAATAACTTTTCTGTTATCAGAAAATTATTTGTAAAAAAGAATATATAGATGCAAGATACCAACGTAATCAGACCCTACTTAAGATTAGCCGGATTAGAACCGCTGACCATCAGGCCGGAAACCAACTTTGTGAATGTCGGAGAAAGAACCAATGTTACAGGATCTAAAAAATTTGCCCGGCTTATCAAAGAAAATAAATACGAGGAAGCATTGAGTGTAGCCCGTCAGCAGGTAGAAAACGGCGCCCAGATACTTGATGTGAATATGGATGACGCCCTGCTGGACGGAGTGAAGGCAATGGTCACCTTTCTTAATCTATTGCAAAGTGAACCGGATATTGCCAGGATTCCTATCATGATCGACAGCTCAAAATTTGAGATTATTGAGGCCGGGTTGAAATGTGTACAGGGTAAATGCATAGTTAACTCCATTTCGATGAAGGAGGGTGAAGCTAAATTTATTGAACAGGCAATTATTTGCCAGAGCTATGGCGCTGCTGTTATTGTAATGGCCTTCGATGAAAAAGGACAGGCTGATACGAAAGACCGAAAAGTAGAGATCTGCCACAGGGCTTTTAAAATATTGACAGAACAAGTTGGCTACGACCCCCAGGACATCATTTTCGATCCAAACATTTTTGCCGTGGCCACCGGCCTTGAAGAACATAATAATTACGGGGTTGATTTCATTGAAGCCACCAGGGAAATAAAAAAACTGATGCCGCTCACGAAAGTAAGTGGTGGTGTAAGTAACCTGTCCTTCTCATTCCGGGGAAACGACCATGTAAGAGAAGCCATGCACTCGGTATTCCTGTATCATGCTATACATGCAGGCATGGATATGGGTATTGTAAATGCCGGCCAGTTAGTGGTGTATGATGAAATAGAACCCCGTCTGAGGGAATTATGTGAAGATGTTATTTTAAACCGCAACAACGACAACAATGAAGCTACTGAGAAACTGATTGCCTTTGCAGAAACAGTGAAGGCAAAAGGCAAATCAGAAGTAAAAGACGAAGCCTGGCGAAATACTTCCGTTGAAGAAAGGCTGAAACATGCACTGATAAACGGTATTACAGACTACATCGACACAGATACGGAAGAAGCAAGGTTAAAATACCCCAAACCACTGGATGTGATAGAAGGCCCGCTGATGAACGGCATGAATGTAGTGGGAGATCTGTTTGGTGCTGGTAAAATGTTTTTACCCCAGGTAGTAAAAAGTGCAAGGGTAATGAAGAAAAGTGTAGCCTGGCTTACTCCGTTCATCGAAGAAGAAAAAAAGAACAATCCCAATTCCGGTAACGGAAATGTGCCGAAAGTACTGTTGGCTACAGTAAAAGGCGATGTGCATGATATCGGGAAGAACATTGTCGGTGTAGTGCTGGGTTGTAATGGATATGATATTATTGATTTGGGCGTAATGGTACCGGCTGATAAAATACTGGATACTGCCGAAAAGGAAAAAGCAGATATTATAGGATTAAGCGGCCTCATCACTCCATCGCTTGATGAGATGGTACATGTGGCACATGAAATGAAACGCCGCAACATGAAGCAGCCCCTGTTGATTGGGGGCGCCACCACTTCCCGGATGCACACTGCAGTAAAAATTGCACCCCAGTATGACAACGGTGTTTTACATGTACTCGATGCTTCCCGAAGCGTTACAGCCGTAAGCACCTTATTAAGTAAAGAAAAAGGGGAGTTTCTTAAAAAGACTGCAGAGGAGTACCAAAACCTGAGAGACCAGTTTTTCAATAAAAACAAAAAAGAACTTATCCCTTATACAGAAGCAGTTGTAACCAAAGAATATTTTGACTGGAAAAATTACAAGCCTGTAAAACCGGCAATAGACGGAGTAAAAATTTTGAAGAACTTTGACCTGGCTACCATTGCAAAATATATTGACTGGGGCCCTTTCTTCATTGCATGGGAAATGCCAGGCCATTTTCCCGAAGTACTGTCAGACAAAATATTTGGCGCTGAAGCTACCCGTTTATACAATGATGCACAAAGAATGGTCAAGCAGATCATCCAGGAAGACTGGTTTACTGCAGAAGGTGTAATTGGCTTCTGGCCGGCAAATACCAATAACGCAGATTCCATAACACTACATACTGAAAAAGGAGAAGTAAGGCTGGAAATGCTGCGGCAACAATTGAAAAAAGCAGTAGGGCAACCCAGCTTTTCTTTGGCTGATTTTATTAAACCAAAAGAAATTGGCGACGATTATATGGGGTCATTTGCTGTTACCATTCATGGCGCCAAAAGACATATTGAAAAATTTGCAGCTGATCATGATGAGTACAATAAGATCATCGTTCAGGTTTTGGCTGACAGGTTTGTGGAAGCTTTTGCAGAATGCCTGCATGAAAAAGTAAGAAAAGAATACTGGGGCTATGCAAAAGAGGAAAACCTGACCAATGTACAGTTAATTAAAGAAGAATACAAAGGCATACGGCCTGCTCCCGGTTACCCCGCCTGCCCGGACCATACAGAAAAACTGAAACTATTCAGTTTGCTGAATGCCACAGAAAATATCGGTATTGAGCTTACTGAAAGCCTGGCCATGAATCCTCCTGCTTCAGTATGCGGCTGGTATATTGCACATCCGCAAAGCCATTATTTTGGCCTGGGTAAAATAAGCAAAGACCAACTGGCAGATTATGCCAATCGTAAGGGCATGAGTATGGAAGAAGCAGAGAAATGGCTAAGGCCGGTACTGGAATAACGCTACCGGGATTTGATCACTGTAGTTTTTGTCCAGCTGTCATGCCAGGGAGCATCTCCAAAACCACTGAATACCTCAAAAGGCACCATTCTGCTCAGGCTTCGCAAAATGGCGTCTTTCATTGTAAGTTCCTGCCCATCCAACCGGATGGCCCTGGTTCCGGATATTAACTTACCAAGTGTATATCCTTTGAAGGCTTTTTCACAAATAGTATAATAAAACAGGTAGTGAAAAATGGCAAATAAATAAGAAACTAAATAGCCCTCAAATGCAACACCATCTCCAAAGGCCCGGTAGGTAAATTCAGGGGCCACATTCAGCAGAAAATTTACAAGGAGCTCGCCGGTCAGGTAGGTAATAACTAACCTCAGCAGGATATTGTCTACGAACCAATTTACAAATCGTTGTCCGGTGGTTGCCTGTTCGTAAGTTATATGATCATCAAACAGGCCCTGCTGTTCTGAAGCTTGTAAATTATCCTCCATGTTTATTTTTTTACTAATATAAATTTTTTTGCTTCAATATCTCCTTCAAATTTTCCGCACTTGTAAAGTGAATACTGTCAATTCCAAGTTCTTCCGCTGCCTTCACATTCCGTATATTATCATCTATAAATAAAGCATTTGAAACCGGTACATTATACCGGCCGAGAAGTCTTTGATAAAATTCAGGAAAAGGTTTTCGCATACCTTCTTCTCCGCTAACCACCCTGCCGTCAAACCAATGCAGAAAATCATACCGAACCAATGCAATATCAAACAGGTTAGCCTGCCAGTTGGTCAATGCATACATTTTGTAGCGGCCGGTGTCTTTTAGCCCTTTGAAAAGTGCAACCGTTTCATCAATAGGGCCCCTGAGCATTTCTGTCCAGCGGCCATAATAATCCCTTATGGCAATCTCCCAATCGGGAAATTGTTTTACCAACTCCTGGGTAGCTGTTACAATTGACCGTCCTGCATCCTGCTCTTCGTTCCACTCATTGGTGCAGATATGCTGAAAGAAATAGGCCCTTTGTTCTTCTGTCTCAAAATAGTTATCATCAAATACATAACGGGGGTTCCAGTCAACCAGTACCCCGCCAAGGTCCCAGATAATTGTATCAATTGCCATACTTACTGATGGTTATATTTTAATTTCAGCAGGATCATAATTCCGGACATCACCAGCATTACGGCATTAGTGGAAATAATTACCCAGTTATTGAGCATAATTCCATAAACCAGCCACATTATTTCATTTACAAAGGCAATAATGAACATATTGAGTGAAACATCTTTTGCCGATTTAGACTGCCAGGTTTTAATAACCTGTGGTAAAAAAGTGAACGCCGTTACAGCTCCCGCTGCATAGCCAAGAATATCAGCCGCTGTCATATTCATTATTTTTTCTTTTTAGGCCTGGGTAGTAATTTAATTTCCTTCTTCATCTCCTGCTGTTGCGCTGCAGTAAGTGGAATGATGCTGACCGCAGTACCTCCCCCAGGAGCCAGTTTTAAACCAAGCAGAGAATATTTATTCACCAGCTTTTTTTCAATGGTATAAGCCTCCGGATTGTTTTTCCAGTCAGCATTATCGGCATCCCGGTAAATAGTGGCCTGGTACACTTTATCTTCATCGAGGAAAGAAAAATCAGCGGAAAGGCTTCTTGCATTCTCATCTGTAATTGCACCGATAAACCACTTATCTGAATTTTTTCCCTTCCTCGCCATGAGTATATAATCACCGGGCTCGGCATCCAGCACCCTCGTATCATCCCAATCAACCGCTACATCTTTTATAAACTGGAAGGCATCCATTTTTGCTTCGTAATTCTCCGGCAGGTCCGCAGCCATTTGCAGCGGACTATACATGGTAATATAAAGGGCCAGTTGCTTGGTCAAGGTAGTATGCACCTGTTCCTTTTTATCCGGGCTGTAATGGCTCATCTTTATCTTAAAGATGCCCGGTGTATAATCCATCGGGCCTCCCATTAACCGGGTGAACGGCAATATCGTTTCATGTTCTGGGGGATTACCCACACTCCAGGCGTTGAATTCATTTCCCCTTGCTGCTTCGCAAGCCAGCCAGTTGGGGTAAGTGCGGTGCAGCCCTGTTGGCCTTACCGGTTCATGTGCATTCAGCATAATATTATAACCGGCCGTTTTTTGTGCTACTCGTTCATAATGCCTGACCATCCATTGACCATCGTGGTGTTCACCCCGGGGGATTATTCTGCCGACATAGCCTGTTTTTACTGCATCATACCCAAATTGTTTCATAAAACGGTAAGCGGTATCCATCCATCTCTCATAGTTGGTAACAGAGGCCGATGTTTCATGGTGCATGATCATCTTTACCCCTTTTGAGGCCGCATATTGCTGTAACACTTTTACATTAAAATCAGGATAGGGTGTAACAAAATCAAATACATCCTCCTTCCATTGTCCGAACCAGTCTTCCCACCCGGTGTTCCAGCCTTCTACCAGCACACTATTGAAACCATGCTGTGCAGCAAAATCAATATACTTTTTTACATTCTCCGTTGTTGCGCCATGTTTTCCATGTGGCGAAAGGGCAGAACCAGCCTGTGTAGCACCATAATCCCAGCTTGA
Organism: Chitinophagaceae bacterium; assembly: GCA_036275415.1. Classification (GTDB taxonomy): domain Bacteria; phylum Bacteroidota; class Bacteroidia; order Chitinophagales; family Chitinophagaceae; genus JJ008. The sequence goes on along the minus strand of DASUDW010000291.1, from coordinate 27,554 downwards.
GCGACCCACATGCATTTCCCACCAAACACCTACATATTTTTGCGGTTTTATCCAGGAGGTTTCTTTGATCTTTGAAGGCTCATTAAGGTTCAAAATCATTTTTGAGCTTAGTACCTGGGCTGCCTTGTCGCTTACAATGATGGTGCGCCAGGGCGTTGCAGCAGGAGCCTGTAAATACGCCTTATTGCCTACCGCATCAGGTACCAGGTGTGCATTCAATGTAAGGTTTGCTTTATCAATCACCAGGTTCATGGCGGGATAATTCACCAATGCAGCTTCATGTATGTTCAGGTACAAACCATCGGCCGACTTCATCATCAATGGTGTTTGCACGGCATTCTTATCAAAAAATGTTTTCGCATAAATTTCTGCAGCGGCCCCTCCTGATGAAGCATCCACCTCGCTGAGTTTTGTCGTGTTATACATAAACTCGTTGGTGTCATAATCACCCGGTATCCAGAATGTTTTGTGATCGCCACTTAAAGCAAACTGCGTCAACTCATCAGCAATGATGAAATGATTCAGTTTTTCCTGTTGCGGAAATACGTAGCGGAACCCTACCCCATCGTTGAATATTTTAAAGAAAACCTGTAACAGTATGCCAGACCCTGAGCGGTCGGTAAGTTTCACTACAATTTGCTTATAGTTATTTCTAACCTGGCTTACTTCACCCCAAACAGGTTTCCATGTTTCATCCACCAATGAGGAATCGATAGCAATAAGGTCAAATTTTGCTAATAAAACTTCCGGCTTTTTTAAACGGAAACCAAGGGAAGAAGGAAGGATGACATTCCTGCCCTTATAATGGATAGTATACGATAACTCACCGTTGTTTTTGTGCATAAGACTGAGGTGTATCTTACCATCCGGTGATTGCACGGAGATTGACTGATCGGCGTAGGAAGCCAGCGTTATCACTGCCAGAATGGGCAGTAACAGCAATCGTTTGTAGAGCATGACAAGAAATTTGATGTTGAAGATACGAACTTTGTGTAATAAGTACACATTAAAATATTTAGCGCTTTTCCAGCAGCCACCAGCGTCTTTTCCTGCGCTTTACCTGGTAATTATCCCGTATATAATTATTTATAAAATGGATAGCTTCATTCGTATCATCTGTTAAATGAACCAGTCTCATATCATCCTTTGAAATAGTTCCCTCTTTTATCATTTCCTCGATCATATCCATCATAGGCTGATAATAATCCTTCCCGATCAATACGACAGGAAACCGGTCGATCGTTTGTGTTTGCACCAGCGTAAGTGTTTCAAACAATTCATCCATAGTACCGAAACCACCCGGTAAAATGATGAATGCATAGGAATATTTTACTAGCAAAACTTTCCTTACAAAGAAATGCTCGAAGGTTACTGATTTATGAACATAAGGATTCACCTTTTGCTCAAATGGCAACCTTATATTACAGCCAACTGATGTTCCCCCGTTTTCAAATGCTCCCCGGTTGGCAGCTTCCATTATACCGGGACCGCCACCCGTCATAGTAGTCATACCCAGTTCTGCGATCTTTTTGCCTATGTCCCTTGCTTTTTGATAATAAATATGATCTTCCTTGAATCGGGCAGATCCAAAAACCGTAATGCAGGGGCCTATGAAGTGAAGTGTCCTGAATCCCTTCATAAATTGCCAGAATACCCGTATGGCAAATAGCAGTTCATACCCCCTGCTTTTCGGACCCTCCAGGTACACATGTGCCTTGGGTGGTATTATTCTGGAGTTTGATTTTACCGATGCTTTCATAGTAAACAGTAAATTGCCATCAATTTAATCAATATTGCGATGCGTATCATCAGCTATAATGTAAACGGCATAAGAGCCGCCATCAAAAAAGGGTTTATTGACTGGCTGAAAACTGATCCTGCAGATATCATATGCCTGCAGGAAACCAAAGCAGTACAGGGAGATGTGGACCACAAACCCTTTCATGAACTTGGTTTTTATAACTACTGGTTCAGTGCCCAAAAAAAAGGGTACAGCGGCGTTGCCGTATTTACCAAAATAAAACCGGATCATGTAGAATATGGAAACGGACATAGCCCCAGTGATGATGAAGGAAGGGTCATACAACTGGATTTTGGAAAAATCAGGCTCATAAATGCTTATTTCCCCTCAGGCACCAGTGGCGATGAAAGACAGCAGTTCAAATATCAATGGCTCGATGAATTTGATAACTGGCTAAAAAAATTGCGGAAAAAACATCCCAACCTGGTGTTATGTGGTGATTATAATATTGCCCATACCGAAATTGACATACATGACCCAAAAGGCAACAAAAACTCATCCGGTTTTTTACCGGAAGAACGGGATTGGATGACAAACTTCCTGAAAGACGGCTGGGTAGATACTTTCCGGGTGTTTCATCCGGAACCTCACCGCTATAGCTGGTGGAGCCAGCGTTTCCCCTCCGTACGACTCAATAATAAAGGCTGGCGGATTGATTATATCTCCGTTACGGAGCCGTTGAAAAAACAATTGATTGATGCAGATATTTTCCCGGATGTAAAACACAGTGACCATTGCCCGGTGTATGTTCAACTTAAAACTAAATTATGATCATATATAACGTAACCATAAAAGTGGATCATTCCATTTCAGCAGCATGGCTAAACTGGCTGAAAGATGAACACATCCCTGAGGTCATAAATACGGGCTGCTTTACCAAAGCAACCATTCTCCGCTTGCTGGAAGTAGACGAATCTGATGGCCTTACCTATGCAGTGCAATACCATGCGGAAAGCAAGGCGCTTTACAACCGGTACATAAGGGAATTTGCAGATGAGCTGCGAAAAAAAGGAACTGATAAATGGGCGGATAAATTCATTGCTTTCAGGTCGGTTATGATGGTTGTGCATTGAGTGTGTATAAAATACTTTCTTACTAAATAGCTGATTTAAAACGGCAACTTCCTGCATAAAAACAGACTCAAACTGCTATCTCACTGAATTTCAGCCGCAGTCGTATCACCAACAGCATCTGTAATACCGGTTTTTGAATAAGATGTATGAATTTGCCTGAAATGCTTGCCTGATGCGGATTACAGTAGGTTTATTATTATTTCGGATACGACCAAATTAATTTTGCCGCAAAGAAAAAGCGGTTAAATTTGCCGCCGTTACTAAAATTTCAAAAACAACATATCATGAACAAAGCTGAATTAATTGCCAAGATTGCTGAAGATACCGGTATCAATAAAACAGAAGCCAACGCTGCCCTGGATTCATTTATCGAAGCGGTCACCAAAACACTGAAAGCAGGTGGAAAAGTAACATTGGTTGGATTTGGTACCTTCTCCGTATCCAAAAGATCTGCCCGTAACGGCCGCAATCCGCAAACAGGCGAAGTAATAAAAATCAAAGCCCGTAAAGTGGCCCGTTTTAAAGCCGGTAAAGAACTGGCTGCTAAACTCTGACAAATTTAAAACGCATTAAAAAACTCCCTTTCGATAACCGGAATGGAGTTTTTTAATCTGCTTGGGTATCTTTGTAATTAATCTAAAAAATAAATATCATGGGAAGAGGTGATAAAAAAACAGCAAAAGGCAAACGCTTCAAAGGTTCTTTCGGAAAAAGCAGGCCCGCTAAAAAAGCGGCAGTTAAGAAAAAGGCTGCAAAAAAAGCTTAAGAGAATAAAAAAGGTGGTTGAAAACTCAGCCACCTTTTTTGTTAGTACGAAATATAATTTTCATTGTTTTTTGGCAAGTATATCTCTTTCTTCCGTTAACACATTAAGCATACTTTCCAGTTCTCCAATTCGCTTTATCTGGCTCTCCAGCTTTTTATTAGCATCAGCCACAGCCTGCATATCATTATTGATCTCTTCCAGGTAACTTACCCTTTTTTGCAACTGCTGCCGCTGAAAATTGGCCTCTTTAAGTTTATCTTCTGTTTCAGCCAGTTCCTCCTGTAATTGCCTGCTTTCGGAAAGCTGGTGGTTATATTTCAATTTCAGCTCCTCGAAGTCTTTGCTAAGTTTATAATACCCTTCTTTAAGGTCCTCATATTCCATATTGATCTTCTTGGTAAAAATGACCTGGCTTTCCAGTTTTTGAATTTTATCCTGCAGCACACCAAATTCATTGTAAGCGCTGTCGAGCATAGAATTCATTTCAGTAGTCAGATGTTCTTTTTTCAGCGTAGTCGCCATTTCTTTTTCCTTCTTCATCAACTTCAACTGGAGAGCCTCGGTTTCTATCTTTAATTCTTCATTTTCTCGAAGCAATTCCTGCTGCCGTTCTTCCGTCTCCTTTACAATATCAATTTGAGAAAGCAGTTGAGCAATTTTCTCATTTTGCTGCAATAAGGTGTTTTGAGCAAATTCAAGTTGTTCCAGGTATCCGCTTCTGCTTGCGGCGGGCTTGGGTTGCCTGGCATTTAGTTCTTCTAAATCTTTGAGTAATTGCTTGTTTTGTTTTCGTATTTCATCAGCCTCAATTTCATAAATACTACGATCTTCCTGTGCTTCCCTAAGTTGTTGTTGTAGTTTTTCGACCTGTTCCAGACGTAGTTCGTTTTCGTTTAAAAAACGGCTTCTCCACTCATCCAGTTCACGGCGTATTTTACCACCGGGGGCTTCTTCTACTGATTCCCTGAATGATCTGTTACTGGAAATAATAAAGTGTATAGTAAAGCCAAGGAGAATTGCTCCAAGCATTAATACTATTATTTCAAGTAAAGACAGCGTAAGCTGGGGACCCATAGGCTTTATCTGGTAGTTTGAAAACTATAAAAATTACTGGTATAATTCTTTAATAGTTTTTCACAGGTGTGCTTGGAGATAAAGCCACAATATAGTAGTTGCTGCAAAATTTTGAATGGGAAAAATACGTGGTATTTATCCTCTCACCAGGGTACCTACCTTTTCACCTGTTACCACCCGCCGAAGGTTACCTTCTCTGTTCATATTGAATACGATAATGGGAAGACTATTCTCCATACATAAAGTAAAGGCAGTCATATCCATAACCCTTAAATTATTAGTAAGGCACTCCTGGAAGCTGATCACATTGAATTTAGTAGCGGTGGGGTCTTTCTCCGGATCGGCTGTGTAGATACCGTCAACCCTTGTACCTTTTAAAATCACATCTGCATTTATTTCAATGGCCCGCAAAGAACCTGCGGTATCTGTAGTAAAATATGGATTGCCGGTACCGGCGCCAAAAATGACAACCCGGCCCTTTTCCAGGTGACGAATAGCCCTTCTCCGGATATAAGGCTCGGCTATTTGCTCCATCTTGATGGCACTTTGCAAACGGGTATACACTCCTACTTTTTCCAATCCGGCCTGCAATGCCATTCCATTGATTACAGTTGCCAGCATGCCCATGTAGTCGCCATGTGCCCTTTCTATTCCTGTATCTGCCTCATTCATACCTCGGTAAATATTTCCGCCACCAATTACAATGGCCACCTGTACCCCCAGTTCTGTAATACTTTTAATGTCCTGAGCATATTGAGCTATGACATCTGTATCAAAGCCAAAACTTTTATCGCCCATTAAAGCTTCACCGGAAAGTTTGAGGAGTATTCGTTTGTATTTTGGGAGCATGGAGAAGATTTTTCGCTGCGAAGATAGGAGTAAGTTTATTGCCTGTAGTTTATGAAAGACAGTTTTTTTAAGGCTTAATCAATACTTATGTGCCTTTAAACTATACACCATTGGTAATTTACCTTCCAGTCCCCTGATATGCCATTTACCCGGCTCAACCTCCACTGTATTCCTGAAACAGGGATAAGGTGAATACATGTGTTCGTTGAATAGTTCAATTTTTAGTCCTGCAGCTATCAAAGAATTCAATACTTCACTGATACTATGGTTCCAGCTATACTCTTTTCCGCTAATAGCAGCACTACGATCAGTATACGTACCCTGGTTTTCAGTAATGATTACTTCCTTGTTTTCATAAGAATAGGCTATATGGGTAAAATCATCGTCAAACATCCATATAACAGGATGAAATTCGGCAATGTAAAACACCCCACCGGGTTTAAGCCGCTCTGCAATCATTGTTGCCCAGGGTTGCAAGTCAGGCAGCCACCCGATAGTTCCATACGATGTAAAGACAATATCGAACTGATCTGAGATGTATTTTGATGTATCCAATACATTACAACAAACAAATTTTACATTCATCCTCAGTTCTTCATTCAGCTTGCGGGCTTCAAAAATAGCTGTATCAGATATATCAATGCCCGTTACAAATGCCCCCCTCCTGGCCCAATCAAGACTATCCATTCCAAAATGACATTGCAGGTGCAGCATTGTCTTGCCATCTACCTCTCCTAATTCATTTAGCTCAATTGGCGTTATAACAGTTTCACCGGCTTTAAAACCCGAAAGGTTGTAAAATTCAGAAGCTTTATGTACAACAGTACGCTGGTTCCAGAGATGTTTGTTGGCTTCAAAGTATTGATTGTATGCATCCATGCTGACTTAAAAATAAGAAAACATCCCGGCGTAACGGGATGTTTTCAATGGCTTCTTTTAACACATTATTGTTTGACTACTTTTGCATCTCCCGTTGCAGTGATCTGACTTATCAAAGGGTCACCCTGGTAGTAAATACGGCTTTGGCCAGAAGCATTAGCTTTAAATATATTACCCACTTTTACTTTTATAACAGACTGGCCTTCTGCAGTCACATCTGCTGAAACAACTGTTGACAAACCATAGGCAAGGATTTCTGATTGTCCGCTTGCATATCCCTGAAACCCGGTACTGGTACCTCCCTGAAATTCAATTTTCGATTGACCGCTTGCCTCCAGCAAAAATTTTGGAGCATTCATATTTACCCAGCAGGCACTTTGCCCCGAAACATTCAGTTGTACAAGGTTTGTTTCTGCAAAACCAGAAACAGTTGCTTCAGATTGGCCTGAAAGGTTGATCCCTTCCAAAGAGGGCAGCGTAATAGTGAGATATACCCTTTTCCTGTTTGCACGGTATTGATTGTATTCAAATTTTAGTATCCCATTATTCACCCGTACAATCAGTTCATTAATGTCCCTTTGCTCTCCTTTTGCCACCACAGAAAAACCACTACCCCTGGTTATGGTAATACGATGCTGGTCACCGGTTTCTACTTTTTTATAATCCGAGACTATAAAATTTTTAGTTACCGGATTATCGGGTTCCTTGGTACAAGAGCAGAACAAGATCGCCGACAGGTATAATAGGCTGAAACATTTTACTATTATTTTCATTGCTAAAAGGTTTAATGATTAATGAAATTTGATAAGTAATCATCCTTTCTAACGTCCGAAGAAATAACCGATACCAACAGAAGCTGTCCTGTTACGAAATTTTGAATCCTGAGAGCTGCCGCTGATATTACTCAATCCGTGCAGGTAGTTAGCAGATATAAAGAAACCATTTTTGAATTCAGCACCTATCATAGCAGATGCGCTAAAGTCAAATCTTTTAAACGGTTCGTCTATATGATCTGATTTTTTAAATGGATTGGCCTCGAATGTGAACAGGGGATCGGGGATATTATCCAGGTAACTGGCTGTTTTCAGCTTTCCTCCCATTCCCAGGCCAAATGACGGACCGGCACCAACTACTAAAGTTGTATTGCCTGCCTGCTTTTTAAATGTGAGCAATACCGGCATTTCTGCGTAATTCATTTTAATATCACTTTTTACAATCCCTGTTACTGTACCATCAGTACCGGTTGCCGTCGCCTTAACACCTTTTTGTATGACCCCTAAAGATGGGCGAATACTAAACTTTTCAGACAACGGGATATCTGCAACTACACCGCCTGAAGGCGCATAAACAGGCTTTGAGGTAATAGCAAGTCCTTCATCTTTAGTAAAGGAGGCCTTGCTTAATGAACCGGCTCCATAAACACCAATCCTGATTTGTGAGTGACCAATGAGACCTGCTACAATAGCAACGGCTAATACAATTCCTTTTTTCATAAACTATACTTTTTAATGTAATAAATAATAATGGCAAATATCATTTGCAGATGAAAAGCTAACAACCGCATGAACATGTGAAAACAAAAAAGCCCTCTTTAGAAAAAGAAGGCCGTAATGATTGCTTATGTAGGAGATAGTTGAAGACTTGTTGCTGTTTAAATAAAAATTGTAATTAAAGCACTTTATATACCGTGTGGCCGTTTCACTGCTTTACTCGTTATCGGGTTCACTAAAAACCAGCCAGGTATCCTTATCAGTTGCCTTACCTTGTTTAGTTAAAGTACAATTACAGGTTTGGCTGCAAACACCTTGATTTTCGCAGTTGTGCTGTAAATCGGGATCGGGTTTCTTTCCGGCCAGCATAGCTAACTGTATGTTCCTTGTGATGTATTTTCCTTTCATAAGAATAAGTTTAATGATTACGGTTTTGATGACACAAATATCACTTCATATAAAGTTGAAAACAATCACATATAGGGGTGAAAAAAGAACAAAAACAAAAAAAGATGCGGCCGGTCACCACATCTATATTATCTCTTTCCATTTCTAACTACCATATCCACTTTTTTGGAGCACTTCCGCCGGTGATAAATTATAAATATCCTTCCAGCTTTCTTTTCCATGCCTGAGTACATATGCTTCAACAATTTTATACCCCACATAATATCCTATTGCACCGGGCCCATCATTAAAGGGTTTTTGCCCCCTGTTTGCCAAAGCAAGGGCATGCTCCTTACTGTTTGTAAACAAAAACGGTTTAAGCTTTTTAAATATTACATCTTCGTTGGCCCGGCAAAATTCAAGCTCCGGTTGAGTGTATTGTAAATATTCTCCTAAAGTATACTTGTCTCCAAAGACAACCTGGTTCACATATACCGCAAAGCCTTCATTGATGACACGGTAAAGGCCTCTTGCACTGGTATCCTCTACAACATTTTTATCATACACCTGGTGATTGATCTCATGAGGTAATATCATTTGGACATATGCCATATCGGTTTTGCTGTGTGTCAGATCAAGTACCATTCTACCGTCTCCAAAGCCGCCCATATCTGTAGCACCATGGCCGAAGGCAATAAACCATGTACCGGATGGATTTTTACCGCTATAACAGCTGATGACAGATGCTGCCAGGCTAAAAAAGTTGTCGATATTGAATGAAGAAAATAGCAACGATTTCCTTGCAATCATACGCAGGCTGTCTTTTATCAGCGTCTTCATCACATTCTCATAATAAGTATTACTGTCACCTACATAACTTTCCCAAAACTGCTGATACGGGACATAGGTTCTGCTGATCAACTGCTTCTTTACTTCTTCTTGAGGTAAATTTCGTGTTTCATACAGTACATTAAGCTGCTGTTTGAAGATATTGATCAGCCTAAGTCTTCCATTAAAGAGGCTAACACTATCTTTCACTTTTGCCACTCTGTAATAAGCTTCCTGCTCAATTTGCTGTTGCGAAAAAGTTGATAGTGATGTAATGAAAAGTACGGCTGTAAATAATAACTTTTTCATACCTGTTGCTTTAAAATTTAAAAAATCGTCACTTATTTTCTTCTGTAAATTCAAACTCATTGGTACCCGAAATGGCTATTTTTCCCCGTGAACGCAGGTTAAGCCTGCAGGCGCCGTTTACCACAATATCCAAAGCTGAATTATTTAATGTAGTAGCCGTGTTTATCCTGGAATCGCCATTGATCACCACTTGCTTTAATAACAGGGCAGGCACATAAACTGTAACCGTTTCTCCCCTGCTGTTGCCTGCCAGCCATATATATAATCTGTTCTTTTTAACTACAGCCCTTACCTTTCTTGCCAACACCCTGTCACCATCTATTACTATTTCCCCTCCTGTTTCATTCGTTAACACAACTGATATATGATCATTAACTTCCAGATAATAAAAGTTTTTTTCAAGATTGATCTTCATTACCGGAGGATTCTGAGCTATATTTTTAGAATAAGCGGCCATTACCATCGTAAACATGACCAGGACTGTAACTATAACTTTGTTTTTCATGACTTTCAATTTTATAAGGTTTAAAAAATAATAACCAAATATCAGAATAGCATAAACCCCGGGAAATAGCACAAGCATGTACTTTTTGCATGGTTTTACTTAAATAGGAACATTTCTGTCACACATTTATGTCAGAAACGGGGAATAACGAAAGGTCCACACATAAACATGTGGTTTTGTCATTATCCCTTTTGTAACCCATTTCCACTTGTTAGATTTGTACCGGAATGAAAAAACTCTTACTGATAGTTTTCCTTGTAGTTGCCATCGCTTCTTATGGCCAGCAAGGTTATACATTTAACCGTATCAGTACCGATGATGCACTTGGGCTTTCGTCTAATTCTGTTTATTGTACTTACCAGGATAAGTCCGGTTATATATGGGTGGGCACGGCCAATGGATTGCAGCGGTTTGACGGAAGTAAGTTTATCAGTTTTGGCAACAGTAATCCTTCTGCAGCACAGTTACCCGTGTCTGACCTATCCCAGATAATACCGGGGGAGAACGAAAAACTTTGGTTATTTTTTGGGCCTCTCCTTCAAATAGGTATTTACGACCCCGTGAAGTTTCAGTATGAAATTGTACCGGTTAAAACATCCAGGCCCATTCCGGCCCGAAGCGGTATGCGCCTGTGGAAAGACAGCAAAAACAACATGTACCTGAGTATCTGGAAATATGGGATCCTGCGGTACAATAAAGAACAAAAAACATTTAGCGATGAAAATCCGTTTAGACTCCCTGCTGGGTGGATCTCTGCTTTGAATGTATTTGAAGACACAGTAAAAAGGCAAATCTGGTTTCCCTGTCCTGACAGCGGTATGGCTGTTTTTGATATCCCTTCCCAAAAAATTTACACCAATAAATACAACCCCCTTCATATCCCTTTACTGGATAAAAAAGAAATAATGACAGGGTTGACTGAATTTTTTATAGACACAAAAAGAAGATATTGGGTATTTAACTGGACAACCGGGCAATTTAAAAGATGTTATGACGAGAGAGGCAACTTACTGCAGGATACGGCAGGTATAAATGATAACACTGAATATTCAGAGCTTACCAATTTTTTTGAAAGCAGTCAAAAAGTACTTTGGGTTTACGGATCAAACGGTCTTTTCAATTATGATAACAATTCCAAAAGATTTTATTTCTATAAACCCGGTACAGCTGGTGAAAGCGGTATAGCCTATCATTCTGCTAATTTCATAATGGAAGACAGGGATGGCAGTATCTGGATATCTACTGATAACGGTTTGTTCTTTACCTCACCCGGAAGCGGGACCTATAATGTAGTCAACATACTTTTTGATGAACGTAAAGGTGGTATTGAAATCACCGACCTCATCCAATTGAAAACAGGAGAATATTGGCTGAGTACCTGGGGAAAAGGAATACTGACTTTAGACAAGAATTTTAACAGCTATTCTGCCGGCATCTATAAGAATATGCCGGCTATGGACCAGGTAAATTTTGCACAGTATCACCAGGCCTGGGCATTGTATCAGCATTCAGATGGGAAAATCTGGATTGGATGCCAGGCCGGAAAATATATCATTTATGACCCCTCCACCCAACAATCCAAATTCCTGGAATTAAAAGAAGCTGAGGCAGCTACAATAAGGTATATCACAGGTGATAAAAACGGCACTATCTGGTTTTCAACACAACGTGGCCATGTGATAAAGTACAATGGTTCTGTCTTCACCAGGGTTCAGTTGTTTGGCACTATAACGCCTAAAATACTCGTGGACAATATGGGGAAACTATGGGTGCCAACCTTTAACCAGGGTCTTTATTGCCTTAGCAATGATGGCAATAAAATTATAAGGCATTACACCAGCAACTCCAAAGAAGACCCTCTTTTTATTAATTCAGGAGATGATATTGACCAGATCAATGATACAACAATAGCCTTTGGCGCCGGAGCACTTCACCTGATAAATACTAATACCGGCAAGATTACCTGGAAAACATTCAATGATGGCTTGCCGGGAAATACCATTCAGCGGATAAGAGCAGACAGGGATGGAAATCTTTGGATTATTACTAAAAACGGACTAAGTAAATACAACCCCAGAACAGACCGGTTCACACCATATGGCAGAAAAGACGGAATAACACTGGCGAATCTTACCACTACTTCGGACTTTATCTGCAATGAAAACTATGTAATGTTTGCGGGTGCTAATGCACTTATGTATTTTCTACCGTCTATGTTTGACCTGAAAACGTCTCCGCCGGATGTTGTAATCACAGATTTTAAGCTTTTCAATGAATATATGCCGGTTGATTCCCTGCTGGCATTACCGGAACTGAGATTTGGATCTGATCAGAATTCGTTTACCATATTCTTTTCTTCATTGAGTTATTCGCAGAAAGAAAAACTGACCTATTATTATAAAATGGATGGAATTGACAAAGAATGGATTCGGGCAGACCGGCAAAATTTTGTAAACTATCCTCTTTTGCCTCCGGGACATTACACCTTTTCCATTTATTGTGAGAATATAGACGGTATACGATCAAAGAAAATTACTTCTTTTAAACTTTATATAAGGCCGCCGTTCTGGAAAACATATTGGTTTATCAGCTCTCTTCTTTTCATCCTGTTACTTTTCATATATACACTGCACCGGCTTCGGGTAAATAAATTGTTGGCGGTTGAAAAAATCCGCAACAGGGTAGCCAGGGACCTGCATGATGATATGGGCTCCACACTTAGTACAATCAATATTCTTAGTACAATGGCCAAAAGCAAGCTGAATACCGATTCAGTAAAAACAAGTGAATATATAAGCAAGATTAGTGAGAATAGTCAGCGCATGATGGAAGCTATGGATGATATTGTATGGAGTATCAAACCCATGAATGACAGCATGCAGAAAATTGTTGCCCGGATGAGGGAATATGCTACCAGTATCCTGGAAGCAAAAGAAATGGGGGTTTCCTTTAATATTGAAGAGGATGTAAATGATGTTAAACTCGATATGGAAGCCAGACGGGATTTTTTCCTGGTATTTAAAGAAGCCGTAAACAATGCTGCCAAGTATTCAAAAGCAGAAATTGTAAATATAAGCCTGGTGATTCTGCATCACCAGCTGATACTTGAAGTATCAGATAACGGTAAAGGTTTTGATAAAGCAACAGCCGATAGTGGCAATGGCCTTAGCAATATGCAAAAAAGAGCCGATGCCATGGGTGGAAAATTACAAATCAAAACTATTAAGGGTGAAGGCACAACTGTAAAACTGGCAATTCCATTTACCTAAACGAGCCGTATGAACAAAGCACTGAGTCAGAAATTCAGGTTTTTTACTTTCCTGTGTATTGCATTACTCGCATATGTACACGGCTATAACCTTGAAAATACATACCTGGCACCTTACAGTACAGTGGACGAGCCGCTCACCTTTACTTCTTTTTTTGAATATTTTATAGCCAATGGTATTCTTCGTTTCCGTATTCCCTTATTGTTTATGATTTCCGGCTACCTGTATGCCACTTATGACCACCGCCCTTACCTGCAACAAGTGCAGAAAAGGTTTCAGACATTGATCATCCCGTTTCTTTTATGGAGTGCCCTTGGACTGGCCCTTACTTTCCTGTTACAGCAGTTTCACTATACGGCTGAGGTGGTATACCGTTCCCAATTAGACCAGCTTGGGGATAACAGACCCTATACTGAAATTGGCTGGTTGGGTATCCTTAAAAGGTGGATAGCAGCCCCTATCGCTTACCAGCTTTGGTTTATAGTTGCCCTGTTTGTTTACAATCTTATTTACCCGGCAATAAAATGGATGGTAATTAAGATACCTTACATCTGGCTGCCGCTTACATTCCTGCTTTTCTTTTCCCTTTTTCAGTTCATATATGTAGATGGTCGGGGACTTTTCTTTTTCTCACTGGGCATCTGGATTCAAAAGAAAAACTTCTCTATTGAAAAACAACCTGAATGGTTAAGCACAGGCCTTGCATTTATCATATTTATCGGCCTTACCGTCATAAAAACATTTATGGCCTTTGAGCTGGAACCCAATAAATATTCATCCGGCCTTACCCTGGTTATCTTTTACCAGTTGTCTATTCTGTCCGGAATTCTGGCTATGTGGTTTGGATTTGATAAAGTTATAAGATGGGCCATGCGAAAGAGATGGTTTGTGCAGGCCAGCAGTTTTTCGTTTTTCCTCTACGGAATCCATGTGCCATTGCTGCCCTATGTAATGAATATGGCATTAATGGAACTGAGTTTTCTGCCTTTTTACAGGTTGATTTGCTATCTGCTTATACCTGCTGCAGTCGTCATTGCCTGTATAGTTTGGGGAAGATTTGTAAGAAAGTTTACACCGGGTTTATATCGGATATTAACCGGTGGCCGGGGCTTCTGAGAAAAGCAAGTGTTTCACATCAATATGTGATGTAAGAGCATAAAAAGTATGGCTAAATTTGTAATAACACACCAATCAAAAAAACAGTATGATTAAGATAATACTATACGAGGACAATCCTCAGCTGAGAGAAGGGCTTACCATGTTGATTGACGGAAGTGACGGATTCCAGGTACTGGCATCTTTTAAAAACTGCAGCAATGTGGTTGATGAAGTAGAAGCTTTCAGACCGGATGTTATTTTGATGGATATTGATATGCCGGGTGTAAACGGTATTGAAGGCCTGAAAAGGATCAGGCAGCACAACCATGAGGTGAAAGTACTCATGCTAACTGTTTTTGATGATAATAAAAATGTATTTGAGGCATTAAAAAACGGCGCCAATGGCTATATACTCAAAAAAACCCCTCCGGCCAAGCTCCTGGAATACATAACAGAAGCGGCCAGCGGCGGCGCCCCAATGACATCCTCGATTGCAACACAAGTGCTTAAAATGTTCTCAGAAGTGCAGGTACCCGCCGGAGAAGATTATAATCTCAGCGACCGGGAAAAAGAAGTGCTGCAACACCTGGTAAACGGTTTTAGTTACAAAATGATTGCAGCTGAAATGTTCATTTCAATAGATACTGTAAGGAGCCACATTAAAAAGATCTACGAAAAACTGCATGTAAATTCCAAGTCAGAGGCAGTAGCAAAGGCCTTTAAGGATAAGATTGTATAAAGAACACCCTGGTTTACCCTACCGGCACAATCACATGTTTATGTCATTGCATGATATTTTTTTAGTGCCCAATTTTACAAAAGGAATTCAAAAACCATCAGCCATTAAACCAATTATTTTCTGACACTGAACATACACATACAATCGGGTAAAGTCATGAAAAAAGGGAGCTAAAAGCTCCCTTTAAAATTTTATCCGTAATGAGTAATTATCCCAGTGCAACTCTTTTAAAAGCTGTTACTTTAACATCACCGCTTTCCTTCAGGTACTGCTCTACCGTTTTGCTGCCATCTTTTACAAAAGCCTGGGCGGTAAGGGTTTGTTCTTTAAAGAAAGCACCCATTTTACCATCAGCAATTTTGGCAATCATTTCATCAGGTTTTCCGGCCATTTTCGGATCCTGCTTCATTACTTCCATAATGATATCTTTTTCACGGGCAATTACATCAGCCGGCACAGAAGCTGCATCCACAGCCACCGGATTTAATGCTGCAATTTGCATAGCTACATCTTTACCGGCATCAGCTGCTTCTTTATCCAAACCTACCAGTACACCAATACGGTAAGCACCGTGTATGTATGATGCCACAAATGGTGCATCAATCCTTTCAAACTTGGTAATACCAATCTTTTCCCCGATTGTAGCGAGTTTTTCATCTACCAGTCCCTTAACAGTCAGTTCACCAATTGTAACTTCCATCAACTGATCGAGGCTGGATACGTTATTGGCTATTGCTGCGTCAGCAATTGACTGGCCAAAAGCAACGAAGTCTGCATTTTTAGAAACGAAATCAGTTTCACAGCTAACACATACAACAATACCTGCTTTATTATCAGCTGTTGTCTTTGCAATAACTACACCTTCTTTGGCTTCACGGTCACTTCTTTTAGCAGCCACTTTTTGACCTTGCTTGCGCAACCAGTCAATAGCTGCTTCAAAATCACCATTTGTTTCTGTCAACGCCTTGCGGCAATCCATCATACCGGCACCAGTAGCCTGGCGAAGTTTATTTATATCTGCTGCACTTATAGTTACAGTACTCATGATTTGAAATTGAAGTCTGAAGTAAGAAGTCTGATAAGACTCCGCTCTTCAGGGTTAAAAAATTATTGAATGAATTTTCCCTTTGTCAGATTTCATACTTCTGACTTCGGGCTTCGGCCTTTATCTCCTTGCACCACCTGGTCCGCGGCTTCCGCCAGAAGGCGTACGGCGCCTTTGCCCGCCACCGGCTCCACGGCCTCTGCCGCCACGGCCACCTTCTGCTTCTGCTTCTGCCAGCAGTTTAGCTGCTTTCCTTTCTTTTTCATCATCCGTCATTTCTTCTACCTCTTCATCCTTGGCAGCCTGCCTTTCAGCCAAACCTTCAGCGATAGCAGCAGTGATGTAATTAACGATAATGGCAATTGATTTGGTAGCATCATCGTTGGCGGGAATAGCAAAGTCTACCTTGTTAGGATCGCAGTTGGTATCCACCACGCCAAACGTAGCAATACCAAGACGCTTTGCTTCAGCCAATGCAATATGCTCATGCCCAATATCAACAATGAATAAAGCAGCAGGTACACGGCCCAATTGAGCAATACCACCTAATACTTTTTCCATCTTATCCTTATCACGGCTAAGGGTCAGCCTTTCTTTTTTGGTAATGCTGTCAAAAGAGCCATCACCCAGCATTTTTTCAATGCTCTGCATCTTCTTCACACTCTTCCGTACAGTATTAAAGTTGGTCAACATACCACCCAGCCACCTCTCGGTAACAAAAGGCATATTTACTTTTTTAGCACACTCATTAACAATATCCTTTGCCTGTTTTTTAGTACCGACAAAAAGGATTTTTTTACCACTACGGGCTATTTGTTTCATGACAGCAGCGGTTTCCTGCAGGCATTCAACTGTTTTATTAAGGTCAATGATGTGGATACCTTTCTTCTCAGCAAAGATGTAAGGCAACATCTTGGGGTTCCACTTCTTTTTAAGGTGGCCGAAATGAACACCTGCTTCCAGAAGCTGCTGTTGTAAGGATGTATTATTTTCCATTGTATTTGAATGATCGTTTTTAAAAATTGTTTACAGCGATTAACGTTTAGAGAACTGGTAGCTACGACGAGCTTTCTTATGACCGAATTTCTTACGTTCCACAGACCTGGGATCCCTTTTCAACAATCCGGCAGCTTTTAAAGCAGGACGGAACTCAGGATTCAATTCAACCAGCACACGGCTGATACCCAGCATTGCCGCCTCAGCCTGGCCTTTCAAACCACCACCTGCTGCATTGATCTTGACATCAAATTTGTTTAATACATCGGCTGTTTTGAGCGGACGTTCCACCTGGTTTTGCAGGTATACCAGCGGGAAATAAGTTTTGTAGTCTTTATCGTTCACTGTAATGTTTCCTTCTCCTTTTGAAATGAAAACCCTGGTTACAGCTTCTTTACGACGACCCACTCCGTTTTTTTGCTTTTCCATTTATATATTGTTTGGAAGTTTGTTAATTAGAATTTCAATTCTTTTGGTTGTTGTGCGCCATGCGGATGCTCAGCACCTGCATACACAAATAATTTTTTGTACATCTTGCGGCCAAGGCGGTTTTTTGGCAACATACCTTTAACTGCTCTTTCAATAACAACCTCAGGACGGCGCTTTTGAAGATTAGCAGCAGATTCTTCTTTACGGCCACCGGGATAACCCGTGAAGTGGTCATAAACTTTCTGCTCCAGTTTGTTACCAGTGAAAACAACTTTTTCTGCATTGATAACCACGATATAATCGCCGGTATCAACGTGGGGAGTGTAAGAGGCCTTGTGCTTGCCACGAAGCATGGCTGCAATCTTTGCGCACATACGACCAACGGTTTGATTAGTACCGTCCACAACAAACCAGTTGC
The DNA here is from genome assembly GCA_036275415.1 of Chitinophagaceae bacterium. Taxonomy (GTDB): domain Bacteria; phylum Bacteroidota; class Bacteroidia; order Chitinophagales; family Chitinophagaceae; genus JJ008. The sequence continues at coordinate 9,599 of DASUDW010000291.1, read as the reverse complement.
GCTTAACGGTAGCCTCGTTCGCATGTTTGGTAGTGAAATGTAGTTTGCTCATTTTGATTTTGTTTGTGTCACCGCTATCCCGGCAACTGTTTTTTAAATGGGGTGCAAAGATAGGCCCGGGTATGTTCCCGGCCTACTGAAATGTAAAGTATTTTTAACTGGACCTTTGTAATTAACTGATTTTCAATAAATATTTTGACCAGGATAATTTATAGCTAATCTTTTTGCCCTTATTTTAGCTGCAAAATAGAACTATGCATTCCCGCAAACTTGGCCGAACCGAATTTGGAAATCCTGAAAACGCCGGCAAACTGCTATCTCTTGAAGACGCAAATACCTTACTAAATGACTGGGTACCAAATGAACGCCTCCGGCTTCATATGAAACAAGTGGCTGCTAATATGAAGGCCTGGGCCCTTGAAAAAGAAGGAACTGATGAGCTAACTGCGAGAAAATGGGAACTTGCGGGTTTGCTGCATGATGCAGACTGGGAAAAACATCCCGATGACCATTGCCGCATTATTATCGAAGAACTGGAAAAAAGAAATATTGATCCGGATGTTATTCGCTGCATTGCTTCACATGGCCCGTCTGTATTTGGTGTAGAACCGGAGAGCAAAATGGATAAAATGATCTATGCTATTGATGAGTTATCTGGCTTTATTCATGCGGCCGCACTTATCCGCCCCACCTTATATGATGGACTGGAAGTAAAAAGTGTCTTAAAGAGATTAAAGACCCCCTCCTTTGCCGCACAGGTAAGCCGGGATGAGATAAATGATGCGGTTTCCAGAACAGATACTACACTGGAAGAACTAATCCAGTTCATTATTGATCACCAGCGGGATGTATCGTAAATCCCCTAAGTGAAAATATTCCTAAAATCCTTTAAACCCTGCAATGTAACCTTAGTCACAGACATTGTTGTGTTATCCCGATTTTAACGGCGTAAGACTTATTAGTCACCTAAAATCAATCAGCATGAGAAAGTTCTACGCTTTGCTTACAGGATTTCTATTCATAGTCCTGAGCAATCAATCCTTAGCCCTGCCTCCCGTTCCAGATGTTGCCAATTTCACTTTTACCGTTGATGCGGCCAATAATAATGTGGTATTCACCAACACATCGGTATTAGGAAATGAACCGGGTATCCGAAAAGCTTTTTGGCATTTTGGCGACGGAACTTACCAGCAAACCCAGCCACTGGCAGGCACTCAGCACCATTATCAATCTTCTGGCACATATAATGTGTGTCTAAAAATTTACCGGTATACCAGTAATACGGGTGACTCAGTTTTATCAGCCCAGGTATGCAAGTCAATAATTATTGAATCCGTTTGCCGTGCCAATTTTGAGTACCGGGACTCCATAATAAGCCTGAATCCTCTTAAGCACCTGGTTAAGTTCTCGGCACTACCATTTCATAATTCCAACAAGCCGGTAACCCAGGTTTGCTGGAATTTCGGAGACGGCACAGATACCTGTATCAATATTAATCCTACAACACCGGTAAACCAGCTTAATATTCATCATACTTATTACCAACAAGGGCCTTTCAATGTATGTGTGAGGATTAAGTACCTGGACGGATGTATTGCTGAAAAATGCAGCCAGGTAGTGTTGTTGCCTCCGGCGCCAGACAGTTGCAGAGCCGCATTTGAACGTATCAATGTATCTCCCACTGCAAATCCTTTGCATGCATCCTTCAGGGCATTGCCATGGCATAGTCAAAATAAAAAACCAGTGAGGATATGCTGGCTGTTTGGTGATGGTGCTGATACTTGTATACAGTATTCCAATACCTATACCGGCCCTTATGTTGTAAATCATATTTACCCAAATGCCGGAATATATAATGTATGCGTAAAAATATTATATGAAGGAGGATGTCTGGCTGATAAGTGTGAGGGAATCAGGGTAGGCAGGCCCGACTCTTGCCAGGCAGATTTTGAGAAACTGAATGTAAGCACAACAAACAATCCGCTGCGGGTAACATATAAGGCCATACCAATACATAATAACAATAAAAAACCGGCAAGGATATGCTGGCAGTTCGGAGATGGAACGGATACCTGCATAAATTATCCTATTATTTTTAACAGCCCGTATACTGTTACACACACTTACAATCATCCGGGTAATTACCAGGTATGTGTTACCATTAATTACTTTGGCGGATGCGAAGCCAGGAAATGTAAACCCATTCAGGTGGGCAGGCCCGATACCTGCAGGGCAGACTTCGAAAGACTTCCCTTATCAATTAGTAATAACCCGCTGCATGCTTCTTTTAAAGCATTGCCTGATCACAATAATAACCGTAAACCTGCAAGGGTGTGCTGGAGATTTGGAGATGGCACTGATACCTGTATCAACTATCCGGAAAACTACAATGGTTTATATGTTGTTCAGCACCGCTATCAGCTTCCCGGCATCTATGAAGTTTGTGTATTGATCAATTATTATGGCGGATGTGAAGCCAGAAAATGCAGGCCGGTTACAATGGAAAGGCCTGACAGCTGCCGTGCCGATTTTGAAAGAATACCATTAACCGCCTCCACACCATTGGTACAGGGCTTTAAAGCATTGCCATGGCACAACAATAATAAAAAGCCTTCAAAAATATGCTGGAGGTTTGGAGATGGAACTGACACCTGTATCAATTATCCTGAAACTTATACAGGACAATATGTTGTGGCCCATCAATACAACCAACCCGGACAATATGAGGTTTGTGTGAAGATCATCTACTTTGGCGGTTGTGAAGCTTATAAATGTAAACCGGTTGTAATTCCGCCACCACCTGTAACCTGCCAGGTAAGATTGTTTGAAATTACACCATCCATTACAAGCCTGGTAAGAGGATTCTATGCTAACCCGACTTCTGTTCCAAACAGACGGCCAACCAGGATCTGCTGGTATTTTGGTGATGGTACTGACACTTGCATAATGCTGAGCCCAGGCACACCATTACCAACCATTGGTTATTTCATCAGGCACACTTATCCGGCGCCCGGTACTTACAGGGCTTGTGTAAAAGTGCTGTTTGACGGCGGATGTATAGCAGAGGATTGCAAAGAGGTTATTATCCGCAGTATGCCCGATCTCTGTGGTGGCTATATGAGAGATTCATTAACAGGACCAAGAACATTCCGATTTACAGGATTTAGTATTCATGCACCCAATGATGAAGTGATCGGTTACCGCTGGACATTTGGAGATGGCACCAGTGCTTTGGGAAGAGAAGTAACACATACTTATAATCAGGCAGGCAACTTTGAAGTATGCCTCTATATTAAAACAAGATTGGGTTGCGAAACAAGAATTTGCAAAACAGTAAGAGTACCCGGCAACAACTTACCAGCCTTGACCTTATCACCTAATCCTGTAATTAATGTGATGAATGTTTCATTTCTTTCAACACATACAGAACCGGTTAATATCCGGATTTTAAACGGAATGGGTGTTGCGGTAAGAACATATACCCGTAATGCCGTAGTTGGTTCCAATACCTGGATATTTGATTTGAGTACATTGACACCGGGAGTGTATTCTTTTACCCTGCAATCGCCAAACCAGTTAGCCAGTGCAATTTTTTTAAAGCAGTAACATTTTTCTTACGTCAGGGCTAACACACAAAGCCGTTTCCGAAAGGAAGCGGCTTTAATTTTTAAATGCAGATTTCTTATCTCAGATACTTTCTGCTTATTTCATCATACAGCTTCAATAAATCATTTGAACGGCCTTTATCATCAAAAAACTTTTCCCATGTGCTTAGCGGCTCCCAGATGCAGGTGCCTTTTCCACGGCCACCCGGTACTTCAAAGGCAATTTTATTTACCTCTTCTTTCCGGTGGGAATATTCTACGACAATAACATCTTTACTATACCGGCGGGACAGGTCCTCCAGGTTTGTTTCGAGGTCTTCCAATGTGCCATGCCATTTCGGATAATAAGATTCCCCGATCACATCAAAATGCACACCCCTTGCCAGCATATTGTCAATAAAAAATACAGACTCATCATTCTGGCCGCCCAATGCCACATGCAACATCATGATCATTGAAGGATCAACATCTTTTACTGCCTTTGTTCCGGCATTAACCAACTGTGCAAGTCCGTCAAAATGGCTAACATTCCCTTCCGGCCATATTATACCGTGATTGATTTCATTGCCCACCTGTACCATGTCAGGTATAGTGCCCTGTTTTTTCAGTTGCAGCATCACTTCCTTCGTATATTCATACACGGCCTTTTTCAATTCTTCAAAGCCAAGTTGCCTCCATGCTGCCGGTTTATATTGCTTACCGGGATCAGCCCAGTAATCACTGTAATGAAAATCCAGCAACAACTTCATACCAGCTGCTTTCACCCTTTTGGCCATTTGCCTTGTATGCTCCAGGTCGCAAAAACCTTTTTCGGGTGAATACCCGCTGTCTCTGGCAGGATCTTTGAAAATACGGAGTCGTACATAATTAAATCCATGGTCTTTTAAAATCTGTATAGCATCTTTCTCCACACCGTTATCTGAAAATTTCATTCCTTTTGCTTCTAGTTCCGGTAAGAAAGAAATGTCTGCTCCCAGCATTTTACCTGTTTCTCTTCGCTTTGACTGGTCCGGTGTCAATTTGTACTTGTTATCGAATGAAATTGTATTGACACTTTCCGTTGATATGGTTTGTATGTCCGTGCCACCCGACCAGAGCCCGGTTGCTTTTGCTTCAAATTTTATCATACCGGTTTGCATGCCCGACTGAATAATTACCTGGCATTTACCATTAAAAAGTGATCGCTGCCACATACCATCTGCACATTTATCCGGTTCATGGCTACTGGGGTCCCCATTTCCAACACCAATTATTTTTCCGGGGCCTGCAATTGAAAACTTTATCAGGTTATCAGCATCCGGCACTTCTCTCCCTTCCTTGTCAAGAACTGAAATATTCAGCACTGTTGCATCTTTTCCGTCAGCCAGTATAGTTGTTTTGTACGGCGTAACAACCACTTCAAAAGGCAATCCTGTAGTTTCTATTTTTTGATAGAGCCGTTTACCTTTTTTATAAGCAATGGCTTCCAGTTTACCAGGTTCATAATTCACGGTCCATTTCAGATGGCTATTGCGGGGCATTTCTTTTTTTCCCAGGCTTTTTCCATTTAAGAACAATTCGGCATTATCTGCATTAGTATTTACCCATACATCAATTTGGTCTCCTTTAGGCTTATTCCAGCCGGGGCCTTTTTCCCGGAAATTCCAATGAGGAGAAATATGCAACACATCTTTATCTGTCCACCAACTCTTGTAGTAGTAATAGATGTTCTTGGGAAACCCGCACATATCCATTATTCCGAAATGCGAATTAATATTCGGCCATTGAAAAGGGGTAGGCTCACCCCGGTAATCGAAACCGGTCCACACGAATCCACCCAGCCAGTAATCATTAGGTGCAGCAAGTTTCCACCATGTTTCTGCAGTACTGGCCCACCAGGGAGCAGTAATATCCTGATCGGGCACATAGCCTCTTATTGTATCTTTTTCATAAATGCCCCTTGTTGTTACCGTACTACCCATCTCAGTGCCAATGATTGGCTGATTGGGATGGTCACGGTGATAATCAGCCACCGCATATTCCCTGTAATTGAATGAACGTACCGGTATCACTTCATTAATGCCGTTAAATATATTCGCTACATCTGCTGCATATGTACAGGTACGGGTAGGATCCAGTTCTTTTTGTTTGGCAATAAAAGTTTGTGCTATTCTTTTACCAATACTGTTGGTATGTATCCAGCCCTCTTCGTTGCCAATGGACCACATAAAAACTGAGGCCCTGCTGCGGTCTCTTTTAATTAATCGTTCAAACTGGTCCATGTATTCCGGGCTGCTGTTCAATAAACGCTGCTCATCCATTACCAGCATACCCAAACTATCGCAGGCGTCCAATAACTCCGGTGCAGGAGCATGATGGCTGGTTCGATAGGCATTCACCCCCATTCGTTTCAATAAACTGATGCGGTAATAATGCAAATAATCCGGCAGGGCACTGCCTGTACCGGCATGGTCCTGGTGATTGTTAGTTCCTTTTAGTTTTACATACTGTCCGTTCAAAAAAACACCATTGGGCTTTATTTCGATCTGGCGAATACCAAATCGTTGTTTCACACTGTCAATGGTTTTTCCGCCCTGCTTTACCAGTGTAATAATTTTATATAAATAGGGATCATCTAAATTCCATTTCCTTACATTTTTAAGCTGAAGATTTGCTAAAACAGTATGCTCACTATTTACGCCCAGCATTACCGGCTGCTCAGATGACCTTGCTACAATTAATCCTTCCCGGTTGGTGATGAGTGCTGAAACCAGTACCGGTTGAGTTTTTAATGACTGATTTTGTACAGTGATATCAACTAAAATATTAGCCTCATTGCCATCAACCTGGCTTCTTGCAAATACACCGTCTTTTTTGATATTGACGTTGTCAAATTTATTCAGCCAAACATGCCGGTAAATACCTGCCCCTTCATAAAACCATCCTTCGTATTGTGTGGCATCTGCCCTTACCACTAACACATTATCCCGGTCAAAATTGATATAGTCTGTAATGTCATATGCTTCACCTATGTAACCGCTTTTATTGTTACCAACATAAAAGCCGTTCAGCCAGATATTGGCATCTCTGTAAATACCATCAAACTGTATTTGAAACCGTTGGCCGGAGTCCTCTTTTGCAATTGTAAAATGCTTACGGTACCAGCCAATGCTTGTCTCCGGAAATAAACCACCAACCGGTTTATACCCATGCGACATTACATCAAAATTGTTCTTAAAAGAAAAAGGTAACTCAACCGCCCAGTCGTGTGGCAGATCCAGTGTCCGCCATTTACTGTCATTGAATGCCGGGTCTATTGCCGTATTTACCGCCGCCCCTGATTTTGAATAAATATTTACAATGCTGTAATTAAAATCTTTCTCCGGATTGGTGGCATGGCCCAACTGAAATTTCCAATCCATATCAAAATTCAATTTTTGGCGTTGCGCAGCCGTATTGACAGCCAGGCAAATTAAGACCACTATATAAATACCAGTATACTTCATACAGGAAAGTTAGCAAAGTATAGGGGAAAATATAAGCCGGTAATAGTTTACGTAATCGACAGGCAACTTGTAAAAAATCGATTCCCCTTTTTTAAAGCTAAGAAACCTTGTTTAGCAATGTGTTCATTGTGTTTTGAAAAAGGCATTTTTTAGCTGGAATTTTATCGTATAAAATAGAACCTCATATTTTTTTTATTAATACCTTTCAATTGTAAGTAACAAAGTGTTCTTTCATATATATAAGTATCAATCAAAAAATATACAACAATGAAAAGGTTTTGGATTTTTCTTGCAATTTTACCTGGTCTGCAAACTATTAATGCCCAAACAATGTTGCCGTATAAAAATTCTCAATTGCCGATTGAGAAACGCATCAAGGACTTACTAAGCCGAATGACCCTTGATGAAAAAGTAGGTCAGCTTAATCAGTTGAACGGCGGTGCCTTTACCGGCCCCGCACTTAATGATGTCGGGCAAAAAGCAAAAATGCAAATGGTTAAAGAGGGCAAAGTCGGCTCTATGCTCAATGTCATTGGAGTTGCGGATACACGCAGCATTCAACAAGCTGCCATGAAAAGCCGTTTGGGTATTCCTTTGTTATTTGCCTACGATGTTATTCACGGGTACAAAACCATTTTCCCCATCCCACTGGCAGAAGCATGCAGCTGGGATATAAAGCAAATAGAACAAAATGCATCGGTTGCTGCAAGGGAAGCCTCGTCAGCAGGTTTGCATTGGACGTTTGCACCAATGTGTGATATCAGCAATGATCCAAGATGGGGAAGGATTATGGAGGGTGCCGGTGAAGATCCGTATTACGGAAGTTTTGTGTCCGCAGCAAGAGTGAAGGGATTACAGGGTAACCTGAACGATGCCGATCATGTACTTGCCACAGTAAAACATTTTGCAGCATATGGTGCAGTAGAAGCCGGAAGGGAGTATAACCAGGTAGATGTTTCAAGAGTAGTTTTATGGAACAAATATATGCCCCCGTATATGTCTGCAGTTAAAGCAGGTGCCGCAACTGTCATGAATGCTTTCAATGTCTTTGAAGGTGTTCCAGCCAGTGGTAATAAATATTTAGTAGGAGATATATTGAGAAAACAATGGGGCTTTAAAGGCATTGTGGTGAGTGATTGGGCTTCATTCAGGGAAATGATTACACATGGGTTTGCAAGTGATGAAAAAGATGCAGCTTTCAAGGCATTTATTGCAGGGAGTGATGTAGACATGCAGAGCCTGGTTACCATTTCGCATCTGGCGCAACTGGTAAAAGAGAATAAAATTACCCTCCGTCAACTGGATGAAGCAGTAGGACGAATACTCTATTATAAATTCAAACTCGGTTTGTTTGAAGATCCTTTGAGGTTTTGTAACGACGAAAAGGAACGTAATAATATTTTTACTTCAGAAAACCGTATTATTGCCCGTACGGCTGCCCGTTCATCTGTTGTATTGCTAAAAAATAATGATCAGTCATTGCCGCTGGCAGTTACAACTAAAATGTTACTGGTCGGTTCTTTAGCTGAAAGTAAAGAAGATATGTTTGATTTCTGGGTTGCCCAGGGAAAAAGTAAAGATGCCGTTTCCGTATTTGAAGCTTTTAAAAACAAATTCAGTAACCTGCAATTTGCAAAAGGTTATAATACTGACTTAACCACCAATGAAACGCTCCTTAATGAAGCTGTGTCTATGGCTAGCAATGCTGATGTAGTGGTGGTGAACATCGGCATCAGCGGTAAAATGGCAGGCGAAGACCGGTCCCTTGCACAACCTGAGATCCCTGTTTCTCAAATACAACTACTAAAAGCGCTAAAGAATACCGGAAAGAAAATAATTGTATTGGTCTCCAGCGGAAGGCCTTTAATACTTACACCTGTTGAACCCCTGGCCGATGCCATTCTGCAATGCTGGATTTTAGGAACTGAACACGGTAATGCTATTGCAGATGTGGTGAGTGGTGATTACAATCCTTCCGGGAAAACCGTAATGAGTTTTCCCTATGCAGTTGGCCAAATACCGGTTTATTATAATCATTTCAGCACAGGCCGCCCGACTGAAACCGATGGAATGGGCAACTGGTACTCCCGTTACCGGGACATACCCAATGCCCCCTTGTACCCTTTTGGCTTTGGTTTGAGTTATACCGAATTCAACTATTCAAAACCCAAACTCTCGTCCAATACAATTTCCAAAAATGAAAAGCTGATAGTGACAACAACCGTAACTAACAGCGGCAGCAGAAGTGGTGAAGAAGTGGTGCAATTGTATATCCGGGATCATGCAGCTTCCATTATCAGACCGGTAAAGGAATTAAAGGGTTTTGAAAAAGTTTTATTGAAAGCCGGAGAAAGTAAAACTGTAAGTTTTACACTTTCTGCGCAAGAGCTATCTTTTTTTGATGCTGACGGGAAGTTGATTTTAGAGCCCGGAAAATTCAGTGTGTTTGTTGGTGGTAATTCAATAAACACACAGCAGGCCGATTTTGAAGTGAAATAAATACAAAAAT